>JBEKPZ010000046.1:0-44192 GCA_049520215.1 Bryobacteraceae bacterium | reverse complement strand
GGGGCAAACACGAACAGCGTGACCCTGACGGGGTTAAGCTTCGACGCCAGCACGGTAAGTTTCAACGTATACCGGGGACCGAATTCGCAGCAGTTGGGCCGGATCGCCGCCAGTCAGCCTCTGAGCAGCAGCTTTACCGACACGGGATTGGCGGCGCAAGTGTGGGCGCCACCCGATCCAAATTTCGATCATGCGAACTTCTATTGGCGGACGGAGCTACAGCCTCCCTATGCCGCGACCATCTCGACCGCCAACACAGTTGGCAACAGCACCGCAGAGATGAGCGGGACCAATTATACGGGCATGATCGTCCGCATTCTCAGCGGGACGGGTGCAGAACAGGAATACACAATTGCATCGAACACGGCGACGATTCTCACGCTGACTCAGCCGTGGGGCGTGCAACCGGATGCAACCAGCCTCTTCGCAGTAGCGGAAGCGGCGTGGCATTTTGCCGCTACTGCCAAAACCAGCCCGGTACAGTTCGAGATTCCGAACGAGACGGGCGTCACGCTGCACATACAGGGGAGAGGCACAAATGTGAACAATCTGGAAGGGCCCCCGTTATTGTCGACGCTGACCCGGTGGACAATCGGCGGCGGCGGGTTAGGGGATACGGCGGCTCCGCCGCAGCCGATCTTCGGGCTAGGCGCATCATCACTCCAAAGCGGCACGGTAGAACTGAGCGGGGTCTCTTTCCCAACGCTCACCAACACCACCAGCGTGACAGCAGGCACGCTGACCATGTACTACTGGGACGAACTGGCAGGGAGCACTCCATACTCGATAGCCGCGGCGATGGCGGCAACCGACACGGTGCTGAATCTCACGCCGGCTGGGACTGCCAATGCGGGATCGTTCGTGCAGGTCGAGGAGGAAGTCATGCAAGTGGCGGGCGTCGCAAACGGCGGGCTCCAATACCAAGTGACCCGCGGCATGCATGGTACCACCGCGACGTCCCATCGGGCACAGGTTCTTGTATATCAGTTGTTGAGCACCGTCGCCGCAGTTTCCTTCCCTTTGGATTTCTTCGGCAGCCCACTTAGCGGCAATTGGAGCTATCCGATGCCGCTGGCTAACACCAAGGTGGCCAGCGCGGAGTTGTTCGTCACAAATACGAAAGGCAACAGTCCGACGGCTGCGATTAACCTGACACAGTCGCTGGATTATGGTTTGCGGACGTTTTCCGGCGGACAGTACTCGTTCCAGGTGCAAGGATTCCTGGCGGTGGACAGCGATCCGGCGCCGAACGTGGTTGTGGAAGCGCCGCATGCGGTCGAGGATGTGTATGCGATCGTGAAGCAGGCTCCCGTTGGAAGCCCCATTCAAATCACCGTGAGCCAGAATGGATCTCCCTACTGCACTCTGACAATTCCCGATGGCGGCACGGTTTCGCCCAGCGTGGACGGCTTCGGGATGCCGTTGCTGGCGCAGGCGCAACTCAGCATCGCAATTACCGCAGTCGGACAGAGCAGTCCAGGCTCGGACCTCACGGTAATCCTGCGGCTGTGACCAGACGGCTAAACGCATGACCACGCTTCAGAAGCTCACTCCCGACCAGGACTTGCAGTGCTACTTCTATCAGCCCTCGGCAGTGGCGGCCCTAAGCGCGACGAGCGCGAACGGATTCACCGTTTCGGGTTGCTGGCGCACGCAGTCCGACTGGGTTGTCATCGAATGGAATCGCGACAACGTCTTTGAACATCCGGTATTCCGCAACCTGCCGGACAGCGACTTGAGCGGGTTGGAGCTTTCTTACGAGGAGACCCGCACCAACTGCCTCGCGATTGATTCGGCGCTATATCCAACCGTGGACTGGCCCTATCTTCGCGTGTGGGCCGATCCTGGCACCGGTGAGCAGCTTTACAGGATCCCGTTGATTGGTCACGCCGCACCGGTGGCGGGCAGCTATGGAGCGGCATCGTCGACTTTCGAACTGCAAGGCGCGGCAACCGGCGGCGACTATATTGAGTTGGCGTGGGGTGAAGAGCATTACACGTATCAACTGTACGGCGCCGACACGCTGGAGTCAGCCGCGGCGGCACTGGCTAACAGCATCAACACGTTCTCGCAATCCATGCGGGCGTCGGCGACTGGCGCGTTCATCACCCTGACGCTCGCCATCAGCGGCACCGGGGCGAACGGTAACCGGACCGGCGTTTATGGAAACGCTTACAGCGTGCCGCCTGGAACGCCGACGGAGAGTTGGCAGCCCGGATGGCAACTTCTCAGCGGCGGCGTTTCGCCGAGCCAGTGGCAGATCAGTCTGGACTTCAGTTCGATTACGGGGCTAAATGACAGCGGCGCCACCGTGTCCGTGCCCATGAATGCGGTGCGCAAGATGCGCTGGACATGGGCCGCCGATCTACAGCCAGGCGATTTTGTGCGCAGCGAGTTTGCGGTGGCGGTCTCGAACTGGACGGTTAACGGCTCGAACCGCAATTACCAGGTGGCGGGCATGGGAAGCTGGCGCGCGGAAGACGATGACGTTTCTATCGCTTATACCGGCCAGTGGACACCTGTTGTCGGGAACTACTCGGGCGGGTCGATCAGTTATGCAACCACGCCAGGCGCGAGCGTCAGTTACTCCTACCAATCTCCGCAAAGCCATATCCTGAACCTGGGGACGCGCAGGTTCCCCACTGCTGCGCAGGTAACGGTTCAAGTGGACCAGAATACAGGGCAGGTGTTGAGCGTAGCGCTTCCAGGCGAAGATGTCCTGGTCCGTTGGGCCCTGGGAACAATGACCGGCGGAACTCAGCACACGGTCACGATCACACATACAGGCGCCGCGGGAGACCCTTTATATTTCGATTTCCTGGAAATCGCGATTCCGACCAGCGACCTCCCCACTTTTCTGCCTGACCCCCAAACAACCTTGGCTACCGATTGGGACACGCTAAACTCGCAGGCTCTGGCGCCGGAACGGACCGCGTGGCAGATCCAGTCGTTGGGATTCACTGGCAGGTCCAATCACTATGCGGGCGCGCTGTGGTTCTACGAGTTGGTTTGCGCGGGCCAACAGTACGCCGCCGGGACGATCGCGTTGTCCGGCACGTCGCAGTTCGGAAAGATAACTGAGATATCTTTGGGACCGACCGTTTTTACGCACCTGAATCTGATCGGCGACACACCTTCAAGCCTGGCACAGGCGTTCGCGCTTCTTATAAACGAAGGGGCCACCGGCGTATGGGGCCAGGCCAACGATGGGGTGCTCACGATCACCGCACGCGTCATGGGCAGTTCCGGCAATGGACTCACGCTCTCTGCCGACGTGGGCGGCAGTACGACGCTGCAGGCACAGACGAGCGGAGCGCTGGCGGGCGGCATGGACGGCGCCTGGCTGACCGATTTGACCGCTATGCCGCGGATCAACCGCGCGGCACGCGACTGGAGCCGGAGTTTCTACACGGCGCTCAATGGCTACGGCATCGAGCCGACGGTTTCCTTCAGCACGGAACTGGGAAATGGCGACCCATCGGTGGCTGCGGGCATCGCGCAGTGTTATCCGGATGGCAGCCCGTGCCACGTGAACACGCCGGCGTTGCAAACCAATTTCTCGCTTTCGAGCCTGGCATACTGGCAGCAGGTCTATCTTGACATGGCCACCGTCATGGCGGCTGCCGGAGTGCAACCGTATCTGCAATTCGGCGAGGTGCAGTGGTGGTACTTCTGTCCGCCAACCGATCCAACCAATGGCAATTGGACGCCCATCGCCAACGGCGGCATGCCCTTCTATGACGCCTATACCATGGCAGCGTTTCAATCGCAGTATGGGCGGCGAATGCACGTGTTTACGGACCCGAGCAACAACCCCACGCCGTACCCGCAGGAATCCGCCTTCCTGCCTAAACTGATCGGTCAGTTCACCGCCGCGATCATGGCCTTCGTGCGGCAAACATACGCGGATGCGCAGTTCGAAGTGCTGTACCCGCCGGACACAAACGACGCTCCGCTAACGAGCGTGATCAACTTACCCACGCAGTGGTCTCCGGCGAACCTCAATTGCTTCAAGACCGAGAACTTCACCTACACGGGCGACTTCGATCTGGACAAGGCTGTTAATGCGATCGACCTGCCCATGCAGCTAGGCTTTGCGCCAGCGAATAGCGCACACCTGGTGGGTATCGGAAACTATATGACACCGTGGGCGAAGGAGTCCCGCATTGCAAAGGGGTTGAAGATGGGGTCGGTGGCGCTGTTCGCGCTGGATCAATGCTGCCTGATCGGGTACGGTTTGCCGCTTTCGGCCTCGCCCGGGCTGGGCCTGTTCATGGGGGCTTGAGCGGCTTACACAGGCTAAAGCCTGCGCCACCCTCAAATACTACCCTTCAAGCTCAGGGCATCGGCGCCTTCCTGCATGGCCTTCACACAGAAATCGATGTGCGCGTCGAGTTCCGCACCCAATTCGCGCGCGCCATTGAGGATGTCTTCGCGGCTTACGGAGCGCGCGAACGCCTTGTCCTTCATCTTCTTGCGTACCGATGGCGCATCCACTTCGAAAACGCTGCGGTGCGGTTTGACGTACGAGACCGCGGTGATGAAGCCCGCCAGCTCGTCGCAAGCGAAAAGTGTCTTCTCCAGCGGAGACTCGCGCGGCACGCCCGTAAAATCGGCATGCGAGAGGATGGCGCGGCGGATTTCATCGCTCACGCCGCGCTCGGCCAAAATGGGCTCACCCTTCGTGGGGTGGTCGGGAAGCACGGGATGAATCTCCCAGTCGAAATCGTGCAGCAGCGCGGTGACGGACCATTTCTCCTCATCCTCGCCGAATTTGCGGGCATACGCGGTAACGCACGCTTCCACCGCCAGCGCATGCTTGCGCAGGCTTTCCGATTTCGTAAATTCGTGGAGGATCTCCAACGCCTGTTGCCGGTTCATTCCAACTATAATACGCCCTTAGCCCCGGGCCGCGGGCCCGCCCCACTTTTCAGCACTGGCCTTCCATGCCGCAAGGAGGCATCTCGCCAGTCACGCACTTGCCACCGGGGACAAAGGCGAACTGCGCTTCTTCGGTCGAGCCTTTTAGCGCCGTGGTGGAGGACTTTCCGCCGGAGATGGTCTGCGCGACCTCGTCGAAGTAACCCGTACCCACGAAGGTCTGATGCTTGATCGCGGAATAGCCGTCCTCCTGCGCGCTCGCAAACTCCTGCTCCTGCAGCTTGGAGTAAGCCGACATCCCGCTCGCGGCGTAGTCTTTCGCTAACTGGAACATGCTCAAGTTCAGCGCATGGAAGCCGGCCAGGGTGACAAACTGGAACTTATAGCCCATGGCCGCCAACTCCCTCTGAAACTTCGCAATGGTCGTATCATCCAGCTTCTTCTTCCAATGGAAGGAAGGAGAGCAGTTGTAGGCAAGCAGTTTGCCCGGATAACGGGCATGGATCGCTTCCGCGAAGCGGCGCGCCTCGGCAAGGTTAGGCTCCGAAGTTTCGCACCAGATCATATCCGCATGGGGGGCGTAGGCCAAGCCTCGCGCGATAGCCGCCTCAATGCCGCCGCGAAAACCGAAGAAACCCTCGGCCGTCCGCGTGCCAGTCAGGAATGGCTTGTCGCGCTGGTCGATATCGTTTAGTAACAGCCCCGCGCTGTTGGCGTCGGTTCGGGCGATCAGCAGCGTGGGAACCCCCATAACGTCCGCGGCGAAACGCGCGGCCACCAGTTTCTGCACAAACTCGGAGGTCGGCACCACAACTTTGCCGCCCATGTGCCCGCACTTCTTGGCGGAAGCCAGTTGATCTTCGAAATGCACCGCGGCCGCGCCGGCCTCGATCATGGACTTCATCAGTTCGAAAGCGTTCAGCGGTCCGCCAAAGCCGGCTTCCGCATCTGCCACAATCGGCGCGAACCAGTAAGTCCCCTTGCGTCCGGTCGAGTGATGGATCTGGTCGGCCCGCATGAATGCATTGTTAATCGCGCGCACCAGCGTGGGAACGCTGTTCACCGGATATAAGCTCTGATCCGGATACATCTGGCCCGACACATTGGCGTCCCCGGCGACCTGCCAGCCGCTAACATAGATCGCCTTCAGCCCGGCCTGCACCTGTTGCACGGCTTGGTTGCCGGTGAGAGCGCCCAGCGCCGGGATGTATGGCTCGGTATGGAGCAGGTTCCACAGCCTCTCCGCACCCATTCGCGCCAGCGTGTACTCGATGGGGATCGATCCGCTCAAACGCGCGACATCTTCCGGCGTGTACAGCCGCGTGATTCCCTCCCAACGCGCGGCCGTGCTCCAGTTGCGCAGGGTATCGTGGTGTCCGTTTTCATGCTTTCCGCTGCTGAACATTGAGAATGCGTAGCCTCCACTTGCAGTAGATCGCGATTCCTGAAAAAAGTTAAATGGCGAGGGACGGATCGGACCAGTGGTCCGAATTGGACTACTGGATTGGTGCGGCCGCCGCGATGGAGCTAACCTGATACTGAGAGAGATTATGCCCAAAGCCCAACTGGAACCCATTCAAGTCACCGGACCTGTCACCGAAGCCGATCGCAGTATCCTCACCCCCGAAGCCGTGAGCTTTCTCAAAGGGCTTTCGCGGAATTTCGAGGAGCGCCGCCAACAACTGCTTGCACATCGGCGCGGGCGGCAACAGGAAATCGACCGGGGCGCGATGCCGCAGTTCCTGCCGCAAACCGCCTGGATCCGGGATTCCGATTGGGTTGCGGCGCCCATGGCCGCCGACTTGCGAGACCGCCGGGTGGAAATCACCGGGCCGGTGGACCGCAAGATGATCATCAATGCCCTGAACTCGGGCGCCAGCGTGTTCATGGCGGATTTCGAAGATTCCAATTCGCCCACCTGGCGCAACAATCTCGACGGGCAGTTCAACCTGCGCGATGCGGTGAATGGCGTCATTAATTATGTCAGCCCCGAAGGCAAGCGCTACGAATTGGGCGAGCGCACCGCGGTATTAATGGTGCGGCCGCGCGGCTGGCATCTGAATGAGAAGCACTTCCTGGTGGACGGCCAGCCCATTTCGGCCGGCCTCTTCGATTTCGGGCTCTTCTTCTTTCACAATGCCAAGGCCCTGATGGCCAAGGGAACCGGGCCGTATTTCTATTTGCCGAAACTAGAGAGCCACCTGGAAGCGCGCCTGTGGAACGATGTTTTCCATTTCGCGCAGCGGGAACTGGGAATCCCGCGCGGGACCATTCGCGCCACGGTGCTGATCGAAACCATTCTGGCCGCCTTCGAAATGGACGAGATCATCTACGAGTTGCGGGAACACTCCGCGGGGCTCAACTGCGGGCGGTGGGACTACATCTTCAGCTTCATCAAGAAATTCCGCAACCGGCCCGACTTCGTGCTGCCCAACCGCGCGCAGGTCACCATGGAGCGGCATTTCCTGAGCTCTTACGTGCACCTGCTGATCGAGACCTGCCATCGCCGCGGCGTGCATGCCATGGGTGGGATGGCTGCGCAGATTCCGATCAAAAACGATCCGGCGGCCAACGAACAGGCGCTGGAGAAGGTGCGGCAGGACAAGCTGCGCGAAGTGCGCGCCGGGCACGACGGCACGTGGGTGGCGCATCCCGGCCTGGTGCCTGTGGCCAAGGAAATCTTCGACACGCACATGGCGGGTCCGAACCAGTTGCAGCACAGGCCGCAGACGCAAGTGGCCGCCGCGGACTTGCTGACGGTGCCCACTGGCGACATCACCGAAGCCGGGTTGCGTTGGAACATCGACGTGGGTATCCAGTACCTGGAAGCGTGGATGCGCGGCAACGGCTGTGTCCCGATTTATAACTTGATGGAGGATGCCGCCACCGCCGAGATCTGTCGCGCGCAAGTGTGGCAATGGGTCAGGCACGGCGCGAAGCTGAACGACGGCCGCCCAGTGACCGCCGACCTGGTGAAGCGCACGATTGCAGATGTGGCCGAGAGCTTACGCGGCTCGATCGGCGGCGAGGCGCTCGCGAGGGCAGCGCGCATCTACGAGCAGATGATGACCAGCGGCGATTTCCCGGAGTTTCTGACGCTGGTGGCTTACGACTATATCGATTAACAGATAGTCCTCACAGGCGGAAACTTGGCTGGGTCCCGCGCCACCAAGATGCAAAACGTGTTGCGTTGAGTTGCATCGCTTCGCTGCGACAGGCCTGGAGTCCTGTCCAACATACGCAATCAAAGCCCAAAGCGGCTTGGTACCGGTAAGATTCGTTCGTTTGTACGCTCGCCCAGCGTCTCCGATTCTCTCGCTCCCTCGATCCGCTCCCCGCGGATGGACGGTTCCTCGCACGCCCGCTCACCAAAGAAACCCTGATTCGTTCCGTCTGTAGTTTGCCGAGCGACACATGAACCGCCCATTCATTGGGGCCGGTGGGGCGGAGACAATCGCACCACAGATCGGCGCACTCACCGATGCGCATGCCGGTGTGACGAATCAGCAGAACGTGTTGCCGCCCAGATCGTTGCGGCGGAGAAATTCCTGATCGAGGAGCTGATCTTGCTGTGCCGTTAGTGGGCGTGGCAGCCTTCTGGGCAGACGCGGAACGTCCTCGCGGCGGATCAGATGAGCGAGTTCGGAAGCTGTTGGGTCCAAGCCAGTTCATGGAAGATGTAGCGCAAATGGATGAGCAGGTTGATATAGGATGCCGTCACCAGCGGCGGCAGTGGTGAGCGTAGGCTGCAAGGCATCCCGCCTACCTACTGAGGGGACGCGGCGTGGAAAAGTGGTAATCGTTCGGGGGGACGAGTGATGAGACCGCGCAGAGCCCGGTGCGGTCGATGCGCCGTCTGGTGGGGTGCTGGCGCGGGTCACGCCGTGGAAGCAGAATTACAACGCTAAAACCTTGCGGAGATCCCTACAGAGCGCCTGGAGTACCATAGACGGATGGAGAGGACACTATGACCGAACAAGAGCGAGACCTGGGAAAGCGTTGGTTCGAGGAAGTCTGGAACAGAGGCCGTCGCGATGCGATTCCCGAAATGCTTGCGCCGCATGCCGTGTTGCATGAAGCAGGACAGGATTCAGTGGGTCCGGACGGTTTCTACCCTTTGTTCGACCGCATGCAAGCCGCCATGGAGGAGATTCAAACGACGGTCCACGACACAATCGCAGAAGACGATCGGCTCTGCGTTCGCTGGTCGTTTAGGGCGAAGCACGCCGGCCCTGGATTGGGCATCGCTGCTACCGGCAAAACGATTCACGTGACCGGCATTACGATCATGCGGATTGCCGACGGCAAAGCAGTTGTAGGGTGGCAGAACTGGGATATGCTTGGAATGATGGAACAGATCCGAGGGACCGCAAGGGCGGCCACCTATGTTGCCGCTTCCTAATCTCCGGTTCCCCACATTGCATCCGCGCTGCCTGATGCGCGCGATCCACTCGATTGTGATCGGATCGCCTAGCCACGGTTTGGGGCCGTATTTTCGCTTCCTTCTCTTGCTGAAGTGTCCCTGTGGCTGTGATGATTGCTGTGAAACGCCAAAAAATCCAAGAGTCGCTATCATGTGCACACCTCTGCTGATTCTCACCACCCTCGTATTCGGCTCCGCCAGTTTGTTCGCGCAAAGGCCTGCCTGGCAGCCTGCTCCTGGGCATCTGACCTTGCCACTCTGGCCAAGCGGGGCGCCAGGTGCTCCGCCAAATCCGCTGCCGGAGGTCGATACTACAACGGCGAAAGACAACCTGATCGCGGGCAAGCCGCTGATCCGTCTCGGCAACGTTTCAACTCCCACCCTCACGCTGTACACTCCCCGCGTCAACAACACCGGCGCCGCCGTGGTCGTCTTTCCGGGAGGTGGTTACCGCATTCTGGCGATTGACCTCGAAGGGACCGAGGTATGCGACTGGCTCAATTCCGCTGGCATCACTTGCGTCCTGGTGAAATACCGCGTGCCCGACTCCGGGCCTTACCCGAAGTCTTCGGCTGCATTGCAGGATGCGCAGCGCGCTCTGGGGATTGTGCGCGCGCATGCCGGCGAGTGGCACATCGACCCGCGCCGAATCGGGGTCCTCGGCTTTTCTGCCGGGGCTCACCTTGCTGCTGCGCTCAGTACTCACTTTGATCAACGACTCTACGATCCGATTGACGCCGCTGACGGTGTAAGTTGCCGTCCCGATTTCGCCGTGATCGTCTATCCGGGTTATCTGGCACTCGCGGAGAAGGACTTCGCCCCGAATCCCGACATTCACGTGGCCGCCCAAACCCCGCCTTCGTTTATCGTCCAGGCGGAGGACGATCCGGTCCATGTCGAAAACGCCGTGGTCTATTTCCTCGCCCTGAAGAATGCGAAGGTTCCGGCGGAGCTGCACATCTATGCCGAGGGCGGACACGGTTACGGCCTGCGGCGCACGGCCCTTCCGGTCACTACTTGGCCCATGAGCGTGGAAACGTGGCTGCGCACGCTCAAGATCCTGTCCCACTCGGCCGGACCCGACGCTCCGGCGAAGTAAACTTGCGAGAAGCCGTGGAAGTCTACCTGATCGACGGCACATACGAGTTGTTCCGGCACTTCTACGCCCTGCCCTACGCGCGGGACCAGGACGGCCGCGAGGTCGCCGCGGTGCGCGGCGTGCTCGGGTCGGTGCTGGGCATGATTCGCGGCGGCGCCACGCATGTTGCCGTTGCGACCGACCACGTCATCGAGTCCTTCCGCAATGGGCTATGGCCGGGCTACAAGACCGGCGAAGGTATTGCACCTGACCTCTGGTCCCAGTTCGGTCTGCTTGAAGAGGTGCTGTCGGCGGCGGGCGTCGTCGTCTGGCCCATGGTGGAGTTCGAAGCGGACGACGCGCTGGCGGCTGGGGCGGCAGCGGCGGCACGGGACCCGCGTGTCGAGCGCGTGATCATCTGTACGCCCGACAAGGATCTCGCCCAATGCGTGCGCGGCACGCGGGTCGTCCGGTTGGATCGCCGGAAGCGCGTGACGCTCGACGAAGCCGGCGTCGTCGGAAAATTCGGCGTCTCGCCGGAGTCGATTCCCGATTATCTGGCTCTGGTGGGTGACGCGGCTGACGGCTACCCCGGTTTGCCAGGCTGGGGAGCGAAGTCGTCGGCTGCCGTTCTCGCCAAGTTCGTCCACCTCGAATCCATCCCATCGGATTGCAGGGAGTGGGGCGTAAACGCCGCCAACGCCCGGGCCCTGGCGCATACGCTCGCCAACGAGCGGGATCTCGCGCTGCTGTTCCGGACGCTCGCTACGCTCCGGACCGACATAAAGCTGTTTGATGACGTGGATGAACTGCAATGGCGAGGCCCCTGGCGAGGCCCCCAGGCGGGATTCGACACATTGGGGGCACGGCTGGACGCGGCAGTCACCGCGGGCCGGGCGGACACTGCCGCGGTATGATGATGCCCAGACGGAAGGAGACGATTGCATGCACCGCAGAACATTTCTTACGAGCGTGAGTGGTCTGGCGGCTACCGGAGCCGCACTCTCTAGTGCCGCCGGTGCTCCGGCCGGCATCCGCGACACCTCTAATACACTTCCGCGCAAGGTAGTCGTCGGCACCGCGATCCAGGATCTTTGGGGTACTTACCCTGGATTGCGGCAGCGTCTCGATCAGCTCACGAGGCTCGTGGACCGGATGGTCGAGCAATCCGGCAAGAGGTACGGGCGGGGCCCAGACCTCGCCATCCTGACCGAAACGGCAGTCACCGGGGAGGCGGGTAAGGATGTGCGTGCCTGTGCGGTCCCGTTGGAGGGCGAATTGCGTGAGGCTTTCAGCAGGAAAGCGAGCGAACATCGCTGCTACATCGTGGCTCCCACTTACCTGCTCGCAGCGGACGGGAAGCGGTGCTCGAATGCCGCGATTCTATTCGGGCGCGACGGCGCCGTTGCGGGGATCTATCGCAAAGTGCACCTGGTCGTCGCGCCGGATAGCGAGGCCATGGAGAGCGGCTCTACGCTGGGGACGGACGTGCCGGTCTTCCAGTGCGATTTCGGCAGACTCGGGATCCAGATCTGCTACGACATGGAATTCGATGACGGTTGGAACGAACTGGCGCGGCAGGGCTGTGAACTGGTGGCATGGCCGACGCAGTCGCCACAGACGGCCACACCGGCATTCCGCGCCATGCGGGGAGGGTTTTACGTGGTCTCCAGCACGTGGCGGCACAATGCGTCGATATTCGAGCCGACCGGGCGAATCACCGCGCAAATCCGGCCTCCGGAAAGCGTGCTGACCTATGAGATTGACCTCAGCTACGCGATCCTCCCCTGGAGCGCCAAGCTGGAAAACGGGAAAGCGTTGCAGAAGAAGTACGGCGAAGGGGTCGCCTTCCACTACTACGAGGATGAAGACCGGGGCATTTTCTGGTCGAACGACCCTCGCATGACCATCCGCGAGATGGTGCGTTCGTTCGGCCTGGAGGAGCGGCACGAGCAACTCTCGCGCGTCCAGCAGGTGTATCGCAAGGCCGGGTTGCAGGAGTAATGCCTTTCAACGATCACAACTGCTCCGCCGTCCCGCCCCACTCCTCTGGATGCATATCCGCCACCGACTGCGAAAAGGTCCACGAGTGTCCCGCGAAGTCATCCGCGTTGTATTGCCGCTCCCCGTACGGGTGAGTCACCGGCTCTTGTGTGACCTGCGCCCCGTGAGCCTTTGCCCGGTTGCAGTGGGCATCGGCGTCCTCGACACGAATAGTGACCGAGTGTCCCATGCCTAGCGCCGCGTTGACCTCGTTCAGGCGTATTTCTCTCACGATCACGGCTCCATCGCCCACATTCAACTGCACGCGATGGTCACCGATGCGCAGACGCACGGTGAATCCGAAGGCATCGCACAGCCAGGCCGCGGCCTGATTCACATCCGGATACGCCAGCACCGGGATTACGGTGGCGCGAGGTATCGATCGGTTCGAGATCATGCTGTTCCTCCTCCATCATTATGCAATTCAAGTCGCTAAGGCACAACCTTCAGCACTCCCTGGAGCGGCAAATCTTCCGACGACTTCCCCACCATGATCTCAAAGTCCCCCGGAACCACCCGCCAATGCATGTCGCGGTCGAGCAATTGCAAATCTTCCGGCGTCAGGGTCAGCGTAACGTTTTTCGTTTCGCCCGGTTTCAGGTCCACGCGCTCGAATCCGCGCAGTTGTTTTACCGGCGTTGCCACCGGACCCACTGTCTCGTGAATGTAGAGTTGCACAGTTTCCGTTCCTAAGCGGTCGCCCGTGTTCTTTACCTCCACACTGACGCGTGCCATGCCCTCCGGATGGATCTGCGGCGGTTCGATGCGAAGGTTACTGTACTCATACTGTGTGTAGCTCAAGCCGTAACCAAAAGGGTAAAGAGGTGTCGCGGGCATATCGACGTAGCCACGCTTCAGGTCACGCATCCAGTAGGCTTTGGCGGGCTTGTAGTTGTAATAAATCGGCAATTGACCTACATGGCGGGGAATCGTAATAGCAAGACGGCCGCTAGGGTTGTAATCGCCGAATAGGACATCGGCAACGGCCTCCCCGCCGCGTTCGCCCGGCCGCCACGCCTCCAAAATCGCCCGCACATGCTCGGCGGTCCAGCGAGTGGAGAGAGGCCGGCCGTTCACCAGCACGACCACGGTGGGTGTTCCCGTCTCGTAAACCGCCCTAACCAGGTCCTCCTGCATGCCCGTGAGGTCCAGGCTGGCTACGTCGTGGCCTTCTCCGTCCGTGGGAGGGTCCTTTCCCTCGTCTATGTCGTTCTGTCCCTGGTTTTCTCCAACCACCACAATCGCTACATCCGCACTCTTCGCGGCGCGCGTAGCTTCGGCGAAGCCGCTTTTATCGGTGCCCAACACTCCACAGCCTTTCACCGCAACAACCTTGACTTCCGGACCGGCCTTGCTTTTGATGCCTTCTAAGATACTGACGACGTGTTGCGGGATCTTGTGTGGTGAATAGTCCCCGAGTTGGTTCATGAGGTTTTCCGCGTCCGGACCAATGACCGCAATCGATTTCAAGTTCTTCTTCAGCGGCAGAAGGTTTCGTTCATTCTTCAGCAGTACGATTCCTTCGCGGCCAGCCCGCAGAGCGAGATCCCGATACGCTTGTGAGTGAACCGTGCGGACGGCGCGGTCCACATCCACATAGGGATTTTCGAAAAGACCCAGGCGAAACTTCAGCTCCAGAATTCTGCGCACCGCGCGGTCCACCAAGGAAATAGGTACGCGTCCCTCTTCCACGTTCTCAATCAAAGGTCCCATATAGGCGGGTTCATACGTGATGTCCAGATCGACGCCCGCCTTCAAGGCCAAGGCGCCCGCTTCCTTTTGGGTGCGAACAATGTGTTCATAAATCAACGTCCCGAATCCGCCGCCTTCGCTCTCCACGACTCCCCGGAAGCCCAGTTCCTGCCGGAGGATATCGTTCATCCACTTCTCGGAGGCGTGTGCGGGCACGTCCTCGATTTCCGGGTATCCGGCCATCACACCGAGAGCGCCCGCTTTGGTGATTGCCGCACTCCAAGGAATCAAAAAGTTCTCACGCAGAGCGCGTTCCGATAATTCGATGGCGCCACGTTCCAGACCGCTGGCGGGCTCACTTTGCGTCGGGAAATCCGTAAGCACGGCGATTACTTTGTCCTCGGCCGCGATGTTCGTCCCCTGCGTACCTTGGACAATGCTTTCCGCGATACGCGAGTAAAGGTAAGGATCTTCCGCATAGGCTTCTTCGTTTCTACCCATTCGCGGATCGCGATCCAACTCCAGCACCAGAGTAGAGAGCATGTGGATGCCGACGGCTCTTGCCTCTGCTGCCGCCGCTGCGTAAACGGATCTAACCAAGTCGAGGTCGAACGTACTCCCGATGGCGAGCCCCTCCGGAAAAATCGTCGCACCGGGAAACATGGCGCCGTGCGTGCCCTCTTCGTCCTCAAGAAGAGGTATTCTCAGGCGCGTCTGAGTGAGCGCGATCTTCTGGAGTTCGTTGAAGTACTCGGCTTGCTGGCGGGTCCCCTTGTGCAGAATCTCATTCGCCAGTGTGAAAAAGCCGCAGCCCGGACCAATCTCCCGAGTGTAGGTTCCGGCGGCGAATCTTCGGCACGCCTCCATTTTCTCAGGGATATCCTTACCCAGTTCATTCACATAAACACACGGCAAATTGAGCTGCCCGACTTTCTCGGGGAGCGTCATGCGGCTCATCAAATCGCCGATTCGTTCCTCGACCGGCCGTTTCGAATCGAGGTATGCCGGCAATTTCCCGCCGGCCTGCGCGGAAAGTGTCGGCGCATGGAATAGCGCCGCGCTAACTGCCGTGACAACCAACCAGGATGAATACTTCGTCAACACTCCTCACCTCCTGCACTCAGCACCAATAAACCTTAGCGTATTCCGTTGCATGCTAGGCTGGGGCATGTCCGGATTTCGACCGCTTCTTACGTTCGGGCTCGTGGTTGCCTACGCGCTGATGGCGTCGGCCGCGGAATTTCGCGCCTCGGCTGTGAAGGTGGACATAACTCCATCTGCCAGCAAGTGGCTGGCGGGCTATCCGGCTCGGCAATCCACCGGCGTGCACGATCGCCTCTACCACCGCATCGTTGCCATGGACGATGGACATACGCAATTCTTCCTGGTTTCCTCCGACCTTTGCCTGTTCGCGCCGTCGGTGTACGACGAGGCTACCGCGCAGTTGAAAAAGGAAACGGGAATCGGGCCAGTCCAGGTCTGGTGGACCGTAACCCACACGCACTCCGCGCCGGAGGTGGGACCGCACGGCCTGTTGAAGCTCATGATGCCCGAGCGGTACACCCACGAACCGGACCGTGAGTACACGGCTTCGGTGGAGAGAGCCCTGATCGACGGCATCAAGAAAGCCCGAAGCGAACTTGTACCGGCACGTCTGGCCTACGGCACCGGCTACTCGGCCGCCAATATCAACCGCCGCGCGCGCGACGTAGACGGCCAGATTTCGCTGGGCCTGAATCCGGACGGACCGGCCGACCGGCAGATCGGCCTGATCCGGCTTGAGCGTATGGACGGTTCTCTCATTGCCCTGATCGCCAATTACTCGATGCACGGTACGGCCCTCGGCCCACACAACACGCTGATTAGCGGCGACGCGCCCGGTGTCGTGGAGACCTACGTCGAAGAGAAACTCGGTGCTCCCATGCTCTACGTCAACGGCGCCGCCGGGAACCTGGCGCCGATCTACACCGTTCAGGAAGATTTCCGCGCCGCGCACATCACGGAGTTCAACGTGCTCCTCGGAGACCGCATCCTGGCCGCCAACCGCTCGCTCGCGCCGGCCAGCGCTGAAGTCAGCATCAGGGAGGGGGAAAGATTCGTAGAGACCCCTCGCCGCAAGGGCTTCGGCTGGGACGATTCCCTGGGCAACTATCTCCGGGCCGACAAGGGCGAAGCAGGCACGATCCGATTCCCAATCCGGTTTGCGATCGTCAACGACCGCCTCGCGCTCTGGTCGGCCCCAGTCGAATTATTCTGCGAGATCTCGATGAACGTGCGGAGCCGCTCGCCTTATCCTCATACGTTTTATTTCGGTTATGCCAACGGCTGGCTTGGTTATCTAGCCACCAGGCAGGCTTTTTCCGAGGGCGGCTACGAGACCCAAACGAATCCTTTCAGCGACCAGGTCGAGGAGGATTTGACAAACACTGTGTTGACGTATCTCGACAGTCACGGCAGGTAGGCGTTCCTCACCCGAGCCGCGCTGGATGCTGAGTCCGCTCATGGAGGACGCTATAACGGGCTGAGACGGGCCAGATAGGTCGTCATTCCGTAGGTGTGGGCCAAGGCCAGTTCGCGCCGCTGCGCAGCATCGCTAGTGTAGTGCGTCGCGCAGATCGCCGATTATGTGCACACCGTGGGGCGGGTTATTCAGCCCGCGGACCCGCTCTCTAGCGGGTCCAGCCGCCTGAAAAGGCGGCTGCGGCCAGGATTGGCTGCCAGGATTGGCCGCCCCACACGGGCGTCTGAATACTCTCCGCGATTTCGGACGCATTACACTAGGACCCGCGCTCCTCACGGTGCTGACCAGCGCCCGGCTACAATTCAGAATCGGAGGATTCATGTCGAAATCGCGCAGGCAATTCCTCGCCCGCACATCTCTTGGCTTGCTCGGCGCTGCTGCTGGCCCCAGTAGAGCGCAGAAGCCCGCCGAACTGCCGCCCGGCACGCCGCCGGCGTTTGGCACTGCTCCGGCGGTGGGACCCGAGGTGTTGGCTTCTACTTTCGCCGAGGCGGAGAAGCTGATGCAGGTGGAACAGACCAGCACGGAGCGCGCCGTTGCCGCAGGCAGTTGGCGTACTACGATGGCCGCGCTATACGAGCGTCGCACAGGGCCGCGCAAGGTCGGGTTGGAGCCGGCACTCCCACCTTATTCACAGTGGAATCCGGTGCTGCCCGGACAAGAACCAGGCCCTGCGCGCGACCGATTTGTCCGAACCAGCGATGATCCCGGACCCTTACCTGCACGCGACGCCGACATTGCCTTCGCCCCCCTGGCGCGGCTCTCCCGTTGGATCGAGCAACGAAAGCTCACCTCAGAGCGGCTCACGCTTTTGTACCTGGAGCGGATTGAGCGCTTCAATCCGAAATTGCGCTGCGTCATCACGCTCACGCGCGAACTGGCTCTCAGGCAAGCCAGGCGGGCCGACAAAGAGATCGGCGCGGGTAAATACCGTGGGCCATTGCACGGCATCCCTTGGGGCGGCAAGGATCTGCTTGACACAGCGGGCATTCCGACCACGTACGGCGCGGAGCCGTTCAGGAATCGCGTGCCTACCGAGGATGCGGCGGTGGTGAAACGCTTGCATGAGGCAGGCGCAGTGCTGGTCGCCAAGCTGAGCATGGGCGCGCTCGCACTCAACGACATTTGGTTCGGCGGCCAGACGATGAACCCGTGGTTGCTGGAGGAGGGATCGTCTGGATCGAGCGCAGGCCCAGGCGCCGCTACCGCTGCCGGACTGGTGGGCTTCGCTATCGGCAGCGAGACTGGTGGAAGCATCATCGGCCCGTCCATGCGGTGCGGAATTACCGGGCTGCGGCCTACCTACGGCCGCGTGCCGCGCACCGGCGCGATGACATTGTGTTGGTCGCTCGACAAGCTCGGCCCCATGACGCGCAGCGTCGAAGACGCCCTGCTGGTACTGCGGGCCATTTCCGGTCCCGACGCCGGCGACGTGTCGAGCGTGCCCAGCCGCTTAGACTTCGATGCAGGCGCAACCGTGAGAGGGTTGCGGGTGGGCTATTTCCCCGATTGGATGAAGGAGAACCCCGCGACCGAGGTGGACCGCGCCGCGCTTGAGGCGGTCAAGAAGGTCGGCATGGTGCCGGTCGAAGTATCCATCCCCGACTGGCCTTACGACTCGCTCAACCTGATCCTGTTTGCCGAAGCAGCGGCTGCATTCGAGGATCTTACGCTCAGCGGCGGACTGAATCAGCTTCGGGTTCAGGTGCCCGACGCCTGGCCCAACGTATTCCGCCAATCTCGATTCCTCTCGGCAGTGGATTTCGTCCAGGCAGACCGGCTGCGGCGCAAGGTGGCCCTTGAGATGGCCCGCGTCCTTTCCCAGGTGGACCTGTTGCTGGTGCCGTCGCTCCGTGACGAGATGCTCACCATCACGAATTCCACCGGGCATCCCTCGCTCACGTTTCGCGCGGGTTTCGTGCAAGTATCCGAAGCGCGTAGCGACTGGGCACCGGACCCGAACGCACCGCTGCCGAAGTTCTCGCCGCCACGGCGAGTGCCGCACGGAATAACGCTGATCGGGCGGCTGTTTGACGAGGGCACGCTGGGGCGCGTCGGGCTGGCGCTAGAGCGTACCTTCAGCGTGGTGGGGGAACGACCGCCGGGATTCTAAAGCGGCGAAGGCGCAGGTCGTGCGTACGACGAACAGGAGCGAATGCTTTGGGAAGCTTCGCTGAGGCGTTCCAGCACACAACTTCAACCTGTCAGACGCACGCCTCGGGAACTGGCGCCGGCTCCTTGTGCATCGGCCTGCCGAGAACCACCCAACACGGTAAATCGAAATCCCAGCCTCTACCTCGGCATCCTGGAGGCCAACGAGGTGCTGACGCGCCTCATCGGGCCCGAGAACAGCCTGCAGTGGATGGCGCTCTATCCCGACGCTATGGGGCGCTTCATCGAACGTATTTTTCAGTTCTCCCTGGCGGCTCTGAAGGCCCAGATTCAGGCCGCCAGCGGAAAACTGGACGGCATGGTGATCTGGGGCGACGTAGCCTACAAGAAGGGACTGCTGTTCTCCCCGGTTTTTTGGCGGAAGCATTTCAAGCCCGGGGTCGCGGCGCTGATCGCCGAATGTCACAGCCACGACCTGCCGGTGATCTACCACGGCTGCGGCAACGTCAACAAGATCTTTGCCGATTTCGTGGAAATCGGGGTCGACGCGTACAATCCGTTGGAGGCCAAAGCGGGCATGGACGTGATCGACCTGCGCCGGAGGTTCGGCCATCAGATCGGGTTCTGCGGCAACATGGACGTCCAACTGTGGGCCGCCGGGACGCTCGATGAGATTAAAGCGGCGGCGCTGACCAAGCTGAATGCCGCTAAGGGCGGAGGGTTCATCTTTCAATCCGATCACTCCGTTCCCAACGACATCTCCGGCGAGAAGTATGACTATGTGGTGAAGTTGATCCGGGAATACGGGAAGTATCCACTGCGGCTGGGCGAGTACGATCTCGCGATGAGCTGATAAACGGAAGGAGAATTATGAAAGTGAACAGGCGCAGTTTCCTCGCGGTGGCGGCTGGCGCGGCGGCGCGGCTCGAAGGCCAGCCGAAGACGCCCGGCCGAAACCGAACGGTGTACGTGGTGCCGAATTTCCACCCGGCCAGCTGCGGATGGCTGACCACCTTCTCGAAAGAGCGCGTGTTCTGTACCAACAGCTATCTGGACCATCTGGACCGCGTGCGCGACGACCCGAACTACGCCTTCGTTCTGTCGGAAGTGAACAACCTGATCGCCATCATGAACTTTCGTCCGGACCGCGGTTCGGAGATCCGGCAGCGCATCAAGGAAGGGCGGATCGAGCTGGTCAACGCGTTCTTCCTGGAGTCTACGATCAACCTGTCCGGCGGCGAGGCTCTCGTCCGGCTGGGCGTGGAAGGCCTCCGTTGGCAGCAGACGGTATTCGGGGTACGGCCGCGCTTCGCATGGACCATCGATGTCTGCGGAACGCACGATCAAATGGCACAGATCACATCGGGCCTGGGGCTTGACGCCATGGTGTACACCCGCAAGAACCCGACCGGAAAGTCGCTGCACTGGGCCGAATCGCCCGACGGCACGCGCACGCTGGCAATCTCTCCCGGGCATTACTCCGAACTGAGCACTGTCTTCGCAACCAAGGAACCGATGACGCCCAAGCAATTCGAAGAGGTCGCGAAGTTCCTGGACGATAAGCAGAAGGTCGTTCCGGAAGGCGCTCCCACGCTGGTCCTCGGCGGCAGCGAAGACTACGCTCTGGCCCCGAGCTACAAGCCATACCCCAGCGAATTCCTGGCGAAGTGGAAAGAACGCTACCCGTCGACAGAGATCCGCTTCACCACGCTTTCCAAGTACGTCGATGCAGTGTTGCCATCTGTCAGGTCGGGCCGGATTGCGCTTCCCACGATGCGCGGCGGCACGGCGTACGACTTCGATGCCTTCTGGATCGAGAACCCCAGGGTGAAGAGCTGGTTCCGCCGTGACGAGCACGCGCTGCAGGCGGCTGAAATGCTCAGCACCGCCGCCAGTCTGAGCGGACAGTTCGCGTATCCGGCGGACAAGCTCTACAAGGCGTGGGCGCTGATGTTCCTGAGCATGGACCGCAACACGCTGTGGGGCTCCGCCGGTGGGATGGTGTTCGAGGACCCGCAATCCTGGGACGTCCGCGACCGTCTGAACTGGGTCGCGAAGGAGTCCCGCAAGACGCTGGTGGATGCGGGCTCGGCTATCCTGGGTGCGGGCGACGCGATCGGCCTGTTCAACCCGGCGAGTTGGAAGCGTTCCGACCCATTCGTACTGCCGGCCGGAATGGCGCCGGAACCGGCAGCGGCGCAAACTCTGGCGGACGGGTCCGTGCTGTGCAAGATGGAACTGCCTCCTGCATCTGTCGGCGCGTGGCAATCGGCGAAGCCTCCGGCCGAGCGAAGCATAGCGCTGCCAGAGGTGATCGAGACGGATTACTACCAGGCCCGCGTTTCGCCGAAATCCGGAGCGCTCGTCAGCCTGAAGCTCAAGCCCGGCGGGCGCGAAGTTCTGGGCGGCGCCGCCAACGTTCTGGTTGCGGAGAAACCGAAATCGCAACAGGGCGATCCCGGCGATTTCATGCTCGCGCGGCCGGACCGCGACCGTCTGGCTTCGTCGCTCGATTACGAGGCTCGCGTGAGCGCCTTCGCCGGTCCGGTCGCTACGACGGTGATCGCAGAGGGAGAATTCTTCGGCGGCAAGACCAGCCGCCGGCTGATCCGTTTCTATGCCCACCATCCGCGCATCGATTTCGAAACCGAGGTGGAGGACCTTCCGAACCTGACCGTATTGGTGGCCGAGTTTCCGCTGGCCCAGGATGTTACCGAAGTCCGGCGGGGCATCCCATACGGCTTCTCGCACGGGGCCTGGGCCCAGCCGAACGCGGAACTGCATGGCTGGACCAAAGGGATTGTACCGGCTGTGCGGTGGTCGCACTATGCGATGGCCAGCGGTGGCGGCGTGGCACTTTTCGATCGTGGAGTTACCGGCCGCGAGATCGACGGCCGGACGCCCATCGTCTACCTTTACAATGCGACGGACAAGTATTACGGGCATCCGAACTCCTGGCTCAGCGGGGCCGGAAAGCATCAATTCGCGTACGCTCTGATGGCCCACGAGGGTGAGTGGAAAGATGCGCGCATTCCTAACATCGCATGGGAATACAATTGCCCGCCTGTGCTTCTGCCCGGGCGGGCGGCCGCCACGCCGAAGCCGTTTCTGGCTGCTTCGCCGAATGTCATCGTCGAAGCTCTGCGTCGCATCGGAGGCGAGATTGAACTGCGCCTGGCCGAGATCGCCGGGGCTGACGGAACCGCCGAGGTCCTGCTCGACCTGCCTCACACCGGCGCCTGGCTCACCGATCTTACCGGAGGCTGGCGCACGTCGCTGGCCGGCGGTCCACGCTACCGCTTCGCGGTCCGGCCGCAGCAGATCGTGACCATTCGATTCGGGGCCGGCTCGGCGGTTGCGGTGCCCGAGCCGGTCAAACAGTGGGACGAACTGGTGCCCGCGGAAAAGCTACCCGCGCTGCACGAGTACTCGTCGTTGAAAGGACACCCTCGCGATGCCAAATAGCGCGGGCCATGACCCACACAGGCTGAAGCCTGTGCCACCGGGGTTGCGGATGCCAATCGGCACCGACCTGGTTCTTCACGAGCACGCCGATGCCGCGGAAATCGTGCTCAATGGCCGTCGCCTGGGCCAGGTCACCGAGGAAGCCGCCGGCCGGTACGGAACGCCACTGGCCGTGCCCCTGATGGACCTGCGCCTGGAGAAGGCGGACCTGCTGGACCGATTCGGCGTGCCGGAAGCGCAGGTAGACGCCTTCCATTTCGACGCCGCTCCCTCCGAGGGTGACATGGCCCGCGTGGCGGCCGCGGTCGATGCCGCCTTCCCGGCCCGCTGCCAGGCGCATTTCGACTCCATTCGATACATCGCCGAAGAAACGAAACTGGTTCCGGTCGGAATGGCCATCGGCCCATTCTCGTTGATGACGAAACTGATGGCCGACCCCATCGTTCCGATCGCCATGGCGGGCATGGGCGTGACCGGCGCCGAGGATCCGGGGGTGCTGATGCGGAGCGCTGCCTGGCCCTCGCCGAGCTGACGGTTCACCGCTCGTTGCGCGCGCAAGCCCGCGCCGGCGCACACGCCATTATCGTCTGCGAGCCGGCGGCAAACGTGGTGTACCTGTCGCCGAAGCAAATCGAGAAAGGCTCCGATATCTTCGAGCGTTTCGTGATGCAGCCGGCTTTGCGGCTGAAGGCGGTGCTGGATTGCGCCGGCGTCGATCTGATCTTCCATGACTGCAGCCAGTTGAATCCTTTCATGGTCCGGCAATTCGGGGAGAGGGTACACCCGGCGATTTTGAGGGTGCCGAAGGATGTCGTGCTGTTCGGCAATTTGCCGACGAAGAACTTCTACTCGGACACGGTCGTTCCCGTGGAGCGCGTGCGGGAACTGACGCTGGAACCGATCGAGAACAAGCGCAAGGCGGGGCATCCGCACATAGTCGGTTCCGAGTGCGACGTGCTGTACGTGCCGGAGTCGGCAGCAGCAATCGAGCGCAAGTTGGACGTGATGTTGACTTGCGGCCGTTGAGGGAGGTGGAGCAGCGCCTCGCGCTGCGAACGCGAGCTTCGCTCGCGAAAGGCCGATTAACAATCGGCCTGCAGGTTACCAACCTGCCCCACAGCAGGCGGTTCCTACAGCGCGGCGATGAGGTCGATGCTCGGCCCCGACAGGATTTTCGCTGCGCGCCCACCATTCGCGGATATCCTGTATACGTCGAAACCGTTCGAGTAGACCAGTGAGCCGTCGCCAGCTAGGTCAAACGACCGGGCGCTCTCAGCAATCGTCTCCACCTCTTCCCCTGCCTTTTGGCGCATAAGGAGCCAGGAGGAAGGCGTTTGTATGGCCTTCTCGGAGATCCCTTTCCCGGTGGAGAGCGGTTGCCCCGTGCGTCGATCTATAAACACTTCGACAAGCCTGGCAATCACCCACAGAATTCGAAATGGCAGCAGGACGGTCTGGTGCAGAGCGGCCCAGGGGTCGACCTGTTTGGGCGCGTTGGCACTGGGCCTGCGGATGTAGTACAGCGTTCCATCCGAGCCGATCCTCGGCCAGAGAAAATCGAAATTGGCGTCTTGCGCAAGGCACGAAATAGCACCCGTATCCAGGTCGAGTTGTTGTACCGCGGACGGGCCATATCCCGAGAGACGCGCCCCCGAGTCCCGCGCGACGCCAGCGCTCTGAAACACCAGGCGGCGGCCCGGCCCAGGCACCCAACGGGGAGCCTGGTCTACCGAGTCACCGTCGGTAACCTCCGTCAAGCCCGATCCGTCCGTCTTGAGCACGGCGAGATTCGCCGTGCCATCGGGGTGGAATGTGGATAATGCGACCTCGCCGCCGTCCGGATGCGGGTCCACATGGCGCGCTCGAAAATCCGCAGTGTGAAACAGGCGCCTTTCGACGCCGGCGGAGTCCCTGAAGAATACGCCGCTGATTTCGTCGGTTTCGAGCGTGTACAATAATTCGCCTGGATTGAGACCCCGGCTGACACTCGATATGGCGATCCGGAATGAACCCGGCTCGCGCTCCGGCGGCATATGCAAGGCGCGGCTCAGGCTCTGTCCTCCGCGACCCTGCAGCTTCCAGGCATTACGATTATGTATCTGGATCGTGCGGTCTCTTAAAGAACATCCGAAAGCACTCTCCAGGATCTCGCCGCCATCTTCGCCTTCGAGGTGGAGTCGCCCGCAGGATATGTAAGCCAGCAAAGGGTGAGGCACGGAATTGGCAGGTTCCATTCTCGGAAATAGCCACCCTCGCGCGCAAGTTATCGAAGGTTCACAAGGTTTGGATGCCGTTCCAAAGGTTCTGATAGTGGCCCGGCCCGGCCTCACCGATTCCCCGCGTCGAGCATCCCCGTCGCCCCCCAGCAGCGCAAGGCCCCGTACGGCGTGCGCAGGGCGATCCCGGCGCGTCACGTAAGGCGGTATAACAGTCATACCACATGCGCTTGACCTTCGATCCTCGGAAGAGCAAGGCGCCTCAGGGCAAATCCAACGCGCGGCATGGGTTTCGAGGGGGAGCGAGAGTTGTTCTCCCGGCCTTACTGGCTTGATCGGCGGTCCGACGCTCCGGAGCAGTTTTTTGCCCTCGGCTGGGTGAACGACCGGCTGTATGAAGAAAACTCGTAAGTCCGCCAAACCGATCTCTGCCGATGCGATCGCGCGCCGCTGGTGCAAAAGTGCCCGGAACGTCGCCCTCGCGCCGGCGGACGGCGCGCGCGGAAGCGGCGATCGTAGCGTAGTTCTACGAGTAGCGCGTTGCACTACCAAGTGCTCAACCTCCGGATGCGCCGTCATACGACGGCAATCCGGGAAAACACGAGTTGCCGTGCGAGGGTGTTACTGTTTCTTGTATGAAAACAGCGTTGTACGGGCGGATCGTCTTTGGCGCGTCGGCGGTGCTATTCGGCGTCATCGCACTGATGTGGTACGACTCTGACACCTGGCAATCCCTAAGTCAGATCTGGAGTCTGCCTTTTGGAACCATCATCGGCGGGTGTCTCATGATCGTTCAAATTGCCGGTGGGATTGGGATGCAGTACCCAACGACCGCGCGTTTGGCGTCGGTCGTTCTCGGCATCGTCTATCTGCTTTTCTGCCTGGCCTGTATTCCTGGCATCATTGCCGCACCGGCCATCTATGTGCATTACGGGAGCTTCTTCGAACAGTTTTCCTTACTCTGTGGTGCGCTTGCCCTGTACGCTGCAACCGAGGCAAATGCAGCGCGGGCGGTAGCGTTCAGCCGAGTGGCGCGCCTTGGACTCGGAGTCTGCGCGATTTCATTTACGCTGAGTCAGATACTCTATCTTCCCGTGACAGCTCAATTGGTTCCAAAGTGGATTCCGCCAAATCAGACTTTTTGGGCGATACTCACGACGATCGCATTCGCACTCGCGGCGATTTCCATTCTCATCAATCGCCAGGCACGGCTTGCGATTCGCCTGATGACCCTCATGCTGGCACTCTTTGGTCTGTCGGTTTGGGTTCCGCGCCTGATCGCTCACCCAGAAGCCCATCTGAACTGGTCCGAATTCGGCTTGACTTTCCTCATTACAGGGGCCGTCTGGATGGTGGCTGATTTGAGGTCTTACTGATTTAGGCGTGTTTGCGCGCCGCTTAATCGTGCATGTCCGGCTCACCGATTCCACGCCGCTAGCATCACTGTCGCCACCCCCAGCAGCGCGAGTCCCGCGCACAGCGTAACGCAGGGCGAATCGCGAACATGCGCAAGGCGGGGCATCCGCACATAGTCGGTTCCGAGTGCGACGTGCTGTACGTACCGGAGCCTGCCGCCACGATCCAGCGCAAGTTGGACGTAATGTTGACTTGCTCATAATGCACGCCCACGCGTGGCTGGCGCTTCATGTATAGTCAAAGTAGATACATATGCAGAATGAGACCACGGTTTCCAAATGGGGGAACAGCCTGGCAGTCCGGATTCCTCAGGCGATTGCCAAGCAGGCGCGCATCGCCGAGGGCGACTCTCTAGCCCTGGCCCTTCAACGCGACGGCAGCATCGTTCTGCGTTCCACCCGGCGACAGTATCGGCTGTCGGAACTGGTGTCGCAAATCACAACCAAGAACCGCCATGGGGAGACCGACTGGGGATCCCCTGTGGGCAAGGAGTCCTGGTGAAGGCCGGCTACTTCCCGGAGGCGGGCGACTTCGTGTGGCTGACCTTCGATCCTCAAGCCGGCCACGAGCAGGCGGGGCGGCGTCCGGCGCTGGTGCTCAGTCCCGGAGTGTATAACGCGAAATCCGGCCTCGCGCTGGTCTGCCCAGTCACCAATCAGGCAAAAGGATATCCGTTCGAAGTGCCTGTTCCGAGCGGCCGGGAGGCGACCGGTGTCATCCTCGCCGATCAGTTAAGGAGCGTCGATTGGAAGGCGCGCCGTGCGGAAAAACTCGCCCACTGCCCAACCGAAACACTGGAAGAGGTCAGGGCCAGACTGGCGCCGCTACTCGGGTATTGAGGTCCATTGCGGGCCTCAGCGATTCCCGGCGCCGAAGGATGGGGGCCTTGGTCTTTGGAAAACAGCAACTGCCTCTTACCGGTCCTTGGTAAACTCTGGAGCGATCAGGTCGAGGAATTCTTTGGGAGTGACCATCCTGATGCTTTCGAAGCGGTCGGGGAAGTGCCTGGCGTTGCCGGTGATAATGTAGTCGGCGCCGGCGGACACGGCACATTCCAGGAAGCGTATAAAAGATAATGACCTTACCACGTTCATTTGGTCCATGCGTAACTCGGACGCCCTTCATTCCCGCCTTTGCAAACAGATGGGCGAGTACAGTTCGGAGATACGCCTCGTCTGAGAATTCTTTCGCAAACTTGGACAGGTGGTACCTTGTCTTAAGCTCCATTTGGTCGAAGGCTCATTCTACCGCTCAGTGCGGCACCGTTCACGCAGAGCATCTCTTATCTCGCTACTCGCGGACTTGAACAGTCCGCGTGGTCGAATCGTCGCCCACCGGAACCTATCCGGCTCACCGATTCCCCGCCGCCAGCATCACCGTCGCCACCCCCAACAGCGCGAGCCCCGCGTACAGCGTGCGCAGGGCGCTCCTGGGCGCGGCCGTCCACTCACCCGTAATCACCCCGCCGAAATTCGCAGTCATGATCATGAAGATCTGAAACAGGCCCCATCCCACGGATGTGCCCAACGCTCCCAGGTAGACTGCGGCGACGGTGTAGACCGACATCGCGCCCATCCACAGAACAGCCATCAGCGTGGCGTGTCCGGCGTCGGGCAGCCACGCGCCGCGGTAGAGGCCCCACGTCCTCTTACGGAACAGCATATACAGGCAATACGCGAGATTCGCAGAAGTCCCCCGGCCAGTGTCACCGGCCAGACCGCATAGCCGGCGCGCTCGGGCGATACGCCCGGCTTGATGGCGCGCACGGCGATGTCCTGTCCGAAGGCGAACGAATAGTTGATCATGGGCGCCAGCAGACCGCAAAACACGGCCATAGCCAGCGCCAGTGCGTATCCGGCGCCTGGTTCGGCCTTGCGCCCCTGTTCGCGCTGCCCGCCCGCGCGCGCCGATACCGCGATGCCAGCCACCATCACGGCCAATCCCGCCACGATCCACGCGCCGCGCGACGTTCCCAGCACCCCGCGATTCTGGAAGAACAGAGGCACCAGCGTCCCGCCCAGCGATCCCAGTCCGATGATGATCGCATAGCCCAGGGCGAGCCCCAGCCGCGCCACCGAGATCCGAATAACACTTGCGCGATGCCCCATCCCGCGCCCAGCAGGAACGGCAGCGCCAACTGCCGCGATTCCAGTCCGCCGTAAATCTCGCCAAGATGGCCGGCCAGCGTCAACGCCAGCGTCCACGGCAGAATCACCAGCGAGACCATGCTAAAAACCAGCCAGACATTCTCCCACTGCCAGCGCCTGGCGAACTTCATCGGCAGCATGCAGTTGCCCGACAGCAGCCCGGCCCCCAGGGTCAGCCCGAGACCGCCCAACACCGCCGTCGACATGCTCTAGCGCCTCACTCGCGCGTCGTACTCCCGCACGGCATCGTACATGGCAATGATGTTCTCCGGGGGCACGTTGGCCAGGATGTTGTGTACCTGCTGGAAGACGAATCCGCCTCCCGGCGCCATCGTCTCGCATTGATGCAAAACGTGCGCGCGGACTTCGGCAGCCGTACCGCACGGCAGGATCTGCTGCGTGTCGCAACCGCCGCCCCAGAACGTCAGGTCCGCGCCGAAATCGCGCTTCAGCCCCCCGGCATCCATCCCCCGGCAACTGATCTGCACCGGGTTGATGGCATCCAGGCCCGCGTCGATCAGATCCGGCAACAGTTGTCGCACGGCCCCGCAGCAGTGCAGCATGACCTTGGCGTTCGCCAGCTTCTTGGCGCGCGCCCACATCGCGGCGTGCCGCGGCTTGAAGAAGTCGCGGTACATCCGGGGCGAGATCTGCGGGCCAGTCTGCGCGCCCAGGTCGTCGCCGAACAGGACGATATCGATGGACGGACCCACCGCGCCCAGAAACCGGTCCAGGTTCTTCATGTGGACTTCCACCAAGGCATCCAGAAACCGGTGAACCCGCGCCGGCTCGGCGTCCAGCATCATCAGGAAGTTATCCATGCGGTAGAACATCTGCCCCAGCTCGAGCAGATTTCCGCCGAACAACCCGATGATCGCGCGATCAGTCCTGGCGCGCAGCGCCCGCGCGCCTGCGGCCAACTCGGCCGGACCGGAAACTGAAGGCCCAGGCGGCGCCGCGGCCCCGGTCCACATGTGCTCGGGATACAGCGCCTCAATCTGCGAAAGATCCTCCTCGCCATTGAGAAACGGCCAATAAACCTGGTCGAAGTGCAGCGAACCTTCCGGCATGCGCGCCATGACGCGGCCGCTCGGCGCCCTCAAGACCCACTCCGGGCCGGCTTGTTCCGGCTGCGCCCACACGGGCATCCGGCAGGGCGTGCCGTCCGGCAGGGTCCAATCCACCCACCACTTGTCTTCGTGGCAGAAACCGCGGCCCATCTCGAGGGTGTCTACGCCAAAACGATCCAGCACATCGTCGTGGACGATCGCCAATTGCTGCACCGGATCGTAGACATCCACGCGGCGCGGCTCCAGGCCCAGCGCGGCTCTCAGTTTCGGATAAGCGATCGCGGAGATGCCCGACGAGCGGTGACCCGACAGGTCCACCACCACCCGATCCGGCTGCTGGTGATTCAAGGATGCAAGGACTCGTTCCCGCGAGGTCATATGGCTCTACCCGGTCATCAGGCGAAAGCGACGCGGTAGACGCGCCCGGAATCCAGGCGCGCGCGAACCGAGCCGTCGGCATCCGGCTTCAGCGCCAGCGTGCCGCCCCGATGTCGAATCTCGCGGATGCGCGAGCCGGGCGCGGGGCGCAGGACGTGTTCCCCGGACAAAGCGGGGCGCAGTGTGGCTTCGGCCGGCTTGCCTCCGGACCACTGGATATCGACCGTTAAGCCGCCGCGCGCGCGCAATCCGGCGACGCTCCCCGCGGACCATGCGGCCGGCAGCGCCGGCAGAAAATCGATTCCATCGTGGCTCTGCAGCAGCATCTCGGCCACGGCCGCGGCGCCTCCGAAGTTCCCGTCGATCTGAAAGATCCATGATTTGCCGGCGGGGTGGGTGTCGAACAGGTTGGGGCCGGTCGAGTGCTCAAGCAGCATGCGTACGGATTCCCACGCCTTCTCGCCATCCAGAAGGCGCGCCCAGAAGTTGATGGCCCAGGCGCGGCTCCAGCCGGTATAAGCGCCGCCCGCGGCCAGCCGGCGATCGAGAGAGACGCGCGCCCCCTGCCAGAATTGGCGATTGCGGCGCGAGGTGAATTCGGCGCCGGGATAGAGCGGATACATGTGGGACATGTGGCGCTGGCCAGGCGTGCTCTCGTCGAAATCGTGCGACCATTCCTGAAGCTGCCCGTGCTTGCCGATCTGGTACGGAATGAGGCGTTCGCGCGCCTCCTTGAGCTTCTGCGCGAAATCGGCATCCACGTTCAGGATTCGCGCGGCTTCCATGCAGTGGGAGAAGAGCTCGGCGATGAGCGCCATGTCCATGGTGCAGCCGTCGCTGGTCTCCGCGGTCCGGCCATCGGGCGCGATGAAGTTGTTCTCCGTCGATAAGGAAGGGCAGGTGGTCAGGCGCCCGTCTTTGCGTTCGATCAGCCAGTCGAGGCAGAATTCGGCGCAGGACTTCATCGGCGGATAGCCTTTGGTGCGGAGGAACTCTTTGTCGCCCGAGAATGCGTAATGCTCCCAAAGGTGCGCGCAGAGCCACGGCCCGCTCATGCCCCAGTTGGCCCAGGTAGGTGAGCCATGGCCGAAGTCGCCCACCGGCGCCGATTGCCGCCAGATATCTACGTTATGGTGCGAGACCCAGCCATGGCAGCCGTAATTCACTTCGGCGGTCTTTGCGCCGGTTTTGCTAAGGCCCGCGATCAATTCGAACAGCGGCTCGTGCAATTCGGCGAGGTTGCAGGTTTCCGCGGGCCAGTAGTTCATCTGCACATTGATGTTGGCAGTCCAGTTGGAACTCCATGGCGGCTGGATCAGCTCGTTCCAGATGCCTTGCAGGTTGGCGGGCTGGGTGCCGGGCCGCGAACTGGCGATCAGCAGATAGCGGCCGTACTGGAAGTAGAGTGCGGCCAAGTCGGGATCCGGCTTGTCCACAAACGCGCGCAGGCGCTCATCGGTGGGCAGATTGGCGGCCTCGGTCCTGGGCAGCGTCAAGGAGACGCGGCGGAATAGCCTCTGGTGATCGGCGATGTGGGCCGCGCGCAGGGACTCGTAGGATTTCTTGCGCGCCGCCTCTATGCGGTTGCGGCACGCGGCGGCGATTTCGGCGGCAGCGCCGGCCGGGTCGCGATCATAGCCGCGGTAGCCGGTCGCCGCGGCAATGAACAATGTGACTGCGCGGGCGCCTTCGATGCGCAAGGAGCCGCCTTCCCCCCGCACCTGGCCGCCTTCCGCGACGGCCTGGAGCGCCGCTTCGAAGCGCATGCCTTTGCCTTCGGCATCGTCGTAGAGCACGGGATTGGCGGAGCCGGTATAGTGCGAGGCCCATGCCGCTCGGCGCTGTGGTATTGAGGCGGACGACGATCACCTGATCCGGCGCGGAGGCGAACGCTTCCCGCAAATAAGTGGCGGAGCCGATGCGGTAAGCGACGCGCGCCAGCGCCGTATCGAGATCCAACTCGCGGCGGTACTCTACGACGTCCGCGGGGTGATCCACGCGGATGTGCAGGTTGCCGAGCACCAGGTACGACTCGTTGTAAATACCCTGCATCTGGCGGCACACGCGGTCGGCGCCCACGTAATCGGCCTGTTCGAGCACCAGGCGCCTGACCTCTGGGAGGTGCTGCTTCGCCGTGGGGTTGTTCCATTGCCGCGGGGCGCCGGACCACAGCGAATCTTCGTTGAGCTGGAGGCGCTCGGCGGGCACGCCGCCGAACACCATGGCGCCCAGGCGTCCGTTGCCGATCGGCAAGGCGTCAGTCCATTTGCCGGCGGGCTTGTTGAACCACAGCACCGTCTGCTGTGCGGCGGGTTGCGCGGGCGAGCGCTGGAGAACGGCGGCGGTGAGCACGGCCGGTGCTAGTTTGGCGAATTCGCGCCTGGTCCATTTCGACATGAGGAATTGTCCAGGAACATGGTAACTCCGGGTTGTGGGGACCTATTCGCAAACCAGATTAATCTGCCCGATTCCGCCGTTCACGCTCACGTGTATAGTGGCATCCGTCGCTCCGGAGGGCTCGTTTACCCAGCGGTCGCCACGCTTGTCGAGCCCGCGCGCCGAGATCTCGCCGATACCGCCATGCGCTTCGACATCCAGTCGCGCGCGCCGCGGCAAACGGATGGTGGCCTCGCCCACACCGCCATGCACCCGCACATCGATATCGCCGCGCGGATGACCGGTCAAGTCCACCTTCATCTCGCCCGCGCCAATCTCCACATCCAGACTGTGCAGCGCCGTATTGCCCAATTCGAGGCGGCCTTCGCCGGCGCCCATCTTCACATGGATATCCATGGGCACGTCTTCGTTCAGCCGTAGCTCCCACTGATTCTTGTCGTTGTTCCCAATAGTGTGGTGGCTGGGTTGCCGCACGGTGAGCGTGCCGCGCGCGCCGCTCACATCGTATTGCACCTCTGGCTTGCCATCGCGCGCGCGATAGCGGAAGTCGGCATCCACAAGTTGAGCCGCGCCGCCGCGCATGATCAACTCACCCGCGCCCATCTCGATCTCCACCTGGACGGACTTGGCGCCCTTCAAATCGACGGTCCGGGAGTCTCGCTCGACAACCCCGGAGCCTTCGGTACTGACGTAGCATGCCGGGGACAGCATCGCCAGCATGGCCGTTCCCGCCGCGAGCGCGATAGTTTGGAACTTGGTTCGGTTCACAGATGTCCTCCAATCAGAAGCATACGCGAACAAGGGACCGCGTGTTCCTTATTACAAGCTTATGGTAAGCTACCGACCCGGTGCGCACGCCATCTCCGCGCTCGGGTTGCTGGGGATCGTACCCGCGGCCATTGGCGTTGCCGCGATTCTGTGGTGTCAGTGGGATTTTACTACGTTCGGCCGCAATCCGATGTACGTGGGCTCCTCGTAAGAAACCGCGAACAAGTGATAGAACAGGGCGGCCCCATCGCATACCATAGGGTCGCGGCGAAATCCGTCGCGCTGGGTGCCTAAACCCGCCGCAACGCCCGCGCTGGCAAAGTGACGATCGCCCACACCAATTCCAGCACCCCTCCTACCGCGATGCCCACGATCCGGAAAGGCACCAGCAGCAGCCAGACCAACGGATACAGGATCAGTGCGACCAGGGCCAACGGCCAACAGAAGAACAACACCATGCACCACACCAGAAACGTCAGCACAGCACCTCCCCGCGGAGTGCGGCTTCCGCGTCCTCTACATCCTGGAACAGCGGGATGATTTCGCCGATCCGGGTCATCTCCAGGATTTCACGGACACGTGCATTAGCACCCGCCAGGAACAGTTGTCCCCCGCGGCTGGCGAGCGATTTGTGGAGTTCCACCATAAAAGCCAGGCCCGTCGAATCGACATAGGGAACAGCGCTCAAGTCGACGACTGCCTTGGCGATGCCGACTTCCTCCAGGGATTTCTGCGCAGACACAAGCGCGGCGTCGGAGCCGGTTACGAACCGGCCCTGGAGACGCAGAATACAAACGCCGTCGCGAATTTGAGATTCCAAACGCATACACACTCCGCCAGCTCATGCTCCGTCTGGTAGTGCATTGAGCCAATCGAATCGTTACATTAATTAGACGATGGAGTGGCCCAAAAGGTTCACTTGATCCTGGCCAAATCGGCCCAGTACCTAGCGTTATGTCAAGAGGCCTGGTTGGGCGCGCGCAGGCGGTCCAATTCGTCCACAATTCTTTGACGAACGGCATCGCGCAGCCCGGCCACCTGTTTGATGTCCCACCCATCGACGGACACGGACTCCAGGATTCGGAGATAGATATCCTGGGTCTTTCCGAAGATCCATGAGTGGCGCGGCAGAGCCGCCGCGGAACCGTCCACTACCAGGGGCAATATCGGCACCCCCTCACGAATTGCGAGGCGGAATGGACCTTCATTGAACGGCTGGACCTGCGTGTCGTGCGACCGGGTTCCTTCGGGAAAGAAGACCACCGAGCAACGCTGGCGGAGGTATCGCGCGCACTGCAACGACGCTTGGGCACGCTTGCGCCGGTCGGATCGCTCGACCGGCACATCGCCCGCCATGCGGAGCATCCAACCCACAAACGGCAGGCGGAACAACGACGCCTTGGCGAGCCATTTGGTATCGAGCTTTAAGTGCGAAATCACGGGGATGTCAGCCAGCGACTGATGATTGCTGACGACGACATACACCTGGCCGGAGTCCAGATTCTCGCGGCCGGAAATGTGGATCCGCCAGGGGTTGAGTACCGCGAGGGCACGTCCCAGCCTGCGAAACCAGCGTCCGGTGCGCAGCCGGCGCGGCTCGCGGTCGAAGAGCCAGACCACTCCGAGCAGCGGAGTCCAAAGCAGAATGAGCATGGCACTGGCGGTCCAAATCCAAGCGGCTCGTAGCAAGGGGAGCATCCGATTGTTGGCTGGCCTGAACGAGGCGCTTCGGCTTGGCGGCTCGTTTATGCCTGGCACCCTAAGGATAACACCGGCAGGTGGCCCCTCTTCTGTCATCTGCTTGTCATTATCCGCTGGCGTCGATGCACGGCATAGTATGACGAGGAGTCGAGCGATGCGGAACTTTCACCTGCCACTGCCGGAAGAGACCTATGCCCATCTCAGAACTGAGGCCGAACGAATGCAGGTACCCGCGACCACCTTGGCGCGCGAGGCCGTCGATGGGTGGCTGCGGCAGCAGTTCCGAAGCGATCGAGGGCTACGCCACGGAAATGGCCGGAACGCGTCTCGATCTCGACTCCGATTTGGAATCGGCCGTGATCGAGCACCTGGTCAAAGGCGGCAAGATGAAGCGAGGCGATGTTTGCAGGGCCGATCTTGTCCCGCGATGGGGGTCAGAGCAGACGGGGGCGGCATCCCGTAATCGTGGTGTCTCACGACGGTTTCGACTAAGCTCCCGAATGGAAGTCTATCCTCGTGGCCCCGATTTCCGCGTCCTCATTGCACGGCGAGGGGGGGCCTAGGGTCATTGAGTTTTCGGGCGGGACTGCCTGGCCTGCGGAAGACGAGATTTGCCGTGTGCCATCAGGCGACCACGCTGGACCGCGCAAACTGGCCAAGGGGCTCGGCAGCCTCCCGTCTGGGCCGTGGCGCGAAGTCGAGGAGCGCTGAAGGCCGCGATGGATCTCGATTGACCGTCTCTGTCGGTCGGAATGGTGGACATGGGTCGGCCAAGCCAAAGCCAGCAGAACATTGACATCAAGCAAGGAGACCGACACCATCACCGTCCCGGCTGCAGGAATTCCCGTGCCGCCTCAAGGTCGTCCCTCCTGGTCGCCGTCAACCTCATCCGGACCGAAACCCGGCGTTCCAGCCGGTACTTGAAATACCGGAAAGCCGTTGCGTGCGCTCAACGGCGTGCGGGCCGCGACACCACGCCGCGCCAGTTCCGACAAAAGCCGCTCCCACCGAAACGCCGCGGGCAGCGGCTAAGGCCCTAGCCGCATCCAGAACATCATTTTCCACATCAAGCGTCGTACGCATCTTGATTCGATGATCATGGACAGACGGTTTGATGTCAAGCATTCCGATGACATAGCGTGAGGGTCGACCGCCGATTCAATCGCAAGTTGATGACCATGAGTACCTTAGCCGCGCTCAACACCGCAAAGTATCCCGGCATCCGACGGGAATTCGCGTCGGCGCGAGGCGAACTATGGGCCCAACGGATTTACCCATCGTAGACCGTCGAAGCGCGCAAAATCGCCGTCGGTCGAGCAGAGGTCCAGTCCGTGTTCGATCGCAAGGGCTGCCAGATGAGCGTCGGGAATCAGTTTCGCCCCACCGCCGAGGCGGATCACAAGACGCCCCAGTATTTCCTGGTGGCGATTACCCGGCAGCGGGACCCAGGCATTGCGGGCGCTCAGCCAATGCTCCACCTGCCCCCACGCCAGGTTCACCGGCGCGGGTCTCTCGAAGATGCGGGGATTAGTAACCACCCGCATAAAGCCGAGCAGGCACTCCCAGGGAAGCCCGACGCGGGCGGATTCGCTCAGCTTTCGATCCAGCCAGCGAACGGCCGCTTCGTGCAAAGGAGCACTGCGGTCCCAGGCATAGACCAGCAGGTTGACGTCTACCAGAATCATCTTCCCGACCCACTGTGTTCCACCTCATCTAGAACGTCCCAGACATTGTCCAGATTGGGATAATAGCAGTTCCCCAAATCGACCGGCCGGGTCCGAAATGGGTGGGGTTCAGCGGGCGAACTCAAGCGTGCCAGACCTTCCCGAAGGGCGGCGTTCACGACCTGTTTGAAGGTGGCATCTCTCGATTTGCGCATTTGTTCCAGCAGTGCTGCCACATCGTCATCGAGGCTGAGTGTTGTCCGCATACATCAAATCATAGCATACTTGATGCGTTGATGTTTGCCTCAACCCTCCGGCCGCGAGCGTGATATTATATGTGCAATACGTGCCTTTCCAGGGCACGGTTGGCACATGAAAAAGAATCCGCAATTGAAGACCGTGGGGCCGCAAACGGCGCGCCTGATCGCCGGACTCTACGACCGCGTCCAGACTACCTTTACGAATTCGGACGTCGCGGCCATTACTGGGCTCGAAGCGAATTCCGCCCGTAGCCTGGTTCGCAAGGCCGAGGTGCGCGGTCTGGTCACTCGCCTCAAGCCCGGCCTGTTCGTGCTGGTTCCCCCTGAACTTGGGAGCGCCGCCGAGTTTTCGGGAAACCCGTATCTGACCGCGCGAGCCATGGCCGGCGGCGCCGAATACTACATCTCGCACTCCTCCGCCATGGAGTTGCATAGAATGGTCACGCAGCCGCAATTTACCGTTTTCACGAGCACGCCGAAGAGGCTCCGGTCCCGGACTATCCTCGGGACGGAGTTCCGGTTTGTGTTCGTGAAAGCGGAGCACATGTACGGTGTGGGTACGCACTGGATCACCAAGCAGGATTCGGTTCGGATCAGCGACCTTGAGCGTACGCTGATCGACGGCTTGCGCCAACCCGAGTACTGCGGAGGCATCGCGGAAGTTGCCAAGGGTTTGTGGCTGCTACGCGAGGATCTGAGAACGAGCCTTGCGATCGATTACGCCCTCCGGCTGCGGGTGGGATCGGTCATCAGACGGCTTGGATACCTGCTCGAACTCTACCATCTCGCGCCCGAGCCGGAATTGCAGAGGCTGCGGTCCGCTCTGACCGCGACCTATTCGCTTCTCGACCCGGTCATGCCGAAAGAGGGTCAACACATAGCGAGATGGCGGCTTCGCCTGAACGTGGATGCCGAAGAACTCGATGCAATCCGGAGCGCCTGATTGATTCCACAACGGAATCTTTCCCTATTGGCAAATCGGCTCGCCAGAACGGGCGGCCGCCGTATCCCGGAAAGTGTCCTCGAACGTGATTACTGTCTCGCTTGGCTGCTCAGTTCTCTGGCGGAAGGCAATCTCCGAGGCAGGCTCGCCTTCAAGGGAGGCACGGCGCTCAAACGCTGCTACTTCGGCGACTATCGTTTCTCGGAAGACATTGATTTCACGCTGTTGGAGCCAACGCACTTTGAGGATTTGCGCCTCGGGCTGGAGCCGGTGTACGCTGGCGCGCGCGAAGCCTCTGGAGAAACGACCGGGAGTATGGCTCCCAGTCTGGACACGTTTCGAACTTTTGCGGCGTAAGACGGGTCCAATCGAACCGTCGAATTTCCTTCAGGCCAATGAGATGCAGGCACTATTGGCCCGCCCTTCCACACTGGGCACCCAGTCTTGACACGTCTCGAACTCGCCAGGGGACCCAAGGTATTTTCCGGATCGTGCGTAATGCAGGAGCAATCCGGACACGATCCGTTGCAAGAGATCGTGAACAGCGTAAAATGTAAAGACCTATGCGCACTGTAATCATTTGCCTCGCTGCATTGTCGCTCGCCCGTGCCGCTGATATTCGCGTCGCTATCGAACCGCAGTCAGCCCGCAAACCGGCTCCAGACTTTGTGTTGCTTGACGCCGCCGGCAAATCGGTCCCGCTGTCAAGCTTCAAGGGCAAGGCTCTTTTGCTAGACCTTTGGGCCACCAAATGCGGAGGCTGCATCAAAGAAATTCCATCGTTCATCGAAATTCACCGCGCCTACAGGAACAAAGGCCTTGCCGTCGTCGGAATTTCGATGGACATTCTCTACGAAGATTTGAAAGGGCCTGCTGAGGCCTGGAGTCTTGTCAATCCCTTCGTTGAAGCCTCCAAAGTTGATTATCCGATACTGATGGGCGACGACGGGATCACGAAGCACTATTCGGTCAACGCACTCCCGGTCACGTACCTCATCGACCGCCGCGGCCGTATCGCTGCGACATACGTGGGCATAGTGGACCGCACCAACATTGAAGCAAACATCAACGCGCTCCTCGCCGAGCGCTGAATGCGATCTTGCTGCCACGTTTCTGTGTCGTCCCCGAATCGTCGCCATCCGAAAGTGGGCCACAGAATTAGGATCTAAAGCCAGTGCGAGCGTTGAGTTGCGGTTGCCGGTAGCCGGAAGATGCGCGGAGTAGGATCGAGTTCGAATCCCGACTGCAGTTTTGATATTTGGCTCCCCAGTCTGGATACGTTTCGAACTTATGCGGGCCAAACAGGACTGTGATCGAACCCGTGGACGGGCATTGTTTTCAGAGTGATCCGTGCGAACTGCTGGCAGGAGCCCATGGCGGGCACCCACTTCGGACACGTCTCGAACTGGCCACGGAACCAAGGATATCTTCCGGATGCGCCGCGATATGCCCGGAGCCGCGGCCCCACACTTCCTCGAACGGGACTGCTGTCCCGAAAGGGGTCCTTATGTGTAAGACACGAGCAAGAAGCGCTGAACAGCGCGCCTTGCACCCCGCACGTTCGTGACACACGCGGCGCGCCGGACAGACAGAAGTGTGGGCCGCCCAAGCGGACGAAGGCATCAGCTGAAGGTTTTCACGGCTCGCTCGAGAGCTGGGAACGCCTTCTGGAGATCGCAGGCGACCATGACTGGTTTACATTCAACGCTCGCGTTGAGCGCCAGAAACCATGGCTCGACGACTTCGGCGAGTTGCGAAGCATCCTCCATGTTTACGATCAGGATAGCCGTCCGCTTTCCACCGTCTTGCAGGAAGTAGGCCGCTTCAGGCTTCTGCTCTTCGAGTATCAGCTGGATCGATTTGAACCTGTCCTTTTTTGCCGCGGCGTTGCCAGCCTCGACTGGAATTGAGATCTTTAGAAAGAATCGCATCGTGTTGTCTCCTTTTTCTATGGGTCGTGCTAATGTAGGCACCGGGGTCTCTGGAAAAGGGGCGTTTATCAACTGCTCAGCTCCTTCCTCGGGCCCGTTTGCTATTGATACAGACACCTGTGCCTCTGGAAACTGGGCGCTCGTTCAACAAAGTGCCAAAAAAAAGTGACGCGATGGCGATCCAAGGAATAGATGACCTGATCTCAAAGGCGCGGGCCGGGGACGGCAATGCGTTCCGAGAGCTTACCGAGCCGCACCGCCGAGAGCTACAGGTACACTGCTACCGCATGTTAGGTTCCCTCCAGGATGCCGAGGACGCCCTGCAAGAGACGCTGCTGGCCGCCTGGAGAGGCCTTGGTGAGTTTGAGGAACGCGCCTCGCTCCGCACCTGGCTCTATCGGATCGCCACTAACCGGTGCCTCAATGCGCGCCGCTCGGCTGGCCGACGACCCGCCAGGGAGTGGGACTTTCCCGGAGTTGTACCACCGGAGCCTACTCGGCTCGGCGAGGTTGTATGGCTGGAGCCTTTTCCCGACTCCCTTTTCGAGGGTGGGATTGATGTGCCGCCTGGCCCGGAGGCCCGCTACCAGCAGACCGAATCCATCTCCCTGGCCTTCGTGACCGCCCTTCAGGTTTTGCCGCCTCGCCAGCTCGCCGTCCTTATTTTGCGCGACGTGCTCGGATTCCATGCGGACGAGGTGGCCAACATGCTCGACTCTACCGTCCAATCGGTCAACAGCGCGCTCAAGCGGGCGCGGGCGAGCATCGAGCGCCAGCGGCCGCCCGCAGATCGCGAACCGCCACCGGCCGCTGGTTCGGCCTCCGAGAATGCGATGGTGGCGAGATTCGTCAGCGTGTGGGAGTCCGCCGATCTCGACGGGATAGTGGCCCTTCTGACGGACGATGTCTTCATCTCGATGCCACCGGTGCCCTTCGAATACGAGGGCCGAGACGCCGTGGCCCGCTTCTGCGCCTGGTTCTTCGACAAGGGCCCGAGGTTCGACCTCGTGCGGACGCGCGCCAACGGTCAGCCCGCGTTTGGAGTCTACCTGCGCGTCCCCGACGGCACGCGTCACGGTGTCGGACTCTATGTCATTGCCCTGAGCGGCGACCGCGTCAGCGCCCTGATCCGCTTCGAAAGCAGCGTGCTCCCATGGTTCGGGCTGCCGCCATCGCTCCCAGGCCGATAGCCCGCGTTCCCGTAAAGCCCACCTCCTTGCCGTTTTTTCTGCTTGAGGGTCTGAATAACCAGGAGCCACGACAGCTTGGAGGGGTACGGCCTTGGGGGAAGCGTCGTCCGTGCTCTGAGCGGATGGCTACTCGGAAGTTGCCCGGTAACCAAACGAATTGAGACAGTTGTCGTTGACGCAATCCATGATGGTTCGCGCTCCGCTTCTACGGAATCCAGAGGTCCATCGTCTTATCAGGCGAGCAGCGCCTCATCGGCAGGTTCGGGCTCAAGCGATGGGTCCGTACTAGTTCGAGTCCACGCTGTGGTAGTCGATCTACCGGAATAATTTGAGGGAAACCTTCAAAAGGCACGTAATGAAATCAATCAGATAGCGCGAGGTGCGGGAATTGATATTTTGGCTCCCCAGGTAGGATTCGAACTCCTCGCGCCGCAGCCGCGATACGGGCCCGCGTCTACGGCACCGCGAGCGGCCGCCCCGCGCCGCCATCCGGTAGTACGATGAACATCAGCGGATGAAGAACATCATCGTCGGCACGGCCGGCCACATCGATCACGGCAAGACCGCGCTGGTGAAAGCGCTCACCGGCATCGACGCGGACCGCCTGGAAGAGGAGAAGCGGCGCGGCATCACCATCGATATCGGTTTCGCGCACCTGCAATTGACGCCCGCGCTGCGGCTGGGCTTCGTGGACGTGCCCGGTCACGAACGGTTCGTCAAGAACATGCTGGCGGGCGTGGGCGGCATCGACCTGGTGCTATTCGTCATCGCGGCCGACGAATCGATCAAGCCGCAAACACGCGAGCACTTCGACATTTGCCGCCTGCTGGGAATTCCGCAGGGCGTGGTGGCGCTGACCAAGGCCGACCTGGTGGAGCCGGACATCCTGGAACTGGTGCGGATGGAGGTGGAGGAGTTCGTGGCGGGATCGTTTCTGGAGGACGCGCCGGTGGTGGCGGTCAGCTCCATTACGGGCGCCGGGCTCGACAACCTGCGCGGCGAGTTGCAGCGCGTGGCTTCCGCCGTGGCGGAGAAGAGCGCGGCGGGACTTTTCCGCCTGCCCCTGGATCGCGCCTTCACCGTGAAGGGCTTCGGCACCGTGGTGACCGGAACGTTGATCTCGGGTGCGGTGCGCAAGGAGCAGGAGGTCGAATTGTACCCGACAGGCCGGCGGCTGCGCGTGCGCGGCGTGCAGGTCTACGGCGAGCCTGCCGGACAGGCGCTGGCCGGGCAACGCACCGCGCTCAACCTGGCCGACATCGAACCGGCGGAACTGGCGCGCGGCATGGTGCTGGCGGCGCCGGGGATGTTCCGGGCGGTCACACAATTGGATTGTGCGCTGGATCTTTTGCCGTCGGCCAAGCCGCTGAAGCACCGCGCGCCGGTGCATTTCCATGCGGGTACGGCGGAGATCGAAGCTCAGGTGCGGCTGCTGGAAGGCGTAACGGTGCTGCAACCGGGCCAGCGCTGCTGGGCGCGCATCGTGCTGCGGGAGCCGGCGCTGCTGCTGCCGGGCGACCGCTTTATCATCCGCATGTTTTCTCCGGTGGTGACGATTGGCGGCGGGGTGGTGGTGGACACTGCGGGCAGGCGGTATCGCAAGAGCGATCGACCAGGGGTGGCGGAGCGGCTGCGCACGCTGGCGGAAGCGCCCGCGGCCGAGCGCGTGGCTTTACTGGTGCGCGAATCGAAATACGGGATGGGGATGGCCGAACTGGTGGCTCGCACAGGCCTGACGGAGCGCGAGATCGCGACGGCCGCGGCGGCTGCGCCGGTCTTCACGTTCGCGCAGCCGTGGTTCGTGGATCGCGCCTGGTTCCAATCCGCGCGCGAGAAGCTGCTGCGCGCGGTGCGCGAGCTTCACCAGAAAAACCCGCTGGTCCCCGGCATCCCCAAGCAGGATCTGCGCGGCCGCGAGCTACCGGACTCGCCTGCATTCCTCATCGACGCCATTCTGGCCGAGGAGAAACAGATCGCGGTGGAAGGCGAGAACGTGCGTCTGGCCAGCCACAAGCTGGTGCTGAAACAAGACGAGGAGCAGGCGCGCTCCGCGATCGAGCGCGCTTTCGAGCAAGCGGGACTGGCGGTACCCGGGTTGCCGGACGTGCTGGCGAAGTCCGGCGTGGAGGCCGCGCGCGCCCGCTCGCTGTTGCAGATTTTGCTGCGTGAGAAGCGGCTGGTCCGGGTGAGCGACGACCTGGTCTTCCATCACACCGCGATGGAAAGACTGCGCACGATGCTGGCCGCGCGCCAGGCCGCGCGCTTCAACGTGGGCACGTTCAAGGATTGGACCGGCATCTCCCGCAAATACGCCATCCCGCTGCTGGAGTATCTGGACCGTGAACGGGTCACACGCCGCGAGGGCGACGAGCGGGTGGTTCTATGAAGCTCACAAGACGCAGTTTGTTGTTGGGCGCAGGCGCAGCCGCGGTCTCGGCGCAGGCCCGGCGCGACACCTTCAGCACGGCGCGCGAAATGACCGAATGGATTTTCGTGTCCGCGAAGCCCTACAAAGATCCATTCAACGAGATCGAATTGGACGCGATCATCCGCGATCCGCAGGGCAAAGAGCGGCGGGTGCCGGCGTTTTGGACGGGCGGTCAGGAGTGGCGCGTGCGCTACGCAGCCGATGCCGCGGGCCGTTACGCGTTCGAGACCGCTTGCAACGACACGTCCAACGATGACTTGCACGGCCGGCGCGGTGTCCTTGAGGTGGCGGCCTACGAGGGCACAAACCCGCTATTGAGCCGCGGCCCATTGCGCGTGGCGCCCAGCCACCGCTACCTGGAGCACGCCGACGGCACGCCCTTCTTCTGGCTGGCCGATACCTGGTGGATGGGATTGTCGAAGCGGCTGCGCTGGCCCGCCGATTTTGCGCGCCTCACGGCGGACCGCGTGGGCAAAGGTTTCACCGTGGTGCAGATCGTGGCAGGGCTTTATCCGGATATGCCGCAGTTCGATGCGCGCGGCGCCAACGAAGCCGGCTTCCCGTGGGCGCAGGACTATGCGCGCATCAATCCGGCGTACTTCGACATGGCTGATCTTCGCATCCAGCACCTGGTGGATCGCGGGATTGCGCCCTGCATCGTAGGTTGCTGGTGATACTATCTGCCGATCCTGGGAATGGCCAGGATAAAGCAGCACTGGCGCTACCTGATCGCACGCTGGGGCGCGCATCCGGCGATCTGGTGCCTGGCCGGCGAGGGCACCATGCCCTACTACCTCGCGGAGGACAAGCAGCGCGACCAGGCGATGCAGAAGCACGGATGGACCGAACTGGGCCGTTACGTGCGCGCCACCGATCCCTTCCATCACCCCATCACGATCCATCCGTCACGGTGGAAGATGCGTCCGTGCTGGATTTCGACATGCTGCAGACCGGCCACAGCGATCGCGCCAGCATTCCGAACACGGTGAAACTGGTGACGGCTTCGCGCGCGACCAGCCCGGCGATGCCGGTGATCGACGGCGAGGTCTGCTACGAAGGCATCCTGGAGCAGAGCCGGCAGGAAGTGCAACGCTTCATGTTCTGGGCCTGCATGCTGAGCGGCGCCGCCGGACACACATACGGGGCCAACGGCATTTGGCAAGTGAACACCGCCGCGCGGCCGTTTGGAGCATCGCCGCACGGCCGCTCCTGGGGCGATACGCCGTGGGACGTGGCTGCCGAACTGCCGGGATCGCGGCAACTGGGATGGTCGAAGACGTTGCTGACGCGCTATCCGTGGTGGCGCATGGAGCCGCATCCGGAATGGGTGGAACCGCACTGGACCGTGGCGAACTATATGCAGCCGTACTGCGCCGGCATTCCGCGCGAGTTGCGGATCGTGTTTATGCCGGCGATGTGGGATGCGCCCAAGATGGTGCAGCTCGAAGCGGGCGTGTCATATCGCGCG
>JBEKPZ010000045.1:0-31499 GCA_049520215.1 Bryobacteraceae bacterium | reverse complement strand
ACCGGTCGCGGGCGGAACTGCTCTGATAGTCTATATTTTCGAGTAGCTCACGGAGGATCAACGCAAGCTGTGAGTAATCATCCTTCGTCATTGCGCCGCTAGACAGTTGGGAGCAAGTAAAATCCGTCAGCCTAAACGCATAGGGATCGCTGCCTAGAATGTCTGACCGATCCTCCACTAAAACGTTTCCTGTGTGCAAGTCTCCGTGTGAGTACCGCAGCTTCCTCAGTTCGTCGAGGATCGGAAAGATGAACTTGAGGAATCTTTCGGCGAAGACAACTTGGAGGCCACGCCTGTGAGCTGAGAGATACTCTTTGAGGCTGTGGCCCGGAACATATTCAGAGCAGATCAAGAAGCAGTCTATTCCGAGCGAATCATCTCGCCACGGGGCGGCTTCGATGCAATGCACAATCCCGGGGGAGCGCAGCCGGTTTGGTTTCTTCAGTTCGTCGCGCCAGTTGTCGCCAGAGATATTCTCCGTCGGGATGACCTTGCACGCGAGGTCAGTCTCGTTGTCAGCCGAATGGGCTCGAAAGACGTGAGCATTCGCACCTGAAGCGCGCTTCTCAATTATCCGAAAGGTGGGGAAGAGCGGGATCGACAAGCCGAGAAACTTCTCTGCCTGGGGGAGATACTCTTTCATGGCTTCCGCCGAAAGACAACGACGCACTCGCGTTTGACTCCACGGTAGTCACGTCTAGCACGCCGGACGTCCGGGATGGAGTCTTCAGTCACCGAAAGAAGGTCGAGGGAAGGGGCCCGGGACGCGAATGCGTCGATTGCGATCTGTGCCGGATGAACGACAGCCCCTCTACTAACTACGTCACCAATTACCAAGACGCAGTGGCCTCGGGGGCGCAGAGCGGCCTGAGTTTTTGAGGCAAGTACGGTCATCAGGTGGGCGAACTGCTCGATGGTTGACGGCGTGTGCGAGTCGATCCGATCGGCTGCCGTAGGATCGAGGAACCAAAGGCGCAAGCGGTTGTCTCGCCCGTAGTCCAAGGCGTTCATGTATGGAGGGCTCGTAATAACGCTGTCGATGCATGTCGGGAACGATAGGCTTTCTATTGGTGCCGTCACGACCTGGGCGGCTCCCCGTATGCCTTCCGGGATTCTCTTGTAGGCACGCCTGATCTTGGCCAGAATTCGGGGGCGGAGGGGCCTATACGCGTACATCTCCGGAAACTGGGATCGGGGAAAGTTCTTGTCTCTGAGGTATGGCACGAGATGACTGCTGGGATACGAGAGAAAACCGGGCCGCTGGTGGTGAAGGATGCCGAGTAAACACGCCAGGTTAAAGCTGGACTCCTGCCGACGGCAGATCAGAGCGAAGGCGAGGGCTTCTTTAAGCGTACGTGGGTGGAAATATGACCGAACCCAACTCGGCACTGAACGCAAGTCGGGTGTTGGATGGAGTGCACAGGCCGCGAGCAGCCGTTCACCCTGCGCTAGGGCGCCGTCCAACGTTTTAGGCGCGAACGCTTTTGCGGAAGTCAGGAGTTCTGCGTAAGGGCTTACGTCCGCGGCGAAGACTCTCCGGCTCGCAAGCAGAGCCTCCAATGGTACCGTGCCCGCGCCAGAGAATGGATCAGCAATCAGGTCGTCAATCTTGCTATATGCCAGTATGAGTTCTCGAGCGATGGAACTCTTCAGTTTCCCTATATACGGCGCGAGTTGGTGCAGGGAGCACTCACTGTTCGCGACGGAATGGCGCCAGTAATCGGGCGATATTAGACCGCCGGTTTCAAAGCCTATGCGTTCTGTCTTCGACGAAGGGCGGTATTCGGTTACAGCAAGTCCAGATTCCGGCATCGCAAATCAAAAACTATTCATTTTCAGTAGTTTACAATAACTTTAACGAACATGCAAATGCGCGAGTGAACTCTAGCGAGGTCTGAGCGGGTACTGCCTTCGGATACCCATCTGCGATGGGCGCGCCGCACTATCATGCGAAGCCCCACTTGGCGTCCTAAGGCTCGTTCTGTGGAAGCGGTCGTCCGAGCGCAAGTACTTAATTACCGGCTAATCTGGTCCGCAGCTTTCAGCGTAAGCAACTTAGAATCAAACAGATTGGCCGGCATTTAACGACTTCACCGGCCCAACCTGTGCACGCGCCTTCAAGGCTCAAATTCTGTTTAGGTTAGGTGCGCGCGGGCATCACGATTGGCCAGTGAAGTCCCGTTGGGGGAAGCTTGGAGTCTGCGTGTCCTGGTAACGCCCCTCACGCCGCCTGCGAAAGTAGCAGGCTCTTGCCAAGAGGTGCCAATTTTGGCACAATAATGATTGATCGACCGCTCCAAGAAGCTCCCAGCGTTCTTCTACGAATCCGCCCTCGGCAACCGGCCCGTACGGGAGTGGGTCCTGGGGCTAACCTTGGAAGATCGCAAACTGGTGGGCAGGGACATTCAGAAGGTCGAATTCGGCTGGCCGCTCGGCATGCCCTATTGTCGTAATCTCGGCAACGGCCTGTGGGAAGTGCGGAGCGACCTGACTGATGGAAAGGTCGGGCGGGTGATATTCTGCGTGGCGCGGGAACGCATGGTGCTGCTGCACGGCTTTGTCAAGAAAACGCAGAAGACGCCGGCCCAGGACCTGAGACTCGCGCTCAAGCGTATGAAGGAGGTGCTCTGAGATGACGAATAAAAAGAAGGGTAAGGTTGGTTCGTCTTTTGATGGTTTTCTGGCCGAACAGGGCATTCTGGAAGAGTGTCAGGAACAAGCCATCAAACAGATCCTCGCCGATCAGATCAAAGCCGCCATGGAGAAAGATCGCCTCACTAAGGCGGCCATGGCCATCCGTATGCAGACCAGCCGTAGAGCACTCGATCGCTTGCTCGATCCCACCAACACGAGCGTCACATTGCACACCCTCCAACGAGCAGCCGCGGCTATCGGCCGTCAACTCCGGCTGGAACTTATCTGAAGCGGCGAACACCAGCAAGTCCGATCGCTACGACGAAGCTGTTTTCGAGGTGCTTGCCGTCCACTACCCGAAAAGCGGACGCGTCGCGGATCGTTATACATCCCGTGACACGCCGCACACGGAAAAAGGAAACCTGCAAGTTGACCTGTCCCGCCCGGAGAGCAAGCGTCGCCAACCGAATCGCGATCACACAACGCGGCGCCCCGAGAATCCACTGAAAACAAATGCCCAATACCAATCGCAAGCTCGAACCCTTCCCGCCCCCGTGCTATACTCGCGTCGAGTAATATCAATGTCCCCCAACAGCAGCTCGGCGCTCTTGCCCGCGAGGCCGGCGGTTCATTGAACAACACAATTCCTTCGCCTCCGACGATTGCCGTTCCGCCCTCCGTTTCGATCTTCGTTCGCCCAATTTGCAATCCGCTGCCCGGACCATTCGCAACCGGCCCCTCCGCACCGCGATCAGCCGATTCTAAGTGGCTGTTTTATGTCAAGTGATTGATTTATAAGGATAAAATGGTTTCGGTCGTTCAAATTTGGGCGCTGCGCCGTATGCATTCGCGGTGCACAATCCTGCACAATCCCGCCCAATTGTGCACAACGGGGGGCCAGCCAAAGGCGTCAAAGCATGCCGCACCGCGCGCAAGATCCTGGAGACGCGGTTGCCGTCGTCCACAGCCCGCCGCGGCGTGCGGCGGCTTATCTTAACGCCTATGCGGAGCCCCGAGGGCGCTCTCCGGCGGCGCGCCGAAGCCGCGCTGGTTTCGAACACCATCATCTGGGGCGCAACCTTCGTGGTGGTCAAGCAGGCCTTGCACGATGTATCGCCGGTCCTTTTCCTGGCCTTGCGCTTCACCTTGGCTACCATCGTCCTGGTAGTTCTCTTCCGCGGCTCGTGGAGCAATCCCCTGAATCCGCGGTGGTCGCTGGCAGGCGGCGCCCTGGCCGGCATATTCCTGTTCTCCGGATACGCCTTTCAAACCATCGGTCTGCAATACACGACCGCGCCCAAGTCGGCTTTCCTGACCGGCCTCACCGCCGTGATGACGCCCTTGCTGGCCGCCGCGGTCTATCGCAATAAACCACGCACCATGGAGATCGGCGGCGTGCTGCTAGCCACCTGCGGCATGGCCCTCATGACCCTGCCGACGCTGCCGGGCGCCACGCTGTCCATGAATCGCGGCGATCTGCTGACCGTCTGCTGCGCGGTCTGTTACTCCGCCCACATTCTGGTGTTGAGCCGCTATTCGGCCACCGCCAGCTTCGAATTGTTGTCCACGGCCCAGATCGGGATTTCGGCGCTGTTGGCCTGGTCGCTTTTCCGCGGGATGGAAACGCCCCACATCCGCTGGACCCCCGGCGTTTGGGCGGCCATCCTGATCACGGGCATTTTCGCCACCGCCCTCGCCTTTACGTTCCAGGCCTGGGCGCAACGCTACACCACTTCCACTCGCACCGCGCTGATCTTCATGCTGGAGCCGGTATTCGCCTGGATCACTTCCTACCTGCTGACCGGCGAAACCCTCTCCGGCCGGGCGGCGGCGGGCGCGGGCCTGATCCTGACGGGCATCCTGGCGGTGGAGTTGAAACCCTCCCCTGCGCGGGGGCATCCATCGTAACAGGGCCGGGCGCGCAGTATAATAATGTAAGATCGCAAGTCCGCGAAGGAGCGAATTAACACCCATGAGTTTCTTTGACAAGTTGCGCAGCCAGAAGCTGCTGTCTTTCACTCTGATCCTATTCACGCTGGCCATCGGTATCGTGATCGGCACCTTGGTGAACACCGGCGCGAAGGCCGCCAAGGACAACCCGGGCGCTCCCGGTGCGACCCCCCTCACCATTCCCAATCCCGTGCAGTTGCAGAATTCGTTCGCCGCGATCGCCAAGCAAGTGGAACAGTCCGTGGTCAATATCTCGACCACCTATCTGCCCAAGGCGCCGTCGCCGTCGCCGTCGCGCAACCGCCGCCGCGCCACCCCTCAGCAACCCGATAACGGCGATGAGGAGGATCAAGGCGATCAGGGCGATCAAGGCAACATGGAAGATTTCTTCCAGCGGTTCTTTAACAACCCGTTTGGCGGCAATGTTCCGCAGATACCGCAGCACCGCCAGAACGCCCTGGGTTCCGGAGTGGTGGTGGACAAGGCCGGCTATATCCTGACCAACAATCACGTGGTGGACAAAGCCGACCGCATTCAAGTCAAGTTCGTGGGCGACAACACTCAATATGATGCCAAGGTAGTGGGCGTGGACGCTCCCACCGACTTGGCGGTGATTCGCGTGGAGGGCAAGAGCAACCTGGCGCCCGTGCGCATCGGCAATTCCGACGCGGTGCAAGTGGGCGATTGGGCCATGGCCATCGGCTCGCCGTTCGGCTTTCAGGCTACCGTCACGCTCGGCATTATCAGCGCCAAGGAACGCGACGTCGATCCCACCCAGCAGTTCCAGCATTTTCTCCAGACCGACGCCGCCATTAACCCGGGCAACAGCGGCGGCCCGCTGCTGAACATCAACGGCGAAGTGATCGGCATCAACACCGCCATCGCATCCCGCTCGGGCGGCTATCAAGGCATCGGTTTCGCCCTGCCCATGAACCAGGCGGTGAAGGTCTACAACGACATCATCAAGAACGGCAAAGTGGTCCGCGGCTCCATCGGCGTCAGGTTTGCGCGGTCGGAAGACTCCAGGGCCGAGGCGCTGCTGAAAGCCAATGGCGCCAAAGAGGGCGTGTTCGTGGAGCAGGTGCCCGAAGGCGGTCCGGCGGACAAGGCGGGCATCAAAGCCGAAGACATCATCATTGCGGTAAACGGTAAATCTATTCGCAATGGCGACGATTTGGTCGAGCGCGTGACCAGCACTCCCATCGGCAACAGCCTGACCATTACCGTTTTGCGGGCAGGCAAGAGCATGGATTTCCATGTCGTGGTGGCCGACCTGGCGCATGTCTTCCCAGAGCAGTTCGGAACCGGCAAAGAGGAAGAAAACGGCCCGGCGGAAGGTACGCAGGCCCTTTTCGGAATTAAGATCGAAAACCTGACCGATGCCCGCCGCGAGACCATGGGCATCAAGCAGCCCGGTGTGCTGATCAGCTCCGTGGAGCAGAATTCATTCGCCGAGGACATCGACATGCGGCACGGCGACGTGCTGGTGGAGATCAACCGGCAACCGGTGCATTCGACCGACGACGTCATACGCATCCAGCACTCGCTCAAGCCGGGCGACGCGGTAGCGTTCCGTGTCCTGCGGCAAACCGAGCGCGGCAAGTGGACCCCGCTGTTCCTGGCCGGTTCGCTGCCCAACCACCCATAGCGGGAGAACCATTGCACTATCGAAAAGTCATCGCGGTATTGGCGGCCGGGCTAAGCTGCTCGGCCGGTTTGCTGGCGGCCACTACCCAGACCACCACTCAGAAGAAGAAATCCGCGCACCCCAAGACCAGGGTGGCGGCGCGGCGTACCCCGAGCAAGGCCGGCACGGTGCGCACGGTGCATAAGGCTCCGGCGCGCTCGACGCGATCCACATGGCACGCGGGACAGACGGCGCCCACCCCCGACCGCTACAAGGAAATTCAGGGCGCCCTTGCCAAGAAGGGTTATCTGCACGGAGAGGCTACGGGCGTTTGGGGTCAGGACTCGGCCGACGCCCTGCGCCGTTTTCAGCAGGATCAAAACCTGCAAGCCAGCGGGAAGCTGGACTCTCTTTCGATCATCGCGCTGGGCCTGGGCCCCAAGCATTAACTTGTGGGGCGGACCTCCAGGTCTGCGCGGGTCCTCCAGGACCCGCTCTTCGCGACTAGAGGTTCACGATGCTGGCGAACGACTGTGCGTCCAGGCTCGCGCCGCCCACCAGCACGCCGTCGAGTTCCGGTTGGGCCATCAGGGTACGAACGTTGTCCGGTTTGACGCTGCCGCCGTACAGGATGCGAACCGCGTCCGCAGCCTCCGCTCCGTAGCGCCCGCGAACCTGCCCGCGCAGCACGCGGTGCGCATCGGCGGCCATCTCCGGCGTAGCGGTCTTGCCAGTACCGATGGCCCACACCGGCTCGTAAGCGATGGCGATGCGCGCGAACTGGTCGGCGCTCAGCAAGCCGATGCCGGCCCGAAATTGCAGCGCCAGCACGGCCTCGGTCTCGCCCGATTCCCGCTCCGCCAGGCGTTCGCCCACGCACACGATGGGAGCCAGGCCGGCCTCCAGCGCCGCAATGGTCCGCTGCAGCACGGTCTCGTTGGTCTCCTCAAAATACTGACGCCGCTCGCTGTGCCCGACCAGCACATGCGTGCACCCGGATGCCTTAATCATCGGCCCGGAAACCTCGCCCGTAAAGGCGCCTTCCTTGGCCCAATACAAGTCCTGCGCGCCGATGCCGATGCGCGTACCCTGGGCGGCAGCAACGGCCGCGGCGATATTCGTGTAGGGCGGGCAAATCACGATCTCGCAGTGCTCCGACTGCGCGACCAGAGGCCGGAACTTCTCGAAAAATGCGGTGGTTTCGGCGGGGTTCTTGTACATCTTCCAATTGCCCGCCATGATGGGCTTTCTCATATAATCTCCGGTAAAAAAGTGGTTCCGTTCGCGATTTTCGCTCCGAAATTCTGAGCCACGGTCTGGCCGATATCCGCGAGCGACGCCCGCACCCCGAGGTTGACGCCGCGCCGCGCGCGCGGCCCGCTCACCAGCAGCGGAACATACTCGCGGCTATGGTCGGTGGACGGCGTGGTGGGATCGCAACCGTGGTCCGCCGTCAGGATCGCCAGGTCGCCATCCTGCTCCGCGGCGAAAAAGTCCGGCAGCCAGCCGTCGAACTGTTCCAGCGCCGCCGCATATCCTTCCACATCGTTGCGGTGCCCGTATTGCTGATCGAAATCCACCAGGTTGACGAAAATCAATCCGGCGTCGAACGACCGCATAGCTTCCAGCGTGTGGGCCATGCCGTCGGCGTTGTTCTTGGTCTTGGAGTAGTCGCGTATGCCGCGGCCCAGGAACACGTCGAAGATCTTGCCGACGCTGTGCACTGCAACGCCGTGCTCTTCGAGCACGTCGAGCAGCATGCCGCGCGGTGGCGGCACGGCGTAGTCCTTGCGATTGGGCGTGCGGGTGAACGACCCGGGCGAGCCTGTGAACGGCCGCGCAATCACCCGTCCCACTTCATACGGCCCGCGCAAGAGAGCGCGCGCGGTTTCGCAGATCTTGTACAACTCCCACAGTGGGATGACTTCTTCGTGCGCGGCCACCTGGAAGACGCTATCGGCCGAGGTGTAGACGATAGGAGACCCGGTGCGCATGTGCTCCGCGCCCAATTCCTCGATGATTTCCGTCCCCGAGGCGGCCTTATTGCCCAGCGTGTGGCGCGCGATGCGGCGCTCGAACTCGTCCAGGAACTCGCGCGGGAATCCATGCGGGTAAAGCGGAAAAGGTTTCGACAACTGGATGCCCGCCATCTCCCAATGGCCCGTGGTGGTGTCTTTGCCGGGCGAGCGAAGGGCGCAGCGTCCGAACGATCCGGCCGGCTCCGCGGCGGGCGGCAGCCCTTCCAGCGGCTTGATGTTGCCGAGGCCCAGCCGGCACAGGTTGGGCAAGTGTAGCGGGCGGCGGTGTGCGATGTTGCCTAGCGTGTCGCTGCCGGCATCGCCGTACGCGGCGGCGTCGGGCATCTCGCCGATGCCGACGCTGTCGAGCACGATCCAGATGACACGGTCAAACACAACTTGAATGTAGCATCGTTCACGCGGCCGGCCCGATCACCGGATCGCTGTAGTTGCCTCGACTTCCCCGTTCCAATTACCATGGGCTTGAATGGCACGCCGCCTTTGCTTCGCACTCCTCCTGCTGTTGCTCCAGTGCCTGGCCTTCGCGCAGGAGGCTCCCGAGCAAATTTTGCAGCAGGCCATCGCCATGCATCAAGCCGGCGACACGGAAGGCGCCATCCGCGGGTACCGCGCTTACTTGCGGGTCCGGCCCGATTCGCCCGATGTGCGCTCCAACCTGGGCGCCGCGCTATCCAGCACTGGGCGCTACTCCGAAGCCATCGTGGAGTATCAGGCGGCGCTGAAGGGCGGGCCGAAAGATCCGCGCATTTGGCTCAATCTCGCTCTGGCTTTTTACAAGGCGGGCCAGATTTCGGACGCGGCGCGGGAATTGGCGGCCCTGCACGCGGCCCAGCCCGCCAATCCGCAGGTGATTCTGGTGCTCGCCGACTGCTGGCTCCGGCAAGGCGAGAACGCTAAAGTGATCGGCCTGCTGACGCCGCTCGACAAGCCCAACGGCGAACTGGCTATCGCATACATGCTGGGCACGGCGCTGCTGCGCGACAAGCAGATCGATCGCGGGCAGCAGGTGGTCGATCGCATCCTGCGCAACGGCGACTCGGCGGAGGCGCGCCTGCTGCTGGGAATGGCAAAGCTGGCCGCGCTCGAATACCCCGCCGCCATCGCGGATCTCACCAAAGCCGTGGAGCTGAACCCCCATCTTCCGGATCTCTACTCGTACCTCGGCCAGGCGCAGATGGAGAGCGGCGATATGACCGCGGCCCGCGCGTCGTTCGAAAAAGAACTGGCGCAGAATCCCAACGATTTCGAATCGAACCTACGGCTGGCGGTGCTGCTGAAGCAGGATGGCGATTACGTCCGCGCGCGCGAGTTGTTGGCGCGGGCGCTCCGCGTCCGTCCTGACGACCCTGGCGCGCTTTACCAGGTGGGCGCCACCGACCTGGAGGCGGGCGAAATGGATCGCGCGTGCGCCACCTTGGAGCAGGTCGTGAAGCAGTCGCCGCAATTCCTGGAGGCGCATGTCTCCCTCGCCCAGGTCTACTATCGCCTGAAGCGCAAGGCCGACGGAGACCGCGAGCGGGCGGTGGTGCAAAAGCTGAAGGCCGAACAGGACGCCAAGCAGTCCAGGGGGGAAGCGCAGTAGCAACCCTTTGGGCCGGGATAACCGCGATGCCTGCCCGAGCTGAATTCGGCTTTTTCGGATACCTTTGGCTGGCCTTTGTCGCCGCTCTCGCGGCGCGGGCACTGCTGCTGGAAGGCACACGAAAAAAGCAGTTTCGACATTACGCTCAAAACCACGGGTTGAACTACATCGGCGCGGCGCTGCCAGCGAGCTTTCCGCTGGATAAGACGTCGGTGCATAGGAGCGGTTGGATTAGGAACGCCGTCGCGGGCCAGATGAGCGGCATGGATCTGCTCTTCTTCGATTGCGCCGTAGGCACCGGCAAGGGCCGGCGTACGCAAACGGTAGTCGCGCTTCGTGGCCCCGTTGAGCGGTTTGGAACACTGCGCTTCGATCCAAGCTTGACCACGGAGAAGATTGGCGAGTGGACTTTGCTGTTCCGACCCAGGGAGCGGTTAGCGGTAGAAGACATCGAACTCCTGCTGTTGCGCCTGTAGCTGCCGCTCACCGGCCCACCGCGTTGATATCCGAGCTCTCCAGCACGGCCTTCGCGGCCCCTTGTTTCGCGACGTGGATCATCGCCCGCCCAAGCCGCTCCGTGGTCGTCACATACTTCGGGAAGGCAGCCTCCAGCAATGGCAACAACGGCGCCATTAGCATGTACGGGATCCGGTAGAGCGCCGTACGCGACTTGATGCCATGGAGCGGCACGATCACCCCCGGCCGGAACATGTAAGCCGCCTGGAACGGCATCCGCAGCAGCGCGTTCTCGGTCTGGCCCTTCACCCGCGCCCACATGGTGCGGCCGCGCTCCGAACTGTCCGTGCCCATTCCCGAGACATACACGAACGTCATGTTGGGGTTGAGCCTGGCCAGCGTGCGGGCCGCCGCCATCGTGAAATCATACGTGATGCGCCGATAAGCCTCCTCCTTCATGCCCGCCGAGGAGACGCCCAGGCAGAAGAAACACGCATCGAAGCCGGCCAGTTCGCTCTCGATTGGGGAGAAATCGAGGAAATCGCGATGCACGAGTTCGCGCAGCTTCACGTGCTGTTGCCCGGTCGCACTGCGGCCAACCGACAGTACGCTTTCAACATCCGGATCGAGCAGGCACTCGCGCAATACGCCTTGCCCCACCATGCCGGTTGCGCCGAACAGCAACACTCTCATCGCTCGAGCCTCGCCGCGATCTCGGCGTTGCCCATCTCTCGCGCCCACCCCGCGGGCGTCTGCTTCATCTGCGTTTCCACCAGGGACGCATCTGCGCCGCGCGCAAGCAGTTCTTCGACCACCTCGGCGCGACCCAGATGCGCGGCATAGTGCAGCGCGCTTTGGCGGCAAAAGGGCGTCGCATTCACATCCACGCCGCCATCCAGCAATGCGCGCACGGTGGTCAAGCGGCCGTGCATGGCCGCCACGATCAGGGCAACTTCGCGCGCATCGGCGTTCCGAGGCACCGGAAACGAGAAGCGGCCGGCGCGATCGTCCATCCGGCGCACGATCGTGTCGGTGCCGATGCCGGTGGCCAGCATGTGACGGACTACGTCCGTGCGGCCCAAGCCCGCGGCGTAGATCAGGTTGTCGACGCGCGCACCCCGCAGGACCAGGCGTTCGGCCGCTTCCGTGTACCCGAACAGCAGCGCGCACCCCAGCGGCGCGCCGTCGTCAGCCACTCCGTCAACCCTGGCGCCATGATCGGCCAGCACGTCCATCAGGCTTGCCTGAACGCCCGCCAGGTACGGGTAGACGCTCGTGACCGTCAGGCAAAGGGTCGTATCGGCAGTGCCGTAAATCGGCGCCACCGCGTCGGCCTCGGCGCCCGCTTCCAGAAGGATGCGCGCGATCGCGGGCGCGTTGCCAGGCGAACGCTGCACCTCGACGCCATTGGCAGCCACATAGTGCAGAAGAGTGGCCTGATGGGCGAACTGCGCCCGCTCGTGGATCAAGCCGGGGTGGGTCTGCAACAGCGCGCGGAGACCGAGTTCATCGCCATTGACGATGGCTTCTACGGCCAGCGAAAACGGGGTGGCGGTGCTCATAGTCACTGCGCCGGTTCTTCAATGGCCAGTATCTGATCCGCCGCCACGTTGTGCAGCACCTGGTGGATGCGACTGGGCCATTTGATGTCGATCTCCCGGATCGTTTTCGAGGCGCCCAGGCCGAAGTGGACGCGCGAGTCGCTGGCGCAGGCGTAGCCCACCGCGGTGGTGACCTCGTTGTACTGCTTCAAGCCATCCTCGCCGGTGATGCGGATTTGCGCCCCGATCGCCATGCGGTTGCTCTTCTTGCCGGTGAGCTTCAGCAGAATCCAGTGGTTGCTATTCTTCGAAATATTGTGGAAGTACTTCACCTTGCCGTTGAGCACCGAGACCACCGCGTCAATGCGTCCGTCGTTATCGACATCGCCGAAAGCCACCCCGCGATGCGCCGCCGCGTTCTGGAAATCGGGGCCGGCTTCGGCGCTCACATCCTGAAACTTGCCGTTGCCCAGATTGCGGAAGACGGCGTTGGGCTCCTCGTATTTGCGGTTGGAGAACTGCGCTACGTTGTCCAGGACATTGCCGCGCGCTACGAACAGGTCCTTCCAGCCATCGTTATCGAAATCGAAGATTCCATTCCCCCATCCGGACATGTCGCGCGTTCCCATCAGCCGCATTTGAAAGGTTCGCTCCCAGAACTGGCCATCGCCGCGGTTTTGAAACAACGGAAACGACTCGTTCTCCACGGCGGTGTGCCAGATGTCCGGGCGGCCATCGTTGTCCACGTCCTTGAAATCGATGCCCATGCCCGAAACGGCGCTGCCGCTCTGCGTATACGCCACGCCGGCTTCCAGGGCGACCTCCTCGAATTTCTTGCCGCCCAGATTGTGGAACAGGAAGTTGGGGCGATTGTCGTTGGCCACGAAGATATCCATGAACCCGTCGCCGTCGTAGTCGGCGATCGCCACGCCCATCCCCTTGCCCGCGTATTTGGCAATGCCCGTTTCGGCGGACACGTCGGTGAAGGTGCCATCGCCGTTGTTGCGGTACAGAGTGTTCGGCAGGTTGGCGTAGTTGTTAGGATGGCAATACGCGCGCAGCTCGGGTTTCGGGCCGCAGAACGGGTCCTTGTTCACTTCCCATTTGCAGTAGTTGGAGACGAACAGATCGAGGTGGCCGTCGTTGTTGTAGTCCACCCAGGCAGCCGAAACGGACCACATCTTCTTGCCGTCGAGAATGCCTCCGCCCACACCGGCCTTGTCTGTAACGTCGGTGAATGTGCCGTTTCCGTTGTTACGGAAGAGCTGGTTCTTCCCGGTGTTGACCACGTAAATATCGGGCCAGCCGTCGTTGTTGTAGTCGCCGATCGCGACGCCCATGCCATAGCCTTCGCCCGCCACGCCCGCTTTCTCGGTCACGTCGGTGAAGGTCCCATCGTGGTTGTTGTGGTACAGACGATTCCAGTACTTGGGGCTTTCCTTCTTAAGCGACGGGATCGCCGCTCCGTTCACCAGGTAGACGTCCAGGTAGCCGTCATTGTCGTAGTCGAACAGCGCTACGCCGGCCACCATGGTCTCGGGCTGATTCTTGTTGGGGGTGGGAGAACTGTCGACGACGAAATTCAGACCGGAGCGTTCCGCAATCTCTTCGAAAACGATAGGACCCGTGGCGGATCCGGCTAGAAGCGCGCCGACTCCGATTACAATAGGGATGAAAGCTTTCACGTCGCCGAAACCTCAGTCTAACATGTGGATTCTGAGCCGCGACCGTTCCGAGCCGCGACCGTAAGGGAGCGGAAGCTGGTTCGATTACCCGCTGTGACGTACCTGATCACTTTTGCCTGTTACGGATGCCACCTGCACGGCGACCAACGCGGCGCTGTCGACCGTGGACATAATCTGCCAGGAAGCCGGGTGCTGGAGCCCGACGAAAAGCGTGCTTCCTACGAACAGCACCTCATGGACCAGCCACCGTATGAACTGGACAGCACTCGCCGGTCAGCGGTGTTGGACGCATTGAAGGAGGTCTGTTTGCATCGCGGCTGGCGTCTATTGGCGGCCTACATACGTACGAATCACGTTCACGTTATCGTGGAAGGCGAGGCACCACCAGAGAGGATGATGAACGACTTCAAGGCTTACGCTAGCCGGTGCTTGAATCGGCTGAATCCGGAGGAAGGGAATCGAAAGCGGTGGGCACGTCATGGAAGCACGAGATGGTTATGGAAGAGCGAGCAGGTGTCGGCCGCCCTTCACTCCATGGTTGAAGAGCAAGGCGAGCCGATGGCGCTTTTCGAGGCACTTGTTCCGTGACGCCAAAGGCAACCGCTCCCTTACGGTCGCGGCTCGGAAAATCGCGGTTTGGCAAATCGCGATGAAGCGCATGATCGTTCTTCTCATTTCCGCCCTCGGCGCCTACCTTTGCATGGCCCTGCTGTCCCTGGGGCCCGCCCAGACGACGCCCAAGCGGCCGGGTTTCGTGGATGTGGCTCCGCGCTCGAAGATCTCCTACGTCAGCAATAACAGCCCGGGCAGCCACAAGTATTTTCCGCAGCCGATGTGCGGCGGGGTGGCGCTATTCGACTACAACAACGACGGCAAATTGGACATCTTCTTCACCAATGGCGCCCAACTTCCGGAAATGAAAAAGACGAATCCTTCCTACTACAATTGCCTGCTGAAGCAACGCGCCGACGGGACCTTCGAAGATGTGACCGCGCAGGCGGGCCTGACGGGCGAGAACCTGGACTTCAACTTTGGCGTGGCGGTGGGCGACTACGACAACGACGGCTATGAGGATCTGTTCATTTGCAGCGCCGGCCGGAACGTCCTCTACCACAACAACGGGAATGGGACCTTCACCGATGTGACCAAGGAGTCTGGTATCGGCGGCAAGCCGGCGGATACCCTGAGCGTGGTGGCCGCCTGGTTCGATTACGACAACGACGGCCTGCTGGATCTGATCGTAGACAACTACACGTACTGGACGCCGCAGACCGACATCCGCTGCACCATGGGCCGCAAAGAATACTATTGCGATCCGCGGCGCTACAAAAGCGTGCCGCCGCGGCTGTACCACAACCTGGGCCACGGCAAATTCGAGGATGTCACCGAGAAGTCGGGGCTGGCCAAGTCGCCCGGCAAAGGGATGGGCATCTCGATTGCGGATTTCAATAACGACGGGTGGCCGGACGTGTTCATCGCCAACGACACCGAACCCAATTCACTGTTCATCAACCAGCACGACGGTACCTTCGAGGAAAGAGGGCTGGAGATGGGCGTCGCCTACAACGATAGCGCGCAGAGCGGATCTTCCATGGGGTCGGACGCCAAAGACTACGACAACGACGGCAACGTGGACATCTTTTACAACAATCTGGCGGGCCAGGTCTGGCAGCTTCTGCGAAATCGCGGCGCTCTGTTCTCGTTTCCCTACACTTCCAAGGTCCAGACCCTGAGCTTGCCCTTCTCCGGCTGGAGCAACGGATTCATCGACTATAACAACGACGGGTGGAAGGATATTTACTCCGCCAATGGCGACGTGGACCAAGTCAACGAGAAATCGCCGCAGCACGACACCATGTTCGAAAACGGGGGGGGCAAGACCTTCGTGGACGTTTCCGGCGAGATGGGCAAGGACTTCCTCCACAAGGGCTACCAGCGCGGATCGGCATTCGGCGATCTCAACAACGACGGGGCATTGGATATCGTGGTGACGTCGCTGAACGAAACGCCGCGCATTCTGATGAACACCGGGGATAGCGGCAATCATTGGCTGATGTTGAGCCTGACCGGGCACAAGAGCGCGCGCGACGCGATAGGCGCGAAGGTGAAGGTGACCACGGCCTCCGGCCGCACGCTTTACAACCACGTGGCTATTAGCGTGGGCTTCATGTCTTCGAGCGACAAGCGTGTCCACTTCGGCCTGGGCGAGGAGACCAAGATCGCCTCCATCGAAATCCGTTGGCCCAGCGGGATTCAGCAGGTGCTGAAAGACGTCGCCGCCGACCAGTTCCTAAAGGTCGACGAGCCGCACTAACAGCGGTAGCACAGGCTTCAGCCTGTGAGCACGCCCACTTCTGGACCAAGCCCTGGGATTACAGGCGCTAATATGAGCTTGTCGCGGCGTCATTGCACGTCGGTCAAGGCAACATAAGGACGTGATCATACGGCTTGGATACCCGCCTGTCGCGCACGCTACTCGGGATACCGCTCCCCGGCGCGCACAATGCGGATCTGGTGGTCGGTGAACTGGCGGTGCGCCCCGGGCAGCTCGATCTTTGGCATGTGGCAATTGGTGCAGCCCTGCTTGGCAACCCGGCAGATCTTCCGCTTGCCGCTGTGACAGGCCTGGCATTTTGCGTCGTAATTCGCCGCGCCCACCAGAAACTCCTCGTGCGGATTGTGGCACGCCGTGCACCGGATGCGTTTGTCGTCCGCGTCGTAACACTTGCTGTTGGTCAACCGGTAGGGCTGGAAGCGGACGTTGGCGATGTTGTGGGGCCCGTGCGCCGCAATGTCCGCCCAGGTGCGATGGCAGCGTCCGCAGAATTCGTTGGTTTCCTCCGCGGTCATGCTGGCGAGATGCGGCATCGCCGCTCCTTTGGCGTCGCCGGCCATCACCGCTTGCATGTGACGCGGCGCCAGCGTATGGCAGTTCTCGCACAGCACTCCGGCTTTGAGGTCCTCGGGGTGGAAGGAAAAGCCACGCACCGCGTCCGTCGAGTGACACGCAAAGCAACCCGTCACATCCTCCTGGGTCATCTCGCGGCCGGCCGCCTGCGTCAGGTCTTTGGGTGTGGTCCCTAGCGCGCCGAACGTGAGGTCGAGGCCGTCAATCGCCTTGTAGAAGCTCACGCGGCTCTCGTACAAGATACCGCCGCGCTCGAACACGTAGGTCTGCCCGGCGGAGCCTAGCCCGAAGGCCCAGCCGATCGGGACGCTGATGGTATCGGTCCCGTCGGTGACGCTGTAAATGCTCCGCTCGCCCTGGCGTGTGATGGTGTAGGAATAGCGCCCGTACTGAAAGGTCAAGCGCGGGTGCTCGCGCAGAATGGTGCAGTCCGCGACTAGTTCCAACGCATGCCCCATGGAAGTCGCGGGCTGGCTGAGCGCCTCGGTCTTATGGCACGTGGCGCAGGTGACGGTGGCGGCCACCGCCGGGCAGACGACTCCGACAACGATCAACGCTCGTGCCCACAGCATCCCTTCCCTAATTGTAGGTTATGCAGGGAGTGCGGGGCTTAAGCCCCGCGCGGGATAAATCCCGCCCTCCAGGCTACACTTTTAATAAAACAAGTACTTCCGCCACTGCTCGTCGCTCTTGCCGAGCAGCCGCATCAGATGGCGGCTGGTGTGCAAACTGAACGGCCGCGGCGGCCGCGCCAGCTTCATCCCCGACTCCTCCGGCGTGCGGTTGCCCTTCTTGTTGTTGCAAGGGTTGCAGCACGCCACCAGGTTCTCCCAATTGGATTCGCCCGCGCGCGACCGCGGCACCACGTGGTCCAGCGTTAACTCCGCCGAAGGCAGCGTGCGATGGCAATACTGGCAGGTGTAACGGTCCCGCATCAGAATGTTCTTGCGCGAGAGCGCCCGCGTCTGGTGCGGGATGCGCCGGTATTCCAGCAATCGAATCACGCTCGGCAGTCTCACCGCGCTGCGCGCCGAATGGATGTGGTGCGTGGATTCCTCCTCCGCCGACGCCACCCCCTTCAACACCAGCACCAGCGCGCGCCGCGCCGCGCAGATGTTGATTGGCTCGTAACTCGCATTCAACACCAGAACCGGTTTCTGCAGTCTGTTCAAACTGGTCATTTAAACAGGTCCCTTTCGCTTGCCCAAATCCGCCTGATCCGTGAATCTCCGGTCTACGCGCGCCAGCGCCAGAAACGACACCGACTTCGCCCCGGCCTTCTTCAGCGCCCGCGCGCAAGCTCCCGCCGTCGCGCCCGTGGTCATCACGTCGTCGACCAGCAGTATCCGCAACCCCGGCACTCTGCGCCGCGCGCGGAAAGCGCCGGCCACGTTCTCGCGCCGTTGCGCGTTGCTCAGCCCCGCCTGCGCCCGCGTAGCCGATCGGCGGCACAACACATTCATCGCAGGAATGCCCCGCGCGTGCGCGATCGCCTTGCCTAACAACGCCGCCTGGTTGTACCCGCGCTGCCACCGTCTCCGCCAGTGCAGCGGCACCGCCGTCACCAGATCGAATTGCCTGTCGCGCGGCAACGCATCGGCCAGCCAAGCGCCCAGCGGCTGGGCCAGCCTGCGCATGCCGCTGTATTTGAAAAGGTGGATCAGCTTGCGCAGCGTGCCTTCGTACGCTCCGTAACAAAAGGCTTCGTCGAAACCGCGCTGTCCGCTCCGGCAGAGCATGCAGCGGCCCTGGGAGTCCAGCGGAAAGCCGTTGCGGAAAGGGGTCCGGCAATTCAGGCAGAAGAACTCGGCGCTTAGCGGCGCGGGCTGTTTCAGACAGTCCGCGCAGACCGGCACGCGCGAGAAGCGCCCCAGTGGGCGCTCGCAGATGCGGCAGTCGTCGGGGAAGAGCAGCGAAAAAAGGCCGTGCGATACCGTGCCGAAAATCGGAGGAAAAAATTCGGAGAGCGGTAAAGCGCGCCTGCTACTCGAGAAGACTCACCTCCCGGTGAATCTCCATTCTACAACAAACCCGCTCGGCCTAAACCTTGCCGCCCGGATGAATCTGCTGCGCCAGGTAGTTCTCCAGCCCGATCTCCTCGACGATGTGCAGTTGCCCTTCCAGGTAATCGATGTGATGCTCTTCGTCGAGCAGGATCTGTTTGAACAACTCGCGCGATCCGTTGTCGCCCACGTGCGTGGCCACCTTGATGGCTTCATTTAAGCGCGGCACCGCATCCAACTCCAGCGCCAGGTCGTTCTCCAGTTGCGCTTTCACGTCCGGGCCGACCTTGATCGGGAACAGCTCGGTCATGTTGGGTAGGCCTTCGAGAAAAAGGATGCGCTGCATCAGGATGTCGGCGTGGTGCATCTCTTCGATGGATTCCTGGCGGTCCAACGCCGCCAGCCTTTGATACCCCCAGCTCTCGCACATCTTGGCGTGCAGGAAATACTGGTTAATCGCAGTCAGCTCCGCCTTGAGCACTTCGTTCAACAATCGCAGGATCTCTTCGTTGCCGCGCATTATCAGATTGTACCCCAGCCGAGCGCTCCGGGAATTCGTCAGGCGGAATCGGAAGAAGGAGAAATAACCGGCAGCGGCACGCGATAGCGGCCCTCAAAAACCTCGCCGAAGATCTCCACGATTTGTTCGTGCAAGTGGCCGTTATCCGCCAGCAGATGCGGCGAGTTGAAATCGTGCGGCCTGCCGTGCATATCGGATACCCGGCCGCCCGCCTCGGCGACCAGCAGCCGGCCTGCCGCCATGTCCCAGGGCTTCAGTCCGAATTCCCAAAACCCGTCCAGGCGTCCGCAGGCCACCCACGCCAGATCGATGGCGGCCGAACCGGTCCGTCGCACGCCATGCGTGGCCATGGCAACCTGATGGAAAAAGTGTACGTTCACGTTCAGGTGGCGCCGGCGGGTGGGGAAGCCGGTGCACAGCAGACTGCTGTCGAGACGGCTGACGGACGATACCCGGATGCGGCGATTGTTAAGCCATGCGCCGGAGCCGCGCTCGGCGGTGAACATCTCCTGCCGGATCGGATCGAATACTACTCCAACCACCATCTCGCCCGCCCGCTCCAGCGCCAGCGTCACGTTGAAGATGGGAAGGGAATGCGCGAAGTTGGTGGTGCCATCGAGCGGGTCCACGTACCAGCGGTATTCCGAAGGGCTCGAATGGCCGCCGCCTTCCTCGGCCACTATGCCGTGCTGCGGAAAGCGGGTCTGCAAACGCTCGACGATCAGTTTTTCGGATGCGCGATCGGCCTCGGTGACCAGGTCGAACTCGCCCTTCAGCTCGAACGGGACGCGCCGCTCGTAGTAGGTAGCCAGCAATGCGCCGGCTTCACGCGCAATGTCCACTGCGGTTTCTAGGGGGGAACTCATTGTTAGGCCATGGAGGGCGGGCTTAAGCCCGCGCGGGACTTTAGTCCCGCAGTCCGACTAGCCGCCTTCCACCAGATACTTGATCTCGTGCTTATAGATGAAAAGGTTGGGACCGTCAGTGCGCGTCAGCCGGATGAAAGAGTGGTCGTAATACTCGATGGTGCCCGAGACCTCCTCGCCATCGGTGAGTTTCACCCGCACGGGGACTTCCGCCTCGATGAGATGCCGGAGGTATCTCACCTCTTCAAAGGTTTGTTCGGGAGCGCGATTCCCGGGTTTTCCGCCTGGTCTTGTCGTAGCTGGCTCTCCTGATGCTCTGCCTCCCCATAATAGCCGTTACGCGCGGTCACCCGCAAATCCGGGCGGCGCACGCGCACCTGCAACCGGTGGAAGCGATTCTTGGTCAGCGGCACGTCCTTCGGATAGTAGGCCAGCAGATACTGCGTGCGCAGGTCCTTGATGATGTCGCTGAACGCGGTATCGAGCGCGGGTCCCAGAGTGGGCTCAAACACGCGCCCGCCGGTGCCCAACGCCATGGTGGTGAGGGCATGCTCGCCGCCCAGATTGCGGCCCGCATCGTTGGTAATCGGCACCACCAGCACAGGATAGATCGAGGTATTGGCCAACTGCGCGGAATCGAGCGCCGCGTGGAAGTCCTTCACGCTGGTGGTGTCGCCGCCATCGGTAACGATGACCATGGCTTTGCGTCCTTCGCGCGGCTCCAGGTCGCGGGATGCCAGGAAAATCGCGTCGTACAGGGAGGTGCCGGCTTCACCCTGGATGGTTCGCAGCGAGTGTTCCAGCGGCGCCTGGTTGTGGGTGAAGAAATTGTGGCAAATTATCTGGTAATTGAAACTGTAAAGCGCGACCGTATCCTTGGGGTTGCCCTCGGCAAACAGCGCCTTGAAGAACCGCGCCACGGAATCCACCTCGTATTTCAGATCCTTGGCGGTGGATCCACTGGCGTCCACCATCATGGCCACGGAAAGGGGCTGCTCCGTCTGCCGCTCGAAGACCGCGATCTGTTGCAGGACGCCGTTGTCCAGGATCTCGAAATCGTCCTTGTTGAGCGCGCCCACCAATTCGCCGGCCGGATTCTTGACGGTGGCCAGCACCCGCACCAGGTTGACGTTGACCTTGATCTGCGCGCCTAAGGCCGCCGCCAGCGCCAGCGCCGCGCTAACCGCTTTGAGCCAGGGTAGCATTGCGGTCCCACTCTCCTTCCACCCAGACTTCGCCGTCCGCGAAGTGCTCCTTTTTCCAGATGGGCACCACACGCTTCAACCGGTCGATCCCCTCCAACGCGGCTTCGAAGGCCGCCTTGCGATGCGCCGCCGTCACGATCACCGCCACGCTGGTCTCCCCGATCAGCATGCGCCCCAGCCGGTGTACCAGCGCGATCCTGTCGATGGCGTAGCTGGCGGCAATCTCGTGGCCGATGCGGGCCATCAGCTTGAGGGCCATCGGCTCGTAACACTCGTAATCCAGGTAGTGCGTCTGGCGGCCCTTGGTATTGTTGCGGACCACGCCTTCGAAGGTGACCACCGCGCCGTCCTCTCCCCGCAGCAGGCGGTCGGCGATCTTGCGCGTGACGATGGGATGCCACGTCAGCGCGAAGAAGTGCCCGTTTTCCGAAATCTCGCGCCGCACTTCGGAGCCGCCGCTGACGGGCGGCAGGAAGGCGATCTCGTCGCCATCGGCGAGTTGGGTGGCTGGCCCGGCGAATTCCTGGTTGCGCGCCAGCAGAATGCTGCCAGCCATCTCCCGCATGCGCGGGAACTGGCTGCCGTAATGGTCGAACACACCGCCGAGCGTGGCGCTGTCTTCTAGTTCGAGCCGGTCTTCCGCCCGGCCGACTACGTCCTTAAGCATCCCGAAAAATAGTACTTTCACGCGCACTTCTCCGGCTAGTTTATCAGACGGGGGATGGGCGGTATTCGTTGCGTTGGAAGATGGAGGGCGGGCTTTAGCCCGCGCGGGGCTTCAGCCCCGCTCTTTTGGCGGAGCAACTCGCCTCCGGCGCGCCGGCGTCAGGCTGGCCTAGGATCCACACGCCGGAACTCGCCGTGCCGGTTCTGCACGCGAACTGTGGCGCTTGGCTTTTGCGAGCGAGTTCGATAGCCTCGGCCTGGGTCGCGGTTACGGCGCTGCTACGTTCGGCATCCGGCCGCTTCACCGCCCATCCGTCGTCATGACGCACCACGAAAATCTCTCTCATGTTCAATGTCCGGTTCACATGCTCGGGATCGCGGGCGATGAGCGTCAGATACGCCAACGTAGGCTGATCCGGTTCCGCGCGACCCTGTTCCCAGTCTCGAAGCGTCCCGAGGGGGATGTGATAGCGGGCGGCAAATTCCTCTTGCGTGAGTTCCAAGGCCCGCCGAATGATCTTCGCTTGTCGTGTTCGCTTCATCCGCTTCAGGTCGGCCTCGGTGAGCGGTTGTGCGTCGCGATCTGCGTGCGCGGCCCGCTCAATTGCGTCGGCGGTCAGTGGGTTGGGTGAAATAATCGTCTTGCTCACGTTCGGTTGCCCTCCGGGCGGAAATAATGCGAATGCGCTGGTCGCGTTCGGTGTAGGCTACATACAGCATAATGTGACCCTTCGCCATGCCGATGATGACAAGACGCTCCTCGCCATAGTCTTCCCGATCACCGAGGCGCTCGACGGCGAACACGTCGTTGAACACCTTCGCCAAATCGAAGCTCACACCATGAGTTTGCCGGTTGGCCTCGGCTTTGGCGTCGTGCCACTCAAACTTCAATTCTCACGACACTACGGAATTCCAGTACCCCGCCTGGAACGCCACGAAGGGCGCTGGCCAAATACTATACGAATGGTTTCGCCACTCGACCACCACGCCGGTGTATACTAAGTCCCGACCGGAGGAACGCATCATCGCCCGGATTCGGCTCGGGATTCCAAAGCGGCTGCTCGTTTCAGTCTGCTGCGCGTTGCTGCCCACGCGCGCGCAGGCCCCGGCAGAGGTGCGCATCCGCAGCGGAGCCTGGCTTCCACCGAGCCTGGTGATCTCCACGGATGCCAACCTGGTGGAGTTGGTCGCCACCGTGCGCGACCGGCGCGGCCATTTGGCCGGGGGCTTGCATGCGACCGATTTCGAGGTCCTGGACAATAATCAGCCGCGCGAAATCAGGTTCTTCTCCGAGCAAAAAGCGCCGCCGGTCGGCGGCGTAGCCCCCGCCGCAGTAGCCAAACCGTCCGCCGCGGCCTCGCCCCAGGCGCCACCACCCGAGCGATCCATAGCACTGTTTTTCGACGACGCGCACGCCTCGATGCTGGGCGTGCGGAAGTCGGCCGAGGCGGCGGAACGGCTGGTCGCGAACACTCTGCCGCTTGGCGACCTGGTCGGGATCTTCACCGCTTCGGGAACCGTGTCGGTAGATTTCACCAGCGACCGCAAACTCCTCTTGACTGCGCTCGCACGCCTGCAGCCCCACCCGCCTAGCGGCGTGTCCGCCACCACCGTGTGCCCCAGGCTCGGGCCGTCCGAGGCATACATTATCGTGCGACATTTGGACATCGCCATCGAGGACAAGGCTGTAGATGAAGTGGTCAATTGCAATTGTCCCGACCCTTCACGACCGGGATGTCGGCTCGAGGCGCGAGGGGTGGTGCAGAGCGCTGCGCAGAACGTGTGGCAGCAATTCGAGTATCAATCCACAGGCGCGCTGGATGCGCTCCTCATGGTGATCCGCCACCTGGCCGCGGCGCCCGGCAAGCGCATGTTGATTCTGATGTCGCCCGGTTTCCCGACGGGCGGGATGGAAGAGCGGACCAGCGCCTTGACGGACGCCGCGCTACGCGCGAACATCAGGATCAGCGCCATAAACTCCGAGGGCCTCGTGACCGATGGCATCTTGGCGCGCAAACTGTTCGTACTCTCCGATTTTATGGCCGCGGCGGCGAAGTCCACCGGCGGGCAATACCTGCACGACACCAACGACTGGGCCGGTAGTCTGCGGGCCGTGATGGCAGTTCCCGAAGTGTCGTACGTGTTGGGCTTCTCGCCGCCCGGAGATCGGGACGGCAAGTACCATTTGTTGAAGACGCGGATTCGCGGAAACGGGGGATACCGGGTGGAATCGCGACCGGGCTACTATGCCGCGGCGGCCGCCAGCAAGCGCGAGACTGCGCAGCAGCACATCGACCGTGTCGCAATGTCCGGCGCCGAGATCAAGGATTTCCCGGTCGATCTGCAGGTGCAGCAGGACTTGGCGAATGGGAGGCAAGCGACTCTGCACGTCACCATCGCGGTGGAGGCCGGCGGCCTGCGGTTTCCTGAAAAGGAGGGCCGCCACGTGCAGGAACTGACCTTTCTGACAGTGCTCGAAGACGCGGGAGGCAATTTTGTCGCCGGGAATCAGTCCGTAATGGACCTGGTGCTGACGCCCGCGAGCCTCGCCGAGATGAAAAGGCACGGTATCCGAGCGACCACGTCGTTCTCGGTCGGGCGACGAGGTTCCTACCGCGTGCGGGAGGTAGTACGCGAGGTGGTGCAGGATCATATCTGGGCCTCCGCCGCGCCTGTCGAGATCCGTTAGGCGGAGCTGGGCCCGCGCCAACAATGTTGAGATTCCTGCCAGCCTTGCATTCCGCCCCTCCACGGTTTAGCATCACGTAAGTGGAGGGGCTTCTATGCCACCGAAGAAAATGAGCCGCCGCGGGCTGTTCCGGTCGGGCGTCGCGCTGGCTGCCGCGGGAGTGTCCGCATCCGTTACGGAACCAGTTCTGGCCGCACCGGCGCTCGAATTGGGCGCCAATCTGTACGAGTCCATCGGCGTTACGCCGATCGTGAACTGCCGGGGCACGTTCACGATCATCACCGGATCGCAAACCCTGCCCGAGGTGAAGCGCGCCATGGAAGCGGCGTCGCACGCTTACGTCCACATGGACGAACTGATGGAAGCAGTCGGGCAGCGCCTGGCCGAACTGACCAAGGCCGAATGGGGGATTGTCACGGCCGGATGCGCCGCAGCATTGACCCACGCCACTTCCGCCTGCATCGCGGGCGGCGATCCGGAAAAGATGCAGCGCGTGCCAAACCTCGCCGGGCTGAAGAACGAGGTGGTGGTGCCGCGCTATTCGCGCAACGAATATGATCACGCCGTGCGCATGCTGGGCGTGAAGATGGTGGAGGTGGAAACCGCCGCGCAGTTCGAGGCGGCCGTCTCGCCGCGGACGGCCATGGTGATGATTCTCTCCTGCCCGGCTGCCGAAAAGGGCGAGCTGTCGATCGAGAATACTTGCGCCATGGCGCGGGCGAAGGGCGTCCCGGTGATCGTGGACGCGGCCGCCGAGACGCTGACGATCCCCAATATTCACCTGGCGCATGGCGCAAATCTGGTGGCCTACAGCGGCGGCAAATGCCTGCGCGGTCCGCAAGCGGCCGGGCTGCTGTTGGGACAGAAGGACCTGGTGCGCGCGGCGTGGATCAACAGCGCGCCGCACCACACGTTCGGCCGCTCGCTGAAGGTCGGCAAGGAAGAGATCATGGGCATGCTGGCGGCGGTCGAGATGTGGGTGAAACGCGACCATGACGCGGAGTGGAAGCAGTGGCAAGCGTGGCTCGATCACATCGCGGAGCAGGCTACGCAGGTGGCCGGGGTGACCAGCGAGATTCTACAGCCCGAGGATCTCTCGAACCATGCGCCGCGATTGTGCCTGCATTGGGATGCCGCGCGGATCGGCATCACCGGCACGGAGGTGGAGGATATGCTGTGGCATGGGCAGCCGCGCATCGCGGTGGGCGGGGGTAGCGGCACGCGCCGCGATGGCGCCCCAAGTTCCCTCACGATCATGCCCTACATGATGATGCCAGGCGACGACAAGGTCGCGGCCGCGGCCATTCGCAAGCTGCTGGCGAACCCGCCGCACATCGCGGTTCCGGAGCCAGAGGCGGCCAGCGTGGACGTCACCGGGGAGTGGGTCGCCGACCTGACCTTCGTGTCGGGATCGTCGCGGCACCACTTCACCATCGAGCAGCACGAAGGCCTACTCAGCGGCGCCCATCGCGGCGATGTTTTGTCCGGCAAGTTGACGGGCGCGGTGGAAGGCCGCCGCGTCACGATCCGCAGCGGGCAGCGCATCGAAGGCGCGACGCTGCATTACGAATTCTCAGGCGATGTGGCGGACGGCCGGATGGAAGGCGTCGTGAAGTTGGGCGAGTATGGACAGGCGCGGTTCGCCGCCGAGCGGGCTTGAGCGCATGATCCGCATCATTACCATGGAGCGGGAGTACGGCGCGGGCGGCTCCGCGATCGCGCAGAAGCTCGCTGAGCGCTTGAGCTGGAAGCTGTGGGACACGGCGCTCACCGCGGAAATTGCGCGCCTGGCGCGCTGCGATCAGGGTTCGGTGGCGCGCCTGGAGGAGCGGGTCGATCCGCGATTCTACCGGCTAATGAAAGTGTTCATGCGCGGCAGTTACGAACGGAGCCTGCCGGTGAACGGCCTGGAGCATCTGGATGCGGACAGCATGGTGGTCTTCATGCAGCGCGTCATCGAAGGGGCGGCTACCGCGGGCGATTGCGTGATCGTGGGCCGAGGGGCGCCTTACGTGCTGCGCGACCGCCCCGACGCCTTTCACGTGTTCGTGTATGCGCCACTCGAAGAGAAGATCCGGCGGGTGCGCGATCTCGGCAAGACCGAGGCTGAAGCCGTCGAGTTGGTGGGGGCCATCGATCAGGAACGCGCCACGTTCGTGAAGAAGTACTTCGGGAAGGACTGGCCCAGCCGGCACCTGTATCATCTGATGATCAACTCGGCGGTGGGGGACGATGTGGTGGTGCGGACGATTCTCGACGAGATGACGGCGCTGAATGGGACGCGGCGCGCGTGAGCCGGTCGAGCACGCCTGCCCACTCGGGCTTCGCGGGGGGGCGCTCCACCGCAATCCAGTCCAGCTCCTGTGCGTCCAGACGATGCAGCGCGGCGTACAGCATGGCGGCGTAGGCGCCGGGTTCCGCGGGCATCTCGCGACCGAGGCGCAGCCATTCTCCGCGGCCGGGGGGAGTGGGATCGCCTGCGGCCAGCAGAGCTAGCGGCGTGCGCGGACGGTAGTGTTGCGGGTGCATGCCTGGCGAGGCATGCGGGCCATCGGCGGCGCCGGCGATGCGCACCGGGCCGATCAGCGACTCGATCTCCGGCAGCGGAATCACTCCGGGCCGCAGCAGCAACGGCTCCGCACCGGCCAGCGACAGCACTGTCGATTCGATGCCGACGATGGCCGGGCCGCCGTCGAGCACCAAATCGACTGCATCGCCCAACGATTGGCGGACGTGTTCGGCGGTGGTAGGCGAAAGCCCGGTGAACGGATTGGCGCTGGGCGCGGCGATGGGCACGCCGGCTGCGCGGATGAGCGCCAGGGCCAGCGGATGGGACGGTACGCGCAGCCCGACGGTCGAAAGGCCGGCGGTCACGATATCGGGAATCGACGGGCGCTTCGGCAGGACCAACGTCAGCGGTCCGGGCCAATAGCGGCGCGCGAGGCGATCGGCTGCATCGGGCCACTCCAGCACCAAGGTGCGCGCCATTTCGATCGAATCCACGTGTACGATGAGCGGGCTTTGGCGCGGCCGTCCTTTCGCTGTGAAAATGCGCGCCACCGCGGCGGCATCGAAGGCATTGGCGCCGAGGCCGTAGACCGTTTCGGTAGGGAATGCGACCAGCCCGCCGCCGCGAATCAAGGCCGCCGCGCGCTCGAGGCTTTCCGCGTCCGGCGTCACTCCGGCAGCTCATCCTTACCGTCGCCCGCCGTCTTGCCAGTCTTGCGGAAGACCAGGTAGGCGTGGATCAGCGGTTCCAGATCGCCTTCCAGCACGCGGTCCACGTCGCCGATGGCCAGCTTAGTGCGATGGTCTTTGATCATGCGGTAAGGCGCCAGCACATAGCTGCGGATCTGGCTGCCGAAGTTGATATCCAGCTTGGTGGCCTCGGTCTTGGCGGCCTCCACGCGCTTCTTTTCCAGCTCGAACTCATACAGGCGCGCGCGGAGCTGCTTCATGGCGCTGTCGCGGTTCTTGTGCTGCGAGCGCTCGTTTTGGCATTGCACCACGATGTTGGTGGGAAGGTGCACGATGCGCACCGCGGAATCGGTCATGTTGACGTGCTGGCCGCCGGCGCCGCCGGAACGGAATGTGTCGATGCGCAGATCGTCCAGCTTGATGTCGATCTTGATCTCGTCGTCCACTTGCGGGTAGACGAACACGGATGCAAACGAGGTGTGGCGGCGGGCGTTGCCGTCGAACGGCGAGATGCGCACCAAGCGGTGCACGCCGATCTCCGACATCAGCATGCCGTAGGCGTTATCGCCGTTGATTTCAAACGTGACGGACTTGATGCCGGCGCCCTCGCCCTCCAGCCGGTCGGTGATGACGGTGGCGAAGCCGTCGCGCTCGGCCCAGCGCAGATACATGCGCAGCAGCATCTCGGCCCAGTCCTGGCTTTCGGTGCCGCCGGCGCCGGGATGGATGGTCATGATGGCGCTGCGCTGGTCGTTTTCGCCGGAGAGGAGCATGGCGGTTTCCACGCGCTCGACGAACTGGCCGAAGGATTGCAGATCGCGCTCGATATCGCCCGAGACGTTCTCGCCCTCGCGGGCCAGTTCGAAGAGGGTATCGAGATCGGAGGTGAGCGCGGCGATACGCTGCTCGTTGCCGAGGCTCTCCTCAATGCGCTTGCGCTGCTGCATGATCTTCTGGCTCTTCTCGGGCTGGTTCCAGAAGCCGGGCGCGGCGGTCTGTTCTTCTGTTTGTTGGAGCTTGGATTTCAGCGCGGGGGCGTCAAAGATACCTCCGCACAGCCAAGGCGTGTTCGCGGAGGGGGGTGTACTGGCGTTCCAAATCGTCGAGCGGGATCATTTCAGTTCAATTTTAGCAGACCGGCAAGGTGGGGCGGACGCCGTCCGCACGCGACCCCTTGGTCGCGCCTTTTACCGCTTGCCGGCAGCCTGCTGGGCCGGCTGGCTGGCCTGCATGCACGGATTCCACTGACCGACGTGTCCGAAATTCAGCACGGCGACGACGCCGCAGCGTGTGTCTCCCTTGCGTCTGCGGTGGACGATGGTGCGCTCGCAGCCGCCCAACTCCGCGGCGCAGCGGTACACGTCGCCGCTCAGCCCCGGGCGCTTGTAGACCAGATTCAGTTGTCCGCAGAACGGGCACTTCATTTCGCCAATGGGATGATACTTCATGCACACGCTCCTTCGCCTTACGGCATAAGAACATTATGCACTAATATTGTTTCGGCGTAAAGGAGACGGAGTGAGAAAAAAGCAGCGGGCCGACAGCGAGATCCTCGTCGATTAGCGGCCAGTGGATACCATAGCCGGAGGGCGAAAGCTCCGCACGGCTGCGTTCGATCAGCGACGCACGGGCGAGGCGCTCGGAACAGTCTTCCCAAGGAACTGAGACAGGACCAGCTTCCGTGACCACAATCAGCGCTTCGGGTGTTGTTTCGATGGCCTTCGCCAAAACCGGTTTTGTTCTACTCTGCACGATGCCCTCCAAAGTGTTCGCGCCAAGCCGCGACGATCTGGTCAAAATGTTGAAAGATGATCTGTCGTACCTCGCGTCTCAAACGCGGCGTACAGTTGTACTCGAACTCCTCCTCGATATCGAAGGCGTCCGGGTGCAGCCAATACTTGCACTCCGCTTCTCCCTTCACCGCATGCACGTGCATTGGCTCATTGCCCTCATTCGAAAAGAAGTGGAACCGCCAGCCCTGCACAAAGAGAATGGTCGGCATCAGTTCGCAGTTTCTATTATAAAGCGCCACTTCCTGCGCATGCACTTTCGTTGAAAATTCCAGCCTCCCAGGCATGATGAGCGCAGGCGACCCACACGAGGGCCGAGTTGCGGAGGTTGGGCGAGCTTGCTGGAGATTGCGGCGACTGCGCGCAGGAGCGGTATGACCATGCACCGGGCCTTGAAGGCGCCAGTGAGCAACTATGTCACCATTCCGTCCTCACACGCTCGCCATCATCGGCCGTGAACTCCAACATGTGTGCGGACATCCGTTGGTCCCGCTGCACGGATTTCTTTGGCTCCGCAAGCGGCCCGCCGGCTGAGTCCTGCAACACGGGATTTCGGAAGACACATCCCTGTGCAAACTGCTCGTGGTTGCTGAGAGCAAGCCCTGGCACGACCGAAAAGCTACCGGCTTCACATCCCCAAACGAAGCCCGATTGATCGCCCCTGCCGAAGGCATACAGTTCCCAACCATGGTGCTCCGTCGAGCGAAGAGGCCACGCCCCGTCCAACGATTCCGATAAGCGACGACCCTGGAGATGGCTTCCCATCCACGGTGATTGTGGCACTCCAAACCTTTGGGAAAAACGCACCAGCCGTGATTCTCAACGCCCTTCGCATCACGCGTTCACCTTCGCGGGCAAACCCGCCGCCCGAAAGGCGGCTGCGGCCAAGACTGGCTGGCCCACGTTAGTACGTTGCCCGCCCGCCGCTGGCGTCGTAGCACTGCCCCGTCACGAACGCGGCATCAGGACTGGCCAGGAAATGCACCACTGCTGCGATTTCCTCCGGCGTGCCCGTGCGCCGCATGGGGATGCGTTCGGTCATGTAATCGACCTGGGCCTGCGTCAATTGTTCCAGGATTTTGGTGCGCACCACCGCCGGCGCCACGGCGTTCACGCAGATGCCCTCGGTGGCGACTTCCTTGCCGGCCGACTTGGTGAAACCGATCACCGCCGCCTTGGTGGCGGAGTAGCCGCACATATTGGGATTGCCTTCCTTGCCAGCGATTGAGGCGATGTTGACGATGCGCCCGTAGCGGCGCGCGCGCATGTGCGGCAGCACGGCGCGGCAACAGTAGAAGACGCCGGTCATATTCACCGCGATGATCTGCTGCCAGTCCTCGTCGGTGACTTCCCACACCGGCGCGGTGCGGCCGGCGATGCCGGCGTTGTTCACCAGGATGTCGATGCGGCCGGTGCGCGAGAGCACCTCGGCCACGGCCGCATTCACGGAATCGGAAAGAGTAATGTCGATGTGGACGGGGAAAGACAAGCCGCCGATCGATTGCGCCACTTCCGCCGCACCATCGAAGTACAAATCGGCGACGGCAATGGCCGCCCCGGCGCGCGCCAAACGGCGGGCGATGGCTTCGCCGATGCCGGTGGCGGCGCCCGTGACGATGGCCGTCTGGCCCGTCAGATCGAAGAGCACTTGAACCTCACAGCGGGGCTGAAGCCCGGTGCGGGCTAAAGCCCGCCTTCCTCTTTTACCACCTGAACGGTGACTTCGGCGGTCACGTCTTTATGCAGGCGCACGGGGACCTTGAACTCCCCAAGCTGCTTGATGGGCTCGTCCAGCAGCACCTTGCGACGGTCGATGGTGAAGTTCTTCTGAGCCAGCGCATCGGCGATGTCTTTGGAAGTGACCGATCCGAAGAGCTGATCGTTTTCACCGGCCTTCTGGGCGATGGTCACGGTAACTCCGGTGAGCAGCTTAGAAAGATCCTCGGCTTCGCTCTTCTGTTTAGCTTCGCGGCGCAGGTGCGACTGGCGCTCCTGCTCCACAATTTTGCGGTTGGCGTCCGTGGCGGCCACGGCGAGGCGTTTGGGCAATAGAAAATTGCGGGCGTAGCCGTCGGCCACTTTCACTACCTGGCCGCGGTTGCCCAGCCGTTCGATATCTTCGCGCAGTATGACTTCCATG
>JBEKPZ010000044.1:0-31507 GCA_049520215.1 Bryobacteraceae bacterium | reverse complement strand
TGCGTGATCACTTCGGCCGGCTGCCCCAGCGTCTCCGCCATCCGCTCCTCCAGCAGAGTGGCCAGACGGTGCGCCTCCGCCACCGTCTGGGAACCGGCGAACAGCAGATGTACTTCCACCATCAGCCTCTGCCCGGTGCTGCGGAAGCGCACGCCGTGATACTGGATGCCCAACTCGCCGCACAGCGTGTCCAGCTTCTCGCGCAGCACAGTACCGGTCTTCGGGTCGGCCGTGTCCAGCAGACCGGTAGCCGACCGCCAGATCAGATTGCCGCCCGACCACAGAATATTCAGCGCCACCGCCAGCGCGCAAATTGCATCCCAAGGTTTCCACCCGGTCCCCATCACCAGGGCCAACCCGGCCACCACCCCGGCGCTGGTCCAACTATCCGTCAGGACATGTTTCCCGTCGGCCTCCAGGATCAGCGACTGCGTCCGCTTCCCGGTCCGCACCAGGTACCACCCCAGCCCGGCGTTCAATACCGCCGTAAGCAGTGTAAACAGAGTGCCCGCGCCAACGTTGTCAAGTTCCAGCCCGGTCAACCACTTCCGGATGGTCACGACGATGATGAACAGGCCCGCCAGCACGATCATGGCCCCCTCGAACCCAGCGGAAAAGAAGCTGATCCTTTCAAAGCCGTAGAGGTACCGTTGGTTGGCCGGCTTCAGGCTCAGCCACAGGCTGAACCAGGCGAACACGACCGCTACCAGGTGGACGACGGATTCCGAAGCATCCGACAGGATCGCCGCCGAGCCGGTAATCAGGTAAGCAGCCACCTTTCCAGTCAACATAAACACGCCGAATGCGAGCGAGAGCCGCATCGCGAACCGCATGTCGTGCGCCGTCTTCGGGTCTAGGGCGCCGGTCTGAGACATCTCCGTCCGATTCTAGCAGCCTGCATGCCGATTGCACTGGCTGGTTTCTCTGCTAGGCTTATCGTTTCGCCGTTCGATACGTCAGAATCCTATGCGCCTTCAATCTAAACCCGATCATGTCGCGCGACGCCCCCTCGCCGGCTGGCTTCTATTCTTCGCACTCACTGCGCCACTATCCGCGCAAACCAAGCTGCTGCGCTTTCCCGATATCCACGATAGCCGCATCGTCTTCACCCACGGCGGCGACTTGTGGCTGGTCAACGCCGCCGGCGGCACGGCCACGCGCCTGACCGCGCACCCGGGCGTCGAGTTGTTCGCGAAGTTCTCGCCCGATGGCAAGTGGATCGCCTTCACCGGCCAGTACGACGGCGATGAGCAGGTTTATGTCATGCCCGCGGATGGCGGCGAGCCGAAGCAGTTAACCTTCTATCCGGCGCAGGGCCCCTTGCCACCGCGCTGGGGCTATGACAACCAGGTCTACGGCTGGTCGAACGACGGCCACTACGTGATTTATCGCTCCATGCGCGATGCCCGCGCGCACGCGCTGACCCGTCTCTTCCGCGTGCCCATGGATGGCGGCCCGTCCGAGCCTTTGCCGATGCCGGTCTCCGGCGCGGGATCCTATTCGCCGGGTGGCAACCAGATCGTGTATTCGCCGCAAGCGCGCGACTTCCGCACCGAGAAGCGCTACAGCGGCGGCGAGGCCAACAAGCTCTACATCTTCGACACCGAAACGCACGCCGCCAAACTCATCAGCGAAGGCGAACGGGCCAGCCGCGACCCCATGTGGATCGGCAAGGAGATCTACTACAATTCGGATCGCGACGGCCATTTCAATTTCTACGCGTACGACACCGCCAGCGGCAAGACCAGGCAGATCACCAAGTACACTCTGTGGGACGTACGCTGGCCCTCGACCGACCGCCAAAACCGCATCGTTTACGAACTCAACGGCGAACTGCAGGTTCTCGATGTGAAGACGGGCAAGAGCGCGCCCATCTCTGTGCGCGTCCCCGATGACGGCGTCAATCGGCGGCCCAGCTATGTCTCCGCGGCCAACCTCATTGAGCAGGTAGAATTCAGTCCCAAGGGCGAGCGCGTATTGTTCGCGGCGCGCGGCGATATCTTTTCGGCGCCCGTGGAGAAGGGATACACCCGCAACCTCACGCATTCGCCCGGCGCCCACGATAAGTGGCCGGCCTGGTCGCCCGATGGCTCCAAGGTGGCGTTTATAACCGACGCGAGCGGCGAAGAGGAAATCTACGTGGTGGCGCAGGATGGCTCGTCGCTGCCCGAAAAGATTACTAGCGGTGGCCACGCCTTCCGCTACGATCCTAAGTGGTCTCCGGATAACGAGCGCATCGCGTTCAGCGATAAAGACGGCCGGCTGTGGCTGGTATCCGTGAAGGACCACGCCACCGAGGAGATCGCCCATTCGACCGAGGGCGAGATTCGCGACTATGCGTGGTCGCCCGGCGGCGGGTATCTGGCGTTCAGCATGAACGATGACAAGGGGCTTTCCGCGCTGTATATCTGGTCCATCAAAGAGAGCAAGCTGCATCGCGTCACTAGCGGGATGTTCAATGATGATACGCCTGCCTGGCATCCGGGCGGCGACTATCTGTACTTTATGTCCCACCACGAGTTCCAGCCGCAGCTCTCGCAAATCGAATTCGACTTTGCTACCAATCGTGCGCGCGGCATCTTCGTGATGGCTCTGCGCAAGGATGTCAAGAATCCGTTTCCGCCGGAAAGCGACGAGGTAACCATCAAAGATGCCGACTCCAAGGACACCGGTAAGGATAAGGAGAAAGACAAAGGCAAGGATGAGAAAGACAAGAAGCCACCTGAGCCAAAGGATGGCGGCATCGATTTCGACGGCTTGGCCGACCGCGTGGCGCGCGTGCCGCTGGAAGCGGAGAACTATTTCGGTCTGACTGCAACCAACGATGCGTTGCTCTATGGCGTGGCGCCGGAGTTTTACTATGCCCGCGTCGCGGCCACCAAGTCTTCGCTGCGCATCTTCACCTTCAAGGACCGGAAAGAGACCCACCTGGTCGACGATATTGGCGGGTATGTAGTCTCGTACGATGGGTCGAAAGTGCTGGTCCGCCAGGAACAGGTCTGGAACGTGTACGATGCCACGCCCACCGGCGCAAGCACCAAGAAAACGGTCTCCACCGCCGGGTTGATGCTGGAGAAGAACCCGGTCGCGGAGTGGAACGATATCTTCAACGAAGTCTGGCGGCGTTATCGCGATTTCTTCTACGCCCCCAACATGCACGGCTACGATTGGGAGGCCTTGCACCAGCGTTACAGCCAGCTTCTACCCTACGTGGCGCATCGCACCGACCTGAATTACGTGATTAGTGAGATGATTTCGGAATTGACCGTCCAGCACGCCTATATCGATGGCGGCGATGTACAGATCCCGCCGCGCCCGCACGCCGGCCTGCCCGGCGCGCGCTTCGAAGTGGACGCCAACTCCGGGCGCTATCGCATCGCCAGGATTTTCCGCGGTCAAAACGAGGAAGACGTTTACCGTTCGCCGCTGACCGAAATCGGCGTGGATGCCAAGGTGGGCGATTATGTCCTGACCATCAATGGCGAAGATGTGACCGCCAAAGAGGACATTTACAAGTACCTGCGTCACGCCGGCGATGCGCCGGTGATATTGATGCTGAACAGTACGCCGTCCCTGACCGGCGCCCGCAAGGTCACTTATAAACCGTTGGGCAGCGAAACTAACTTGTTGTATCTCGATTGGGTGGAGCAAAACCGGCGCCGCGTGGACGAACTGTCTCACGGCCGCATCGGTTACATGCATTTGCCGGACATGGGTGAAAACGGCATCCGTGAGTTTATTAAGTGGTATTATCCGCAGCTCCGCAAGGAAGCGTTCCTGATCGATGACCGCGCCAACGGCGGCGGCAACATTTCGCGCATGGTCATCCAGCGGCTGACCCGCACGATGCTGGGGTTAACCTATTCGCGCACCACGGCCACGCCAGGCCCCTACCCGGACAGCGTCTTCATCGGGCCCAAGGCCGTGCTGCTGGACGAAAACTCCGGCTCGGACGGCGATATCTTCCCCTGGATGTTCCGCAACGCTAAGCTCGGGCTGCTCATCGGCGAGCGGTCTTGGGGTGGAGTGGTCGGAATCACCAGTCATGGCCAGTTGATCGATGGCGGAGACGTGAACGTGCCGGAATTCGCCTATGCCACGGCCGAAGGCAAGTGGGCCATCGAAGGCCGCGGCGTGGACCCCGACATCGTGGTGGAAAACGACCCGAAGTCGGTCCTTGAAGGCCACGATCCGCAACTGGAACGGGGAGTGGCGGAGTTGCTGAAGGCCCTGGAGAAGTCCAACCCGAAGTTGCCGGAACACGAGCCGTATCCAGTGAAGCTGAAGTAATGGCCGTAGGGCGGACCTCCAGGTCTGCGCGGGTCCTCCAGGACCCGCTCCAAGCCGACGTGGACGTCGGCTGCAGGACTAGAGTCCTGCCCCACTCAATGCGTTGTGGTATGGTGGCTTCCAAAGCCATGAAACGCACTCTCTCGGCATTGTTGGTGTTACTGGCAAACGCGGCGCTTGCACAAACGCCGCCACAGACCCCCAACACCGACATCTACTATAAGCTGGCGCCCGATGCGCTTCCACAGGACGGCGTCCCGAAGGGCGAGATCAAGGGACCCTTCACCCTGCCGAGCAGCGCTTATCCCGGAACGCAGCACACCTATTGGGTCTACGTGCCGGCGCAGTACGACCCGGCCGTGCCCGCGAGTCTGATGATCTACAACGATGGGCAGGCGTTCATGGCTCCGGAGGGCGATGTCCGCGCGCAGGTCGTCATGGACAACCTGATCTACCGCCGCGAGCTTCCCGTCATGATCGGAGTCTTTATCAATCCGGGCCGCCGCCCCGATCAGCCCGAGCCGTCCGGCAGCGAATGGGGCGATCGCACCACCAACCGGCCCACCGAGTACAACACCTTGGACGATAAGTACGCGCGGGTCATCGTGGATGAATTGCTTCCGGTGCTCTACAAGGAATACAACATATCGAAGGATCCCGAGCGGCATGGCATCGGCGGGTCGAGTTCGGGAGCTATCGCGGCATTCACCGTAGCGTGGCAGCGGCCCAACGACTTCAGGAAAGTGCTGAGCAACGTCGGTAGCTTCACTAACATTCGAGGCGGAAACGCTTATCCGGACATCATCCGCGCCAGCGACAAAAAGCCGCTGCGCGTCTTCCTGGTGGATGGCCGTAACGATAACCGCAGCCTGAGAGACGACGGAACCTACGACCAGGCGCGCGACTGGTTCTATCAAAACGTCCGCATGCAACAGGCGCTTACCGAGAAGGGCTACGAAGTGAACTACTCGTGGGGCATTCAGCGCCATGGCCAGAAGATGCTGCAGACGGTTTTCCCGGAGATGATGCGCTGGCTGTGGCGGGACCACGGCGTTTCGACCGATGTGCACGATATGGTGGAGCGGTCGTTTAACGCGGCGAGGAAACAGCCATAGCCGCCGGAGGGCGAGCGCGCGCCTGGTGGCTGGCGATCCCCCTGCTCGCGATCCTTTACTTCGCGGGCCTCTCGGCGGCTGGCATGCTCGGGCCGGATGAGCCGCGGTACGCCTCCATCGGCCGTGAAATGGCCCGCTCGGCCGATTGGATTACGCCCCGCCTGTGGGGCGCGCCGTGGTTCGAAAAACCGGCGCTGCTCTATTGGATGACGGGAGCGGCCTTCCGGTTGGGGTTCGGCGAAGACCTGGCCCCGCGCGTCCCGGTGGCGCTCGTTTCGGTAGCCTTCCTGATCTTTTTCCAATGCATGCTGAGCCGCGAATTCGGCGCGCGCGCGGCCTGGGCGGCGACCCTCATGCTGGGCACTTCGGCGGCATGGTTGGGATGTAGCTTCATCGGCACCACCGATCTACCCATGGCGGCGGCGTTCTCGGCGGCCATGCTGCTGTCGCTCGATTGGATCGAGACGGGCGACCGGCGGCGCCTGCCGTTGGCAGCCGCACTGCTGGGCGTGGCGGTGCTGGCCAAAGGCCTGGTTCCGCTGGTGCTCACGCTGCCGCTGGTATGGTGCGGCCGGCGCCGCTGGACCGATCTGCTGCGCCTGCCCGTCTCCGGCGCGTTCCTGATCGTCGCCCTGCCATGGTACCTGCTGTGCTACCTGCGCAATGGCGCGGTCTTCCCGCGAACCTTTTTCTGGGAGCAGCATTTCGAGCGATTCACCACCGCATCGTTGGCGCATGGGCAGCCATTCTGGTTCTATGCGCCGGTGCTGGTGGCAGCGCTGATGCCATGGACGCCGGCACTTCTGCTGCTAGCGCGCCGTGCGCTCTATCGCGACGGCCGCCGCCGCTTCCTGTTCCTGTGGCTGCTCTTCGTGTTGATCTTCTTCTCGTTCTCGAAGAACAAACTGCCGGGCTACCTGTTGCCACTCGCGCCGGCGGCCGCTGCGTTGATGGGCATCTCCCTGGCGGAAGCCAGGCGCGCACAATGGGTGCTGCCCGCCGCGGCGCTCTGCCTGATGGCCATACCGGCGGCGCTGCCGGTCCTGCCGCAGGCGCTGGCTGCGGGCCTGTCGCGCGCACCCTTGCCCGCATTCCATTGGACCTGGCTTCTGCCGGTCGTGCTGGCTCTGGGCGTCTACTGGCTGGAAAAGCAGGGCCGGCGCGCGGCCGCGCTCGCTGTCATGGCAGTGGCGGCCGCCGCGGGGGTGACGGCGCTGAAGCTGGTCGATCTGCCAGCTATCGATAGCGCCTATTCGGCCCGGCCTTTGTGGCGAAGGATCGCCACCCAGCGCGACCGCGTGTGCATCGAGAGCATGCACCGGACCTGGCGCTACGGATTGAATTATTATTCCGTGACGCCGCTGCCGGATTGCAGCGAATCGCCGCGGCCCTTACAAGTAAGGCAGGAGCCGGGGCATGCGCCGCTGGCGCGCTCCATCGCCCCTTGACCCGCCCCGCACAAAGTTGTAGGCTCAGGTTTCAAGTCGAAGGCTTTCATGATCCTACCCCACACCTATATCGCGACCTTGCTGGTGCTCTTCCTTAGCATGCTCTGCTGGGGATCCTGGGCCAATACCCAGAAGATGTCGGGCAAATGGCGTTTCGAGCTGTTCTATTTCGACTACGCGTTCGGCGTCCTGCTGGCCGCCGTGATTTGCGCCTTCACGTTAGGCTCGCTGGGCTACGACGGTTTCTCGTTCCTCGACGATTTGATGAACGGCGGCAAGCGCTACGCGGCCATGGGCTTCGGCGCGGGGATGATCTTCAATCTGGCGAACATGCTGCTGGTGGCGGCCATCACCGTGGCTGGACTGGCGGTGGCGTTTCCGGTGGGCATCGGCCTGGCGCTCATTATCGGGGTTATCTGGAGTTACATCATTCGGCCGCAGGGAAATCCCCTCCTGTTGTTCGTCGGCTGCGCGCTGGTGGTGGGGGCCATCATAGTCGATGCCGTCGCCTACCGCGCCATCGAGCAGTTGCGGGCGGAACTGCGGGCGCAGGCCGGCAAGGCCAAGAGCACCCGGAAAATGGTGAGCCTCAAGGGCGTGTTCCTCAGCCTGGCCAGCGGCGTGTTGATGGGGTCGTTCTATCCGCTGGTGGTGATGGCAAAGTCCAGCGAGTGGGGCGGCACGGCAGGGGAGAACGGACTAGGGCCGTACGCCATCGGGGTGGTCTTCGCGCTGGGCGTGTTTCTTTCCACCTTCGTCTTCAACCTGTTCTTCATGAATTTGCCGGTGGAGGGTGAGCCGCTTGAGCTTCCGGATTACTTCAAAGGACTACCCAAGCAGCACCTCCTGGGAGTGGCGGGCGGCGTTCTCTGGTGCGCCGGCATGATCACCAATTTCGTCGCGTCGAGCGCGCCGGAAGCCGTGCAGGTCGGACCAGCCATCAGCCTGGCGCTGGGTCAGGGCGCGGCCATGGTGAGTGCCCTCTGGGGTCTGCTGGTTTGGAAGGAATTCGAGGGCGCCGACGCGCGCATCAAGGCGCTCATCGTGATCATGTTCGTCCTGTTTATTACCGGCCTAGCGATGGTTTCCGTGGCGCCGCTCTACGCGCCGAAATAAAAAGAAGACAGAAGTCAGAAGACAGAAGTCAGAATCACGCCAGTGCCGCGCTTCTGACTTCTGACTTCTGACTTCTGTCTTCTGTCTTCTGTCTTCTGTCTTCTGTCTTCCTATTCCGGCTTCCGATAGAACCCGCCGCCCACGCTCCGCATGAACTTCCCCCACAGCGCCTGGCCTAATTCGTGCCAGTCGTCCATGTCTTCCGGCACTACCTGCACGTGCAAACCGGCCATCTCGTCGGTGGTCTCCGGGCCCCACACCACGCGCCGCGCCGGATGATTCGGGTTGCGCGGATTAGCGTCGGAATTGTCGTAAGTGAATTCCATTTCCAGGCGCGTATCCGCCGGCAGCTTTACCGGTGTGGTGTAGCGGTACTGCTCCTGCCAATTGAAATTCCAATCGCGGATGCGGATCAGCCACTGCTTCCGGCCGTCGGGCAAGATGGCCCAGCCTTCGATCTCTTTGCAAATGTAGTGCGCGTGCGGGATGATCCCCACCGCCTCCACATCCACCGGCGTGGTGAAGTGGTCGCGCACCTTGTACGCGCGCTCGCCGGGCGGAATGTCGATCTGGTGCGAGCCCAGCGCGATGTCCGCCACCCACTTGGTGGGCGGCTTATCGGTGAAATAAAGCCCCAATGTGGACTGGTCGGCTTCCGGCTTGCCCGTCGCATGATAGTGGATCTGCATCACCAGGTCCGAGCCTTTGCGCAGGATGAGTTGGAGACCATCGGGCATGCGGGCCGGTTGCATCCCCGGCGTCCATCCTCCTAGCGCTCCACTCGGCAGGAATCCCGGCGTGCCGAAGCACGGATACGATTCGCCGAACTGGCGCCCGATGTGGCCGGAATCCAGCAGGAACAGCGCGTGATGCACCACGCTGCGCGTCTGGGGGCGGAATTCCATGGCGCGCACGTACTTGTCCGCAGTGAGGTGCAAGGGGATGACGAAGCACATGTATTGATCGGGGCCGTCCGCCGCGATTGCGAAAGGCTTGGGCATGCGGACGGTCATGTCCGGTGTGCCGAGCTGCCAGCCTTCGGGAAAGTGAGGGGCCGGCGGAAGTTGCGCAGGATCGCCTTGCGGCGCGCCCGCCTCGGCCCATCGCCGCAGCGTGGCGATGTCCGCGTCCGGCAACCGCCGCTCGCCCTGAAAATGTCCATAGCCCGCCTCCGGCTGCCACGGCGGCATATAGCGGCTGGCGGTCACCGTGGCGATGAGTTTGGCGCGCTTGGCGGCATCTTGATAAGCGATCAGCGGAAACGGTGCGACCTCGCCGGGATGGTGGCAGGTGGCGCAGTGTTGGTACAGGATCGGCGCCACGTCGCGGGTGAAAGTCGGCGCCGGCACAGGCCTGCCAGCCAGTATCTGCAGCACCGCCGGGACGAACGCGACCATCACCTCCTTGCTTTGGCGGAATTCGGCGGGCGTGTGCCGGACCCCTTCGGTGTCCGGAAGTTGGAACGATAGTGCCGCCAGCAGCAGAGCCGGCGCCACATTCAAAGCAGGCATCCCTGCTATTCATCATAGAACTCCGCGAGCTCGTGGGGCATACTATGAAGTATGAGAATCGGCGAGCGGGGCCGGGTCACCATCCCTAAGGAGATCCGAGACAGATTCGGCCTTGGGCCGGAGACGGAGGTCGAGTTCAGCGTGGTTGATGGGTCTATCGTGCTGAAGAAGGCGCCCAAGAAGCCCGATCTGCGAAAGTGGAAGGGGCGCTACAAGGACAGCTTTGCCGAGCCAGGATACACATCGGTCGACAGATTCATCGATCACCTGCGCGGACGATGATTACCGCGATCGAAGCGAAGATTCTGCTCAATGCTCTGGTGCCGAATGAGAAGTTCTATGAAGCTTCCGTAATGGCCTTGGAGAAACATCAGGGTCTCTTGTAGTGTGCGGCAAGCGAGGTTACTCCAAGCTCTTCCCCTCGCTGGATCTCCTCGACCCCTCCGCGGAAGAGGGCTGAGACCGGCATTAAAACCTTCCCACCACCTGTCCCCATGGCGTATGCTGTCTAAAGACAGGAGGTAACATGCGAAACGTTCTATCCATCCGAGGCGGCGGCATCCGCGGGATCATCCCGTGTTGCTGCCTGATCCAACTGGAGACGCAACTGGGCGGCCTCACGCGCGATCACATCGACTATTGCGCCGGAACTTCGACAGGCGCACTCTTAACGGCTGCAGTCGCGGCGGGCATTCCGGCCAGCCAGCTTTTGACGGTCTATACGGAACGCTCCAAGGACATTTTCACGCCAACCGGCATCGCCGCGGATGGCAAGCGAATCATCCGGGGCTTCATGTACGATCCCAAGAACCTGCTCGATGTACTGGTCAGCGTCTTCGGCGCCGCGGCGTCCTGGACGATGAACGACTCTCCTATCGGGGTGATGATTTCGGCCACGGCCATGGACGGCCACAACTGGTTCTTCGTGAAAGACAACGCCAAGAATAACCAGACCACCGGCGCGGTGCAGTTGATCGACGCGGCGGTGGCTTCCGCGTGCGCGCCCACGTATTTCGATCATTGGCCGATCACCGGTATCCAAGGGCAGCAGACGCTCAACTTCTTCGACGGGGGCGCCGGAGGAACCGCCAACCCCGCCTATCAGGCTTGCGTGGAAGCCTTCGAGTACGATAGCTTCACGCCGGCTGAAACCAGAGTGGCGGCGCTGGGCACGGGATTCTTCCCCGCCGCCAGCACTCCTCCTAAAGGCCTGGTGCAGACCATTGGATGGGTCACCAGCACCTTGGTCGATAGCGGCGAGGATTGGGTGGACGACGCCGTAAAGCGGCAGTGGCCGGGAGTCATGCAGGGCTTCAACCCGCAGTTGCCGAGCGACATCGACGAAGCGGACTTGTCCGCCATACCCACCTTGGTCCAGATCGGCCGGCAAATGGCGGCGGGTATGGACTGGACACAAATCCTGGGATGACTCCTAACCTTGTGCAGTTAGACGACAACGAGATCAAGATGCTGGTGGTGGCGATCCGCCAGGTGCAGCACACCTTCGATATTGCCGAGGCGCAAAGCATGGCGGCAGGCGAGGCACTGGCGGGCGATTACGAGAGTGTGCGCGAGGCGTACGAACGTCTGCACCATAAGTTATCGGCGCTGATAGGCGGGGCCGGGGCGGCCAAGCCGCGCATCGTGAAATAGACTGCGAAACCGGCGCATTTGACCCCGTTCATCTGTATAATTGATCCAATGCGACGGAGCCTTCTTTCGTTTCCGGCCTAAGCCGGATAATTCATCCTGGCGGGCTGCGCGCCCAAGCCATCCGCTCCCCAGCCATCGTCCCCGGCTTCCGGGGAAACCGTGATTTGGAGCCAGAACGGATGGTCCGGCGCCGAGCGCGCCGAATACTACCATCTGGCCGAGGGTAGCGAGCTGATCCCGTACGCGTTGCTCTCGAACCTTGCGAGCGTGAAAACCGGCAAGCCGTTTCTAGAGAACATGCAGCGCTTCGGCTTCATCCCCGATGCCGCCAGCGCCACCAATCCTCGCGGGCTGCCCGTTGGCCTCACTACCGTCCACTCGCGCGACAAGAGTCACACCGGCCTTGAAATGGTCGGGTTCAACTGCGCCGCCTGCCACGTCGGCGAAGCGACCTATCGGGGAAAAAGGGTGCGCATCGACGGCGCGCCTGCGCTCGTGGACCTCCAGGCCTACCAGGTGGAAGTGAAGGACTCGCTCGATGCGACACTGCGCAATCCCGCCAAGGCCGTCGCGCTGGCCATCGCCATGGTCCGCGATCTGCACGCAGCGATGCCCCGCCATCCGGGGACGCTTCCAGTTACGCTTCCGATCCCGCCGCGAACGCCGCCGGCGAAGTTGGCGCCGCCTCCACGGCGGATGCGAACTTCCACAGCGTGTCCTCCGCGACGGCGGACGCCTCGGCCCCATCCGCCGCTCTGCGGGGCGATACCTTCGCGGCAAGTTGGCATCGCGCGCTCGCATTACTGAAGGCCAGGCTCGCCTACCTCAAGAACGGCAAGCTGCTGCTCAACGGCACTGAGCCCGGGCCCGGCCGCATCGATGCCTTTGGCGCAGCCCGCAATCTTCTGTTCCCGAAAGACGCCGTACCGATGCAGTCGCCCGTCACCTTCCCCTTCATCTGGGATGTTCCGGATACCACCCAACAGCGATCCACCACCGACGCAGTCTGGATCCACTATGACGGCAACACCAACTCGATCCTGGAACGCAACATCGGACAGGCCCTGGGGATGGGCGCGGTGTTCGATCCCAAAACTTATGAATCGACGCTGCGCATTGCGAACCTGCACCGGCTCGAAGTGCTGACTCACAAGCTCCAGGCGCCCAAGTGGCCCGCCGATGTTTTCGGACCCATCGACCAGGCCAAGGCGGCAACCGGCGAGAAGATCTTCAACGACACATGCCGTGGCTTCCACCAGAACGGCCTCTACGCACTGACCGTCGCCGGTACCGACCCCTTGCGGGCCAACAGCTTCGGCCGGCCCGTCGGAGGCGTGCCGTTCCCCGCGATGGTCAAGCCGATCCTCGACGGCCTGAAGGCCCGCGCCTTTTCCGACGACGGAATCTCCGCGGCCGATCAGGCGGCCATGGATGCCAAACACGTGGTCTGGCGCGCGACGGGTCAATACCTGGCGCGGCCTTTGACCGGCGTTTGGGCCACCGCGACCTACTTGCATAATGGATCGGTGCCGACGCGCTGGCACCTCCTTCACCCCGCTCAACGCCCCGCGAAATTCATCGTGGGAAATCGTGAGTACGATCCGGCCAAGCTCGGTTACGCAACGGATGGAAACGGCTGGACCTTCGACACCTCACAACCGGGGAACAGTAATATCGGACACGCCGGCGACACGTGACGGCCTGCCCCACTTTTCAGATGGTCTTCATATACTCGAGCAGGGCATCCTTCTGATCCTCTGTCAGCTTGGCGCCGTACGGACGGCGTAACAATCAACGCCATCGCCCGTCATAAAGTCTAACGGAGGAAATACCTTGGCAGCCTGGCGGCAAGATCTGACCTACGCATTCCGGCGGCTTTTGAAATCGCCCGGCTTCGCGACCGCCGCAGTGGTCTCCATTGGCCTCGGCATCGCAGCCAATTCCACCATTTTCTCGATGGTGAGTCGTTTCGTCCTGCGGCCCGCGCCCGTCGGCGACCCCGCTACCCTGATGGCCCTTCACACCACCCACCAGGGCGAATGTTGCAACGCCTTCTCCTGGCCGCTCTTCGCCGATCTGCGCGCGCAAACCAAGGCGTTCTCGGGCGTCACGGGCGTTTACGAGCTGCTGCCCGCCTCCATCGGAGGACAGGGCGAGCCGGGACGTGTGTGGGGTCAAGCCACTACCGCCAACTTCTTCGACGTCGCGCAACTGGGCATGACCCTGGGCCGTGGTTTCACCGTCGGCGAGGAGCACCTGCCCGTCATCGTTCTCGGCAACGGCCTTTGGAAGCGTCGCTTCGGCGCCGACCCGGCCATCGCCGGCAAACGCATCACTCTATCGGGCCGGCCTTTCACCGTGGTAGGCGTGGCGCCGCCCGGCTTTCGCGGTCTCGACATTATCCTCGACTGCCAATTCTGGGTCCCGCTCGGCAACCTCGATCAGTTGCTGCCCAATACCAGCAATTACCAATCGCGCAACTACCACTGGATCCAGGTCGCCGGACGCCTCCACCCCGGCGTCACACGCCGACAGGCCGCCGCGGAACTCGCCGTCATCGCCCGGAACCTGGGCCAAACCTACCCGGAAACGGACAAGGATGGCGGTTTCCGGTTCGAACCCGCCGGATCGCTGCCTCCGCGCGACCGGTCCACCGTAATGCTGTTCCTCGCCGCGCTCACGGTGGTGGTGCTGCTGGTCCTCGGGATCGCTTGCGCCAACGTGGCAAATCTACTCCTCGCGCAAGCCTCCGGCCGTCAACGCGAGATGGCCGTGCGCCTCGCCTTGGGTGCCACACGCGCGCACTTGATGCGCCAGATGTTAACGGAAAGCCTGCTACTGGCCCTCGGGGGCGGCCTGCTCGGCGTGGCGCTCTCGTTGTGGGCTACGCAGGCCCTCTCCGCCTTCCGCATTCCCGCGCCCGTACCGCTCGATCTCAATGTCACCGTCGATTGGCGCGTGCTGCTCTACACGTTCTCGCTCAGCGCCGGCACCGGCTTGCTATTCGGGCTGGCTCCGGCGTGGGCGGCCGCGCGTCCCATCCTGGCAAACGCGCTCAAGGGCGAGGACGTGCTGGCGCGCCCCGGACGCCGCTGGACTTTGCGCAACGTGCTGGTTGTGTCGCAGGTCGCCATGTCGCTGGTGCTCCTTTGCGCCACCGGGCTCTTCCTGCGCAGCCTCGAAAGCGCCTCCGGCACGGACATCGGCTTCCGCTCGCGCGGGATTCTGACCATGTCCGTCGATCCTCGTGTACATGGGTACACCGCCGAGCGCACCGCGCAGTTCCTTGCCCAATTGCGACAGCGCGTGGGCGCACTTCCGGGTGTGGTTTCCGCCGCGTGTACCGACGGTATGCCCTTGTCGGGCGGACACCGGAGCGACGGTTTGCATGTCGAGGGACGGCCGAGCACCGGCGGTCCGGATCCGGTCGTGGAACTTTACATGGCCAGCCCCGGCTACTTCGAAACCTTGGGCATTCCGCGCATTGCCGGACGCGATTTCGGCAACGAAGCGGCCCACGGACCGATAGCCGCCATCGTCACCGAGGAGTTCGTCCGCCGCCTATTCAAGAACCAGAACCCCATCGGGCAGCGTGTGACCGGCGGTGGCGCCACCTACCGGATCGTCGGCGTCGTCAAGGATATCAAGTCGCGCACCGTCGGCGAGGATCTCCGGCCGGTTCTCTTCCGCTCGCTGGAGCAGAGCGTCGCGAGCGACCCATCCTTCGTGGGATATGCGGTGCTGGTCCGCGCCGCGGGATCGCCTGCCGCGCTCGCCGGAGCCGTGCGCCGCGAGATCCAGGCACTCGATCCCACGCTGGCCGTCTACAACGCGGAAACCATGCCAGAGCACCTCCGCAACGCGCTTTTTCTGCCGCGGCTGGCGGGTACCTTGTTCGGCGTCTTCGGGGTCGTCGGTCTGCTATTGGCTGCCGTCGGATTGTATGGCGTGATGAGTTACTCCGTCAGCCGGCGCACGCGCGAGATCGGCATCCGCCTGGCCCTGGGAGCGCAGGCAGGAGAAGTCCGGAGTCTGGTCGTGCGCCAGGGCATGCTGCTTACTCTGATCGCGTTAATGCTGGGTCTGGCCGCCGCCTGGGCTGTGGCTGACGTGTCGGCCAGCTTCCTCTACGGAGTCCGCCCGCACGACTTAGTCACTTTCACCGGCGTACCGCTCTTCCTGGCCGCCGTTGCATTTCTGGCCTGCTGGATCCCCTCGCGCCGCGCCGCGAAGATAGATCCACTTACCGCCCTCCGTCACGATTGAGACGGGCCTCCCGGCTTGTCTCACACCGGCAGATAGCCTTTGAGCAACGGGAACACGATCTGCACGAACGACACGCCCACCCGTGTAGCGGCGTCCTGGTCGTTGTGGACGACTGGAATGGTCACTCGCACCAAGGCCGTGTCGCTGCGGTGATAGCGGATGGAATCCATCACCAGCCAGAATTTCGCCGAGAATTCGCTGGCAATCACCCTCCGCTGGCTTTGATACCAGTACAGCACCACGCTCTTGTCGCCGCCGTGCGAGACCACGTAGCGGTTGATGCGGATCGGTTCCGCCTGGCCCGCCACAGCCAGGTCCAGAAACCCGGTGGCCTCCGGCTCCCACCCCGTTCCCGGCAGGCAGTTCTTGGGCGAGTGCGGCGACTGGCCCGTGCGCTGCGTCTTGAAATACGCCACGAACAGACTCGCGGCCGCGCGCGATTGCGGGTCCATGTACAGCCGGTTGAGCAAGTCGTCGGCCTTGAGCTGATCCCGGATCTCCTGCTCGACCGGATAGTTTTGCGTCTCCTGCCAGCTTCCCACTTGCGCCGGAAACAGATCCAGGGGCTGGCTGGCGGGAACTCGCTCGCCGCGCGACGCGGCATAGAATAGAGTCGCCTGCACCACCAGCACCAGGGTCAGAATCCCCACGTATTTGTTGCGTATCCAGTTCACCTTCAGCCTTTCATAATTCGTGGGGCAGGACCCCAGTCCTGCGGCCGACGTCTACGTCGGCCCGTCCGTAGCGGGTCCTGGAGGACCCGCGCAGACCTGGAGGTCTGCCCCACGAGATTCTGGTCACCGGCGGCCATTGAGCCAGCGGTACCCCCTGTTCAGAATCTGGTGCAGCCCGATCAGAATCGCCAGCGCCACCATGAAAATCACCCACCCGGACGCCGTATGGAAGAACCCCTCGGCCAACTCCGGCTTGTACTCGGTCAACACGCCGGTGAGGGTCACGCGGCTGGCGTTGGCCACAATGGCAATGGGGATGGTGGAGACAAACAACGCCACGCGCATCCACACCTTGCTTTCGAAGAAGTAGCCGTAGACTAGCGACAGGAAGGTGAGCGATAGCAGCGAGCGGATGCCGCTGCACGCCTCCACCACCGAGAGCTTCTGCTCGGCGAGCTCCAGTACGTTGCCTTCGCGCAGCACCGGAATCTGCATCAAGTTCAACGCTTCCGTGGAAACCCGGCTGGCCAGAAGCTGCAAGGGAAAGGTGATGCTGTTGTACACCACGGTGGGGATCGGAATCATAAAAAACAGCAGAAACAGAGGGAACGCCAGCGCACGCACCCAGGCCGTGCCGCCCAATAGCAAGACGATACCGATGACCGAAATGACGAAGGCGGTGCGCGCCAGAAACAGCTCCGCGCCTAGTGTGGCGATCCACAATTGCAGTCCGCCGTAGAGCACCACGGCCAAGCCCCACCAGTTGGGCGACGGTTTCAGCGCCAGCAGTTCCGCGCGTTTCTGCCACACGATGAAGCCCGCCACCAAGGGGACGAAGAAGCCGTGACCCATATCCGGGTCGGAATCCCATTGCCGCACCAGCCGCCACAGCACCGGAGTATAGGACGCCAGCAGTAGTGCTCCGAACCAAGCCCAGGCGACCCAAGGCAAGCGCTCGCCGCGCAAATCCAATTCCGGAGTGGATGACGTCACGGGCACCTTTCGTTATGATACACGTTGCAGCCCGCGCTTGTGGCGAATCGCACACCGCAACCTTACCGAGACACGGCCGACGTGTTGAAATCGGATTAGGGTAGTGGTATCAGGGATGCCTGTTCCATTGCGGGTGCTCATAGTCTCGGACCTCGAAGACGACGCGCTGCAACTCATCGACGCGCTGCGCCAAAGCGACTACATCCCTTCCTGGGAGCGCGCGACCACCGCAGCCGCCTTGCGCGAATTGCTGGCGCATCGCTGGGACCTCATCCTGGCGACGGATGAGAGCGCCCAACTCGGCGCGTTGGCCACTTTGGGGATTCTGCATGAAACCGGCGCGGACGTTCCCTTAGTAGCGATCTCCGGTAAGGTGCCTGAGGAGTCCGTGCTGGAGGTACTGAAGGCAGGCGCGGCGGACTATATCACGCGCGAGCATCTATCCCGGCTGGGCGTCACGGTGAGCCGCGAAATGAGCCAGGCCGAGGGCCGCCGCGAGCGCAGCCGCCTGGAGCAGCAATTCCGGCAGGCCCAGAAGATGGAGGCGGTGGGCCGTCTGGCGGGCGGCGTGGCGCACGACTTCAACAACCTGCTAACCGTCATCACCGGCTATGCGGAACTGCTGCTGGCGGGCAGCCGCCTGGAGCCGGCGCAACGCACCGCGCTCGGCGAGATCCAGCGGGCCGCGGAGCGTGGGGGTGCGCTCACCCATCAACTGCTGGCATTCAGCCGGGGGCATCCCTTCACCCCCCGCACGGTGCAGTTGAATGCGCTGATCGTGCAAATGGAAAAAATGCTCTCGCGGCTGATCGGCGAGGACGTCGAGCTGATCACCGTGGCCGCCGCCGAGCCGGCCACCGTCCGCACCGATCCGGGGCAGCTTGAGCAGGTGGTCATGAACCTGGTGGTGAACGCGCGCGATGCCATGCCCGGCGGCGGCAAGCTGATCGTCGAGACCTCCAATGCGGAGGTGGATCAGACTTATGCCGGGCCGAATGTGGACCTCAAGCCCGGTTCGTACGTGGTGCTGTCCATCAGCGATACCGGCATGGGCATGGACCCCGAAACCATCACCCACCTGTTCGAGCCCTTCTTCACCACCAAGGCACCCGGCAAGGGCACCGGCCTGGGCCTGGCCACGGCCTACGGCATCGTGAAGCAGAGCGGCGGCGCCATTTCGGTCTATAGCGAGCCGGGCCTCGGCACCACGGTCAAGATCTACCTGCCCTCCGCGGGGGCCAAACCGGCGGCGGATGCGTCCGATCGAGAGCCGGCGTCGGCGCTGCGGGGCAGTGAGACGATCCTGGTGCTTGAGGATGAGGCGCGCGTGCGCAAGCTGATCTGCGAGGTGCTGACCAGCCGCGGATACCGCGTGCTGGAAGCGGTGCGCGGCGACGAGGCCATCCGCATAGTTACGGAGCATCATGGCCGCATCCACCTGCTGCTGGCGGACGTGGTCTTGCCGGAGATGAGCGGGCCGCAAGCGCTGGAGCAAATCCGGGCGCGGTACCCCAACATAAAGGTGCTGTTCATGTCCGGCTACACCGACGAAGCCATGGCGCATCACGGCATTCTGGATTCCGGCGCGCCGTTCTTGCAGAAGCCGTTCCTGCCGGAGGCCCTGGCGCGCAAGGTGCGGGAAGTGTTGTCTTCGCAGGCTTCGGCGGGGTGACGTCCTTTCAGTTTGGCAAACCTCCTGGTCTGCCAGCGGCTCGCTTCATGGCAGGCGCGGGAGCCGAACGGGTTGCAAGCCGCGGCGCACAGGCAGCGGTGGCGCGGGCGAGCGGCTGCATTTGAGATTCCAGTACGCCCACGACCGCGCGTCGAACACGCCCGGCGGCGCGTTATCCAGCACTTCCCGAAACTCGTCCGGCCCGATGACGCCGCGGAGGGCGCGTAAATCTTCCAGCGTTCCGTAGGTCATCACATGGGCGAGAAAGTGGACCGGTTCGGTCAAGGCTTCATGGGGCGGCTTGAACCACACCACGCGTTCCGCGACGGCCAGCAGTTCCGGTGTTTCGGGTATGGGCTTCATGGCTTCATTCGTCTCCAAGACGCCCGGCGTAAGGTGCGAGCACCGGCAGCCTGGTAACGTCGACGCCTTCGACGGCGCGTGCCAACTGCGTCCGCACTTCCACGGGCAGGGCCGGCACATCGTCAAAGTAGCATAGCGCCTTGAGCGTTATCAGCGGGTTGAACTTGCGGCCATATACGACGCCGCCCGCCGCCAGGATCGTCGGCAGATCGATACCGTGCCGTAGAATGGCGTGGACATCCAGATAGTCTTTCACCTCGGCTCGTTTCTGCAGGACGGCTGCCTTGGTTCCCGCCAGGTCGAGTAAGGAGGCCACGCGCAAGAGGGTGTCGCTGGCCGGTTCGGGAGCTGCCACTTGTCCAAGGCCCAGCCCGCCGAAGAAGGACATCAAAACCGGTCCGCCGCGATCCACGCGGCACGTTAACGTATCCGGCGCGAGTTGGATGCGTTCAGCTTCCAGCAGGTAAGGTATTTGCTCCGCGAGCCGTTCGGGGTCGAATGAGCCGTTGGAGAAGAAATCGAAATCGACCGAGGCCCGATGCCCAAGGCGCAAAGCCAGGGCTGTGCCGCCGTAAAGCGTGAAGCTGTCCGGCGTTGCCGCCAGCTCCGGCCACAGAGCGCGTTGCGGCGCGGGCAATGTGTCCAGATTGGGCAAGAATGGCATCGCCTATATTCATAGCGTACATCCGCTCGGATTCCAACTGGTCCGCGTTGCAACAAAGGGTCCTTCGCACCGTCAGCGACATGCGAATTGCTGGATTGTGCCATAATCGATAACGCCGAAAGGGGGGATATGCCGAGATTGCAGTTGTGCGCCGCTGGGTCGATTGTGGTGGGTGTGGCGCTCGCTGGGGCGTGTATGAATGCGCAGGAACTCGGGAGCATCGCTTTTCCGACGTCCGGCGCCGCTGCCGCGCAGCCGAAGTTTATTGAGGGAGTCAAAGATCTGCACAGCTTCGAGTTCGATGAAGCGGCAGAATCCTTCCATCAGGCGCAGCAGCTCGATCCGAACTTCGCGCTGACTTACTGGGGCGAAGCTCTGAGTTACAACCATCCGCTGTGGGCGCAACTCGACCTGCCGGCAGCCAGGAAGGCGCTAGAGCGGCTGGCGCCCACACTCGAAGGCCGCCTGGCGAAAGCGCATACGGAGAAGGAGAAGGCCTATCTGGAAGCCGTGAATCGGCTCTTCTACGCTCCCGGAGACAAGCTGGCGCGGGACAACGCGTACTCGCAGGCGATGGCGCGGATGTACGACCGGTGGCCGGACGATCACGAGATCGCGATCTTTTATGCGCTTTCGCTGCTCGGCACCGTTCGTCCGGCAGACAAAGGCTTCCGGCGCCAGGCGCTGGCGGCTTCCATCGCCCTGAAGGTATTTCAGGAAAACCCGAACCACCCAGGCGCCGCGCACTTCATCATCCACGCGTTCGACGATCCCGATCACGCGATTCTGGCGCTGCCGGCGGCGCGTGTGTATGCGCGGATCGCGCCGGCTGCGCCGCACGCCCTGCATATGCCGTCGCACATCTTCGTCCAACTCGGTATGTGGCAGGATGTGGTTGCTTCTAATGTCGTAGCTTACAAGGCTGCAGTCGACCTGATCGCCCGCACGCACCGCCCGGAAGGGCGGGAGGATTTTCATACGCTCTCGTGGCTCGAGTACGCGAATTTGATGCTCGGGAAGTTCGACGAAGCGCGAAAAAATGTGGACCTCGCCAAGCAGGCCGCCGATCGAAATCCGCGGAACACGGATGTCGCCCAGCAATACCACACCATGCAGGCGCGTTACATCCTGGAAACCGGCCAGTGGGAAAAGATCCCGCTGGAGGGTTCGATGGACGCCGCGGCCGACCATGAGCGTATGCCCGGCATGGCTGGCGGCGCTGGGGCGTGGATCTTCATCGCCGGCCTGAGCGCTGCAAGGTTGGGAGACCCGGCCCAAGCAGAGCGGGCCCGCGCCAGGCTCAGCGCGATGCGGCAAGGCATGGAATCGGCTGGCGATGCATACACAGCAAAGCCTGTCGCCATCATGGAGAATGAGGTCGCCGCGGCTGCTGAGCTTGTGCGCGGACGAAAATCGGAGGCATTGCGCCTGGCCAAGCAGGCGGTTGATATCGAATCGACCTTGGCCGCGCCGTCAGGGCCGCCGGAGCCGATCAAACCGGCACTGGAGTTTTACGGAGAGGTGTTGTTGGACGCGGGCAGGCCGGCCGAGGCTGCCACGGCGTTCGAGCAGCAGTTGCTCCGAACGGCCAAACGAACCCCGTCAGTAGAAGGACTCGCGAGAGCTACTGCCAAAGGCGGTGGTCCGGCGACCGCGGTGACACCATAACCGGGCCCGAGTCAGCAGGTGCCGCCCTCACGCGTCGCGCAACAACCACAGCAACACACCCATCAGCACGGCCAGCAAGGCGTCGGTAACTTCCGGCGTACGGCCCGGCAGATACATTTGCACCCATTCCAGCCCAAGCAATGCCGCGGCGGCGACCGCGGTGGTCCACACCAGGCTCAGCCCCGACACCCGCCATAGCCACAGAACGGAAGCGTACCACCTTTTTTGCCGGAGACGCTGGCGTGCAAGGTGCGCGGGAGGTGCTGACGGCATCGGCTTCGGCGCCTTGACCCATCCTCCGCTCCGCTATACTGGTGACGTTTGGGTACTGACAAGTAACACTCGCCATGAGAACCACCGATACCGTGACAATCTCCCTGCCGCCCGGCATGGCGAAGCAGATCGCGAAAATTCAGACGCAGGAACACCGCACCCGTTCCGAGTTGTTGCGCGAGGCCTGGCGGCTGTACTTCGCGAGCCGTTATCCCGCCTACGCCCCCACCAAGGCGGAACGCGCGGCGATCGATAAGGGTCGGGCTGAATTCGAACGCGGAGAGTACGTCACGCTCACCGAGCTACACAATGAACTGGCGGCTGCTCGTCTCCAAGAGCGCACAAAAAGAGCTAAGCAACCTTCCCGGCAAGGATCAGCTTCGCGTTGAAGCGGCCCTCGACGCCCTTCAAAGAGATTCGTTCAGCGGAGATGTCAAACGGTTGCGGGCCAGGCGAATGGCGCAGGCGTGTCGGCAATTACAGGATATTCTACGACCTCCGACTTGAAGGTCGGCTCATTCTTGTGACCGCCATCAGACGGCGCACGTCCACCACCTATTGAGCAACGCCGATTTCGGGCGCTGCCAGTTTTGCGCCGCCCTCAGGCGTCGCGCAACAACCACAGCATCACACCCATCAGCACGGCCAGCACCGCGTCGGTGATCTCCGGCGTACGCCCCGGCAGATACACTTGCAACCACTCCAACCCAAACAATGCCGCGGCGGCGACCGCGGTGGTCCACACCAGGCTGGGCCCCGACGCCCGCCATAGCCACAGAACGGAACCGTACCAGAAGCTCTTGCGGAACAGCATCACAAAACCATCCTGCCAGTCGGTGCGGAAGAACCCGCGGAAGGGCACCCAGTTGAAGGCGCGCGCGCTCTGGAAGTGGAACGGCGAAAGCTCACCCAGAATCAGCGCGCCGGTCAACAGCACCGGCGCCGCCCGCCGTACCCAGAGCCGCGGCAGGCACAGCCAGACCGCATACGCGGCGGCCGCCCCCACGATATCGGGCCAGCCCAGCGTGCGGCTCGCCAGAATCAAGCGCAGCGGCACCAGCAGCAATAGCAGCGCCAGCAGTCCGCTGGTCTTCGTCTGGCGGATGCTCTCCAGCAGGCAGGCCACCGCCAGCCATTCCGCAAAGACCACCAGCGTGTCGACGGACAAGACCCCGTCGACCGCCCGCAGCGCCGCCAGCCGGTGCATTACATTCGTCCGCCCCCAAACTGGGAACAGGGGAAAGATCTGGTATCCGAGCCAGCAGGATAACAGCAGCAGCGCCCCGGACGGGCGCAGCAGCGAGGCCGCGTCCTGCGCGGCCAGGAAACGCTGCAACTTTACGCGATAGAGCGCGCCGAGGGCGATACCCGCGGCGGCGCCCGTGACGTTGGAAACCACATCGGAAAGGCTGCACATCCGCGAATCGTCGAAAAGCTGGATCATCTCGATCGACGCCGAAAGCGCCAACGCCAGCGCCAGCGGCGCCAGGATCCGCATCATCCGGGAGGCGCGCGCGCTCACCGCCAGATAACCGAAAATGCCCAGCGGTAGATACAGCGTGATATTGACCGCGACGTCCCAAAAGAGATAACGGTCGAAGACGGCGGCGGGCCACGCGTGCAGCAGAATCCAGAGCGGGTTGTGGCCATAATGCCGCGCGTGGAATTCCCACGGGTATAGCGATCCGTACAGGATCAGCGCAACTACGATGGCCAGGATCGGGCGGTGTGGAGCGGTCTCCGCATCCACCGCCGAGTGGCTCACGCCAGCCCCGATTCGCGCAGGAACCGGGCCGACTCCTCCGGTGGCGTGGGATTGATGTAGAAGCCCGTACCCCATTCGAATCCCGCCACCTTGGTCAGCTTGGGAATCACTTCGATGTGCCAGTGATAATGCGCCAGGTGATTCTCCTGCAGGGGCCCGCTATGCACGATGAAGTTGAAAGGCGGATGCTCCAGCACCTTGTCGATCTTGCGCAGCGTGGACCGCATCGCCCAAGCCAGGTTCTGCAAGGTGGCGGCATCGGTCTGCTCGAAGTGCGATTCGTGCCGCTTGGGCAGGATCCAAGTTTCGAACGGAAAGCGCGGCGCCCACGGTTGCAGCACCAGCAGCCGGTCCGTCTCGGTGACCACGCGCACGCCCGCGGAGGTTTCCTGCCGCAGAATATCGCAGTAGACGCAGCGCTCCTTGAAATCGAAGTACACCTTGGCGCCGTCCAGTTCCTCTTTCACGCGTTTGGGAACCACCGGCAGCGCGATCAGTTGCGAGTGCGAATGCTCCAGCGTGGCGCCGGCCGCTTCGCCGTGGTTCTTGAACAATACGATGTAGCGGAAGCGGGTATCTTTCTTGAGGTCGTTGACGCGGTCGCGGAAGGCCCCCAGCACTTCTTCGATCTGGCGGTCGGTCATCTCCGCCATGGTCAGGCTGTGATCGGGCGTTTCGATGATCACCTCGTGCGCGCCGATGCCGTTCATCTTGTCGTACATGCCCTCGCCCTGGCGGTTCAGCTCGCCTTCGATGCCCAGCGCCGGAAACTTATTCGGCACCACCCGCACGCTCCATCCGGGCTGGTTCGCGCCGCCGCCCGGGCGATAGGCCAGCACCTCGGGCGGCGTCTTCTGTTCGTTGCCGTAACAGAAGGGGCAAAGGCGCGCGGCCGGAGGCGGCACAGGCTGGCGAATGAAATCGGAGGGACGGCGCGCGCGGTCGGTCGAAATGACCACCCAGCGGCCCGTGATGGGGTCCTTACGTAATTCCGGCAAAGTTGAGGTGCCTCCGCAAAAGAGATTATGGTGGACTGCTCGGCGCGGAGAAAGTATTATAGCGTCCGGCTGATGGGAAAGGCATCCTGGATCCATTCGATCTCCGGCGGATTGGTCAGGACGATGTTCACCAGATCGAAGCGCGCCTGTTCCCTGTCCGTGCCAGAGCGGCGGAGATACTCACCGGCCGCCCGCCGGAGATCCCTTTCCTTATCGGTTCCAACCGCCCGGCCGGGACTGCCGAAGTCCGCGCTGGCGCGGGTCTTTACTTCCACGAATACCAGGGTCTGGCGGTCCCAGGCAACCATGTCGAGCTCGCCCCTGCCGGAGCGCTGGTGAAAGTTACGTGCCACGATGGTGAGACCCTGCCGGCGTAGGAAGCGGTGCGCGAGATCCTCCCCGCGGCGGCCATGCGCCTGCTCCGGCGTGGAGTGGCGGGCTCTGTAGAGATTGCGCAGAGAGTCCGCCAGGCGATAAAGAGAATTAACCGCCGATGCACGCCGATACACGCCGATGAGAAACTGGACAATCCCGCCGTGGCTCTTATCTGTGTGCATCTGCGTGCATCTGCGGCTTAATGACTTCGAATTCGAACTTCATCACCTTGCCGCGGACCACGAAGCACAGGTAGTGCTCCCAGAAACGCCGATAGCGCGGAAAGCGATTCACCAGGAATTCGAATCCCAGCCATCTCCAAAACGAGAGTAGCTTCACCTGCACCGAAATCTCGCGGAATCTGGCCTTGGTATAGTAGCCGAAGCCACCGTGGTCCTCGCCGAAATAACGGAACGAGAAGCTGTTCAAATGGCTGCGGTGCGTGGGATCGCAAAAGGAGCTGAAGTCGGTGTAGTGCGGGGTTTCGATGCGCACCGTGCCGCCCGGCCGCACCAGGCGGTGGAACTCTTCCATAGTGGCCATGACGTCCGCCACGTGCTCGATCGCGTGGATGGCCAGCAGGCGGTCGAAGGAATTATCTCGAAAGGGGTACGGCAAACGGTCGAGATCGCAGAGGACGTCGGCGCGGCTGGCAGGATTCCGGTCGATCCCGATGGCTCCGGGCTGCTTGTGGATCCCGCAGCCGACATCCAGTATTCTCAGTCTTCGCGGTTCGCCAGGGTCGGGCACTCTTCCAGAGTATCCGACGCGAGGCATGTGGCGCAGACGATCGCTTTATGTCGTCTGCGTTTGCCGATAGGTAACAGGGGCCGCCAAAACCGATGTACTGTGGAAAAGAAGTCCACAGATGGAAACCATACAAGTAGTCCTCGATACCAAGCTCCGCAAGGCCGCGGATCTTGCGGCGAAGCGGCAAAACGTGAATCGGTCGGCGTTGATCCGCCACGCTCTCCAGGAGCACCTTACGCGCTTGCGCGAACTGGAGTTGGAGGCGCAGGATCGGCGCGGGTACGTGGCTCAGCCGCAGCCTGAGGACGAGATCCGTGTATGGGAGGATGCCGCCGCATGGCCGGAACATTGAACCGTGGCGAAGTCCGCCTCTTTCGATTCGCGTCTCCGGACAAGCGGCGCCCGGTTCTGGTTCTGACGCGTGACAGCGCGATGGGCCACTTGGCGACGGTGACTGTGGCGCCCATCACATCGACCGTTCGCGGTGTGCCCTCCGAAGTTATTCTGGACATCGAAGAGGGGATGAAAGGGCTTTGCGCTGTCAATCTGCACCACGCTGTTACTGTGGCCCAATCGCGGGTAGGGCGGCACCGTGGTGGCACAGGCTTCAGCCTGTGGGGGGGGTGCGGCTTTGCGTTTCGCGCTGAGTTGCGGTTGAGGATCGATCGATGGAAGCAACAGATTTTCGACGAATCGCCCTGAGCCTGCCGGGCGCTGAAGAGAGTTCCCACATGGGCGCACCCGATTTCCGCGTGGGCGGCCGGATATTTGCGACCCTGGCCTCCCAACGCCAGGGATACGGGAACCTGATGCTCGGGCTGGAACAACAGGCTGCGTTCGTCGAGGACGCGCCGGATGTGTTCGTGCCCATTGTGGGCGGCTGGGGAAGGATGGGAGCGACGCATATCCGCCTGGCTGCGGCGAATGAGGACGTGCTGGCCGGCGCACTGCGCACGGCGTGGAAACTGCGGCTCGAGAAGAACGCCAGGCCGGTCCGGAAAAAACAGGTCGCGCCTGGGAGTACTCGCGCGGCGAAGAAGACGCGCCGCAAACCATGAGACGTGGGGGATTCTTCCCGGCTGGCCTTCTCGCGTCCTACTGAACCCATCGCCCGTTTCTGCCGATAGTTCAGATGTGACGCTGTCGCGAGGCAAAGCCGGATTGCGTGGCGCGGCCCTCCTGGTCTGGGTGGCCGGTGCCGCAGCCATCCACGGGCAACAATACCGCTTCCGCTATTACGGAACCGAGGATGGCCTCATCAACCTGGCAGTCAAGGTCCTGTTTCAGGATCGTACCGGCTTCCTGTGGGCGGCCACCGAGAACGGCCTGTTCCGCTACGACGGCCAGCGGTTCAGACCTTATGGCCCCGCCGAGGGCCTGCCCCGAGAGGTCCTCCTGAGCCTGGGCGAGGCGCCGGATGGCAGTCTATTGGTGGGATCTCGGGCCGGTCTCTACCAGGACCAGGGCGATCGCTTCCGGAAGTTGGCCCCGCCTGGCTCCGGAGTAGTGGATGGCTACAGTTCCATTCAGTACGACGGCAAGGGCCTGACCTACATCGCAACGACTGGCGGTCTGCTTGTCGCCAGCCAATCCACGGGTGAAGCCCATCTGACTTTCCGCCTGCTGCCGGCGCCTGCCGCCGCGGGCGGCGGTGACGCGCATGGAGTGCTTCTGGAGACTGGCGTGGTGTGGTACGGCTGCGGCGCCAGCTTGTGCCGGATGGGGGCCGAAGGCGTGACCGTCTTTAGTCAGGCCAGCGGCCTCTCTCGGGGAAGGTGGACATGTATTCGCCGCGACGGCAGCGGCGATCTCTGGGTCAGCGATAAGCGGCACTTCGCGGTGATGCGCCGGGGGACCAACCGCTTCGATACGTCTATCCCCTCATTCCCAGCGACCGCCGGATCGTGGCAGTTGGCTGTGGAAGCCGCAGGCAGACTGTTGGTGCCTACGGTCGAAGGACTGGTGATCGGGGAAGGGAAGCGATTCCGCACGGTAGGACCGCACGAAGGCCTGGTGGGTCCGGTCTATTCGGTGCTCCAGGACCGGGAGGGCGCTATTTGGGTGGGTCTGGCCGGCCGGGGCCTGGCCAGGTGGCAGGGATACGGTGAATGGGACGGCTTCGCCCCAGCCACGGGCTTGGATAGCGAGTTGATCTACGAGGTCCTGCCGCTCGGCGATGGCAGCCTGTGGGTGGGCACTGAGAACGGGCTGTTCCGCGGCCGCAAGATCGGAGATCGGTGGCTCTGGCGGCAGCACGCCGGCATTGGAAAGATACCTGTGCACTCGTTGCGAAGGGACCGGGATGGCAACCTTTGGCTCGGTACGGAAGGCTATGGGGTTGGTCGAATTGATTCACGGACCGGCGGAATCGAATGGTTCAAAAAAGCTCGCGGGCTCGCCGCGGAATACGCATCTTCGTTGGCCCTGGATTCATCGCAGCGGCTCTGGGCGGCGACCGAAGCGGGTTTATTTGTGGCGCAGCTTCCCGGGAAGCGTTTCCGGCGCGTTGAAGAAGTCCCGCCCGTTCGCTGCTGGGTGGTAACCGCGGGGCCTGGCGGGCAAATCCTGGTAGGCGGGGCTGCGGGACTGTTCCGGCTTTTCCAGGACCGATGGCGCCACATTTCGAAGGCCGACGGCTTGGACCACGATGTCATTCTGGCGCTGGCCACTAACAAGCCTGATGAAATCTGGGTGGGCTATTGGTTTTCCGGCAGGGTCACCCGCATACGCGTGGATGGCGAGCATCTGTCGATGACCCACTTCGGAAGCGAACAGGGTCTGCGCGGAGAAATGAGTTATTTCCTCGGTTTCGACGCGGTCGGCCGGCTTTGGTCCGGATCCGACCAAGGCGTGCGGGTTTGGAATGGAGAGCGGTGGACTCAGTACGACCAGAGCGACGGTCTGATTTGGAACGACTGCGATCTAGGCGCTTTTGCGGCGCAGCCCGACGGTACCGTCTGGGTCGGAACCAGTGGCGGCCTGGCGCGCTTTCAACCAAGCCGCACGGCGCGCGCGGCGCGCCCTCCTTCGATCGTATTCACAAAACTCATTCTGGGCGACCGCATGGTCGAGGCTAGCCGCTACGCTTCGATCGATCACAGATCCAACTCCCTGACCGCTCAGTACTCAGCGCTGGCCTTCGCTCACGAAGCTTCCATCTTGTTCCGGTCCCGGCTGGTGCCCCTGTTTGGCGATTGGCGGGAAACGCCGCTGCACGAGATGCAGTTTCCCGGATTGCCACCGAACGATTACCGGCTGGAGGTGGAAGCGCGCGATGTGGGGGGCCCATGGAGTAAACAGCCGGCGGCATTCGCTTTTGAAATCCAACCTCCGTGGTGGCGCTCCTGGTGGTTTTGCGCCCTCGTAGCCACTGCCGCCCTGGCGTTGGTCCGAATGGTCTGGCGCTGGCGCACGTTGCAACTGACGCGCCACCAGAAGGAACTGGAGCGGGTGGTTGCCGAACGCACGCAGGAACTTCGCCAGGAGAAGCAGGACTTGCTGGTGGCGCGCGAGGAGCTTCGGGAACAAGCCATAAGGGATGGGCTGACCGGACTGTTCAACCACCGCGCGTTTTTCGATCTCTTGGAGATGGAATTCTCCAGAATTGGGCGTCAAAGCGGTTCCCTGGCGTTAATCATGGCGGACCTGGACCTGTTCAAGAAGGTCAATGATACTTACGGGCACCTGGCTGGCGATGCGGTACTGCAGGAATGCGCGCGCCGTATTGTGGCTTCCGTGCGGCCCTATGACAGCGTGGGGCGTTACGGAGGAGAGGAGTTCGCCATCCTGATGCCCGAGTGCCGTCTGGAAGAGGCTGCCGAGCGGGCCGAACAAGTGCGGCAAGCCATCGCGCAGAGCCCTATTGCCACGTCTGCAGGCGCGCTGTCGGTGACCTGTAGCTTTGGAGTCGGCGCCGCCGGCAGGCTGGCATCCAAGCCGGAGGAGTTGGTGCAGTCCGCTGACCTGGCGCTCTACCGTGCGAAAGCGCGTGGGCGAAACTGCGTGGTGGCTTCCTCCGCCGAAGCCGCGCCGGTGGCAGTGGAAGAAATCTCCGAAACAAGCGCCCGCTGAAATCCGTTGTGGGGCAGGCCCCCGGCCTGCGGCGGCCTCTCAGGCCGCCTCTTTGATTGCACCCCCGCCTTCACTCCTCCCGCATCGCCAGAGCCAGGCACTCTTCCAGAGTATCCAGCGCGAAGTCGCATTGGTCGCGCGTGATCACCAGCGCGGGGCTGAGTCGCAGCGTGTTGTCGCCGGCGCCCAGAACCAGAAGTCCGCGCTCGAATGCCAGATTCACCACGCGGTCGCGCAGTTCCGGCGCCCTGGTCTTGGACTGCTGGTCGCGCACCAGTTCGATGCCCAGCATTAGCCCCAGCCCGCGCACCTCGCCCACCACGGGGAAGCGCGCCGGCCAATCCCGCATGCGCGCCATCAGGTGCGCGCCCATGCGCGCGGCGTTGTCGATGAGCCCCTGCTCCAGCAATTCGATCGTCACCAGCGCCGCGGCGCAGGCCACCGGATTGCCGCCGAAAGTCGAGGCGTGCGCGCCAGGAGTCCAGCGCATCAGGTCCGCGCGCGCAACCGTGGCTCCCAGCGGCAGCCCGCTGGCGATGCCCTTGGCCACCGTCATGATATCGGGCGTCAGGTTGAAATGCTCGGAAGCCCACATCTTGCCGGTGCGGCCCATGCCCGATTGCACTTCGTCGCAGACCAGCAAAATGCCGTGCTTCTCCGCGATGCGCGCCAACTCGTCGAAGAACTTCTGCGGCGGGACGATGTAGCCGCCTTCACCCTGCACCGGTTCGATGACAATGGCCGCCACTTCTTCGGCCGGCGCGATGGTCTTCAGCAACGTGTCTTCGATAAACTTCGCGCACTCCACCGCGCAGTTGGCGGGCGTCTGGCCGAACGGGCAGCGATAGCAGTTGGGATAAGGGGCGTGCACCACGCCCGGCACCAGCGGTCCAAAACCGCGGCGCTGCACCCCCTTGCGCGCGGTGAGCGATAGCGCGCCCAGGGTGCGGCCGTGGAAAGCGCCCAGAAACGCGATGAACCCGCTGCGGCCGGTAGAATAGCGCGCCAGCTTCATGGCGCCTTCCACGGCTTCCGCGCCCGAGTTGCAGAACGAAACGCGCCGCTCCATGTCCCCCGGCGCGAGCGCGCCGAGCTTCTCCGCCAGATCTACCAGGGCCTCGTAATAGAAATCGGTCCCCGACATGTGGATCAGATTGCCGGCCTGCTCCCGGATGGCCTCCACCACGCGCGGATGGCAGTGGCCGGTGGCCACCACCGCGATGCCGGCATTGAAATCCAGAAAACGGTTGCCGTCCACGTCCTCCACCATGGCGCCCTCGCCGCGCTTGGCTACCAGCGGATAGCCGCGCGTGTAGGACGGAGAAACCGAACGATGGTCACGCGCAATCACTTCCTGCGCGCGGGTTCCGGGCAGAAGCCCGATAAGGTGTGGCAGATCCTGTCGGATCGCCTCCATTGCCAGATCGGCGGTCTTGGTCATACGCAAACCTCCTTACAACTGAACTCACTTGGGCCAACGGGTGCAGGTAGAGGGAGCGCGGGGTTCTAATCGGAACCAAATAGACCGGGGCGGCAGATGGAGGGCCGGGGGAACACACCTCATTGTATAACGGAAGTGCAGGGCTTGTGCCTCAACAACTGGGCGGCCATCCTGGCCTCCGCGTATCTGCGGTTCTTCGCCCTGAGTCGCAGGATGCGAAGGCACCGAGAGAACTCGCGCGAAAGCCGGCTCTGATAACGGGACAGCTTGTCGAGCAAGTTGGGACCGCGAAAATCGTTCCTATAGGCCTGCCCAAGCGCCACATCTGGTGTGACGTCCGGGCCGGCGCAGGCTTCCATGCCCCGCTTCAGGATTTCGGTCTCCAGGTAGAGACAGCCGCG
>JBEKPZ010000043.1:0-33191 GCA_049520215.1 Bryobacteraceae bacterium | reverse complement strand
CCGCCCGCCGAGACCCAGCCGCCCTTCTTGAATTTCGCGCCGCTCGAAAACGGGATGGCAGCGCTCACCCGCGCGGCCGAACGCTACGACAAGGCCGCGCAGAAGGCGAAGCTCGACAAGCCGGGCCTCGAGGCGGTGAACGAGAAGCTCATCCGGGTCGAGCGCGGTTTGACGCTACCCGACGGACTGCCGGGGCGCCCCTGGTTCGAGCACCAGATTTACGCTCCCGGCTTCTACACCGGCTACGGCGTCAAGACTTTGCCCGGCGTGCGCGAAGCCCTCGAGCAGAAGCGCTGGAAGGAAGCCGACGAGCAGATCGTGCGCGTGGGTTTGGTGCTGGAGAAGGAAGCAGCGCTGATCGAAGACGCCGCCGCCGGGCTGGAATAGGTGTGATGTCCAGAATCGCCAGGCTTTTCCAAAATGGCAGGAGTCAAGCCGTCCGCTTGCCGGCCGATTTTCGGTTCGAAGGCACGGCGGTCTACATCCGTCAAGATCCAGCGACCGGAGACGTCGTCTTGTCGCGCCGGCCGGAATCGTGGGAGAGTTTTTTCAAACTCGTCGCGGAGGCAGGCATACCGGACGATTTCATGTCCGATAGGAACGACCGCCCGCCCCACGAACGCGAATTGTTCCGATGACGAGGCTGTATCTTCTCGATACCAATATTGCCAGATGTGTGATCGAAGGCAGTGTGCCTGGCGGTTCGGCGCCACATCGAAAGAGTGCAGATGGCGCAGTTCGCTACCTCTGCGGTAACCGAAGGCGAGTTGCTCAACGGAGTTGCACGCCATCGTGAACGAGTTTCTGCTCAGGGTCTCGGTCCAGTGCCCGGCATTATGGGACGCTGCGGGCGGCGCTGGAAACGCAAAGGCCGCCGGATCGGGAACCCCGACATGATGATTGGCGCGCACGCCTTGGCGCTGGGAGCCGTGCTCGTCACGAACGACCAGGCGTTCAGCCGGATCAAGGGACTGAAGATCGAGAGCGCCTGACAAAGGGCGGGGCTCAAGCCCCGCGCGGGCTAAAGCCCGCCCTCCAGGTGCAACTCACTCTGTGGAGAAAGACGTGCCGCAACTGCACGTCTTCTGCGCATTGGGATTATCGATCACAAATCCGGATTGGATCAGCGACTCCTTATAATCGAGCGTCAGGCCGTCCATATAGACGAAGCTTTTGGGATCGATCAGCAGCTTCGCATCGCTGGACCCAAACACATGATCGCTCGACCGCTCCTTGGTCTCGAGCTTGAACAAATACGACAGCCCGGAACAGCCGCCTCCCTGCACCGCCAGCCGCAGACCGGCGCCGCCGTCCTTGGCCAGGATCTGCCGTATCCGCTGGGTCGCCTTTTCAGTTACTTGAACCATGTACCCTCCCTAGTCATCTCATACAGCGGCGAAAGCTCGCGCAGCTTCGTGACCGCTTCGATCACGCTCTCGGCCGCGTAATCCACTTCCTCTTCGGTATTGAACCGCCCAAGACTGAAGCGGATGGAACTGTGCGCGGCATCGTCGGGGACGCCCATGGCCTTGAGCACATAGCTCGGTTCGAGGGTGGCCGACGTGCATGCCGAACCGCTCGAAACCGCCACGCCGCTCATCCCCATCATCAACGATTCGGCTTCCACATAGGCGAAGCTCATGTTGAGGTTGTGCGGCAGGCGGTGTTCCATGCCGCCGTTGACGGACACTTCGTCCAGCTCCGCTTCCAGCTTCGCGAGCAAGCGGTCGCGCAGTCGCCGCAACCGCGCACTCTCCTCGTCCATTTCCCGCTCGCAGATGGCGCAAGCTTCGCCCAAGCCCACGATTCCCGGCACGTTCAGGGTGCCCGATCGCATGCCGCGCTCGTGACCGCCGCCATCCATCTGTCCGATCAACCGCACGCGCGGCTCGCGCTCGCGCACGTAGAGCGCGCCGACGCCCTTGGGCCCGTACATCTTGTGCGCCGAAATCGAGAGCAGGTCGATGTGGTCCGCATCCACATTCACCGGCACTTTGCCCACGGCCTGCGCCGCGTCGCTATGGAACGGCAGGCCGCGCTCCCGGCAGATGCGGCCGATCTCCGCCACCGGCTGGAGCGTGCCCACTTCATTGTTGGCGTACATGATCGAGACCAGCACGGTGCGCTCTTCGATGGCCGCCTCCACCGCGCCGGCATCCACCAGCCCATCGCGGCCCACCGGCAGCCGGGTCACGCGCGCGCCGCGCTGCTCCAGCCTCCGGCAAACGTCCAGCACGGCCTTATGCTCGATGGCGCACACGATCAGGTGATCGCCCTTGCCAGCGTACGCCTCCGCCACGCCCTTAATCGCCAGGTTGTCCGATTCGGTGGCTCCGCTGGTGAAAATAATCTCGCGCGGCGACGCGCCGATCAGCGACGCAATTTGCCTCCGCGATTCTTCCACCGCCTGCTCCGCCTCCCACCCGAATTTGTGGTTGCGGCTGGCCGCGTTTCCGAACTTGCCGGTGAGAAACGGCATCATCGCCGCCAGCACGCGCGGATCGAGCGGAGTGGTGGCGTGGTGGTCCAGGTAAACGGGCGTGCGCGGGTGGGCGGAACGATCCATGCAACTTATCTAATTATCGCAGTTCGCAGCCGGCGGCCGCTTAATGCGGCTACAATAGCTGGTTTGTCCCGCATCTTCGTACCCATTGGGGCGTTGGCCCTGCTGCTCTCGGAAATCCTGCTCGTCGCTGCCTGTTTCCTGGTGGTCGCATTCCTGATTCTGAACGTGGATCCCACAGTGTTTCTGTTCGCCGATAATGGCCTGCTGCGCATCGCCCTGGCGGGGGCCAGCATCCTTTTCGGTTTGTACTTCCAGGATCTTTACGGCAACCTCTATGTGAAGTCGCGCGTGCTGCTCATCCAACAACTCTCTCTAGCGATGGGCATCGCGCTGCTGGCCCAAGGCCTGCTTGGCTACGTGAACGACGGCTTCCGGCTGCCGCTCCGCCTGATGGTCCCCGCCTGCGCCGTGCTGGTGTTGGCGCTCTTCGCCTGGCGGGTGGTCTACAGCGTTTTCGTGCTGCGCGTGGTGGGCGCGCAGCGCATCCTGTTTGTAGGCATGTGCCCCTTGCTGCAGGAAATGGCCGGCTATATCGGCGCTCACCCGGGACTTGGCCTGCAAGTAATCGGTTATGTCGACGACGGTAACACGCCGGCCGGTCCGCCGGAGGCAGGCCGGTTGCTGGGACCGCTCAGCGCCCTGGCTCGGATCGTGGCCGAGGCGGCGCCCGACCGCCTAGTGGTCGGCTTCGCCGAGCGCCGGGGGCAAATGCCCATCGCGGATTTGCTGCAACTGCGCTACAGCGGGATGGCCATCGATGAGGCTTCCACCGCCTTCGAGCGGCTATCCGGGCGCGTTTCGCTGGCCGAGTTGCGCCCCTCGGAAATGCTCCTCTCCGGCGCGTTCCGCCCGCGTACGCAGCGTTTGGTCTACCAGACGCTCGGCCACTGGGTGCTGGCATTGATCTTGACCATCCTGACTGCGCCGCTGCTGCTGCTGGCGGCGGTGCTGCTGAAACTGTCGTCGCGCGGCCCGCTGATGAACAGACAGGAATGCGCGGGCCTGCGCGGCCGGCCATTCCCGCTTTTCAGTTTCCGCCTGGCAGGCGCCGATCGGCGAAACCGGCATGGCGCGCAACGCTTCGTCGCGCGATGGCGCCTGCACGCGCTGCCGCACCTGTGGAACATACTGCGCGGAGACATGTGTTTCGTTGGACCACGCGCCGAGCGGACCGAATTTGCGAACGTCCTGACCGAGCGGGTTCCGTTTTACCGCCAACGCTACGCGGTGAAGCCGGGCATCACCGGTTGGGCCCAAATCAACACCCCGCCGGAGGGGCCGGAGGATACGCTTCGCCGCCTGGAATACGACTTCTATTACCTCAAGTATTTCTCGCACGGGCTGGACACCTACATCCTGGTGCATACCCTGCGCGAACTGCTGTTCTCGGGCGCCGCCTGAGCGACAGGAACCTTGGGCGAACCGCGCTCGCCGAACACAGGCTAAAGCCTGTGCCACCTCCATCAACTTCCCACGGGCCTCCCGGCGTGGCATACTAATTCGTAGCGGGCCATGCCGAAAACCACGGTTGCACCGGAGACCCGAATCGCCGAGCGGGAATCCATCCTTCCCCTCTACAACGTCGTCTTGCTCGACGATAACGATCACAGCTACGACTACGTGATCGAGATGTTGCAGAGGCTCTTCATCTTCACGCTGGAGGAAGCCTTCCGGCATGCGGAAGAGGTGGACCGCAAAGGGCGCACCGTGATCATTACCTGCGAGCGGCCGCAAGCCGAGTTCGCGTGCGATCAGATCCACGCCTATGGTCCCGACCCGCGCCTGCCGCGTTGCGCAGGCTCGATGTCGGCCATTATCGAGCCGGCCGGCTGATCACTTGCGCGGCCGCTGCGCGGCGGCCTGCTCCTCATCGGTGGGAGGATCGTACATCTTTTCGGCGTAGGTGCGCTGCGTCTGGGAAAGATCCACGGCGTGCTGCCGCTCCTCAGCACTCAGGTGGGGCTGGCGCGATCGCTTCAGGAAATACAGCGCGCCGCAAACCAAAGCGCCGGTGAGCGGCGGACGCTCGAGGAAGAAATCCAAGAGCTGCAGCAGGCGGTCGCCCATGTCTTCATTCTATGCGCTGGCGTGGGCCGTGGCGCAGACGATCGTTGTTTGTCGTCTGCGCAGCGTGCTCGGACTCGGCAGGCCACGAAAGACGATGGCCTGCCCCACAGCTAAGCGCGGCATATGGCGCACGCTTCAACGCGCGCCACTGTTCTCGGGCTCAGCCTATCTTGGTCTGCCACAGGCCCAGCGCGGCCCCGGTGGGGTCGATAAGGATGCTCAGCCAGCCCATGCCCATGACCTCGGTGACATCCTGGATTATCGTGGCGCCCAGGGAACGGGCCTTCCCGGTGGCCTCCGCGATGTCGCCGACCTCGACATACGCGAGCCATGCCGAGGGCGCCCCGGGCATGGGGTGCTTCATGATCCCCCCGCCCGTTCCTTTTCCAACCTTGATCAGTGTGTAGGCGCCGGCTCCCATCGGGATATCCTCCAGCGTCCATTCAAAAAGCTTCCCGTAGAAGGCTTTCGCCTTTTCCACATCGGTGGTGTTCAGTTCCACATGTACGAATGCGTTTGCCATGGTGTTCTCCTCCGTGATTATGACGAACGGGCACAGTCGGAATCGACACCGCGTGGGAAATAATTGGGCTTATTGAATCGTGCTGGCGCCCTGCACGCCCAGATCCGTGGCCAGCACGTTCTTGTTGATGTGGTTGTCGAGGTTGATAGTGTACGTCTCGGGCGCTTCGATCAGCACGGGCGAGTGCGTGGCGCAAATCACGCGGAACTTCTTCTGGTCCACCAGTTCGAGCAGCATTTTCAGGATGCGCCGTTGGTTCGAGACCGAGAGCGCCATCTCCGGCTCATCCAGCAACAGGATGGTGCCTTCCGGCAAAGCGGGGAAGTTTTCGCGGAACATGCTCAGCATCACCTGCCCGTGGCTGGCCATGCTCAGAAACTCCAGCATGCGCGGATCTTCTTTGAAGAACTCCGGATTGGTGCGCGGATTGTGGGCCTCGGCGTCGAACAGGTAAATTTCGCCGAGCTTCACCTGGCCGGTATCCAGGCGGTAGATGTAGCCGTCCGCCCGCTGGCCGCGCAGCGCGTAGTAGATGGAATGCAGCAGCGTGGATTTACCCGAACCGTTTTCGCCTTGCAGCATAATCAGCGGATGCGACAGATCCACGATCATGGGCATGTGGAAATTCAGGTTGACGAATACGGGATGCGCGAGGATCTTGAGGAACATCAGCCTTCAGGATAGCAGGGCCGTGCGGTAAAATGGCCGCGAAAGCGAGGTCCTACGCATGAGGTTCCCGAGAGTGCACATGCGCCTGATGGCGGCCGGCCTGATGGCGGCAGCCTGTTTGATGGGCGCGGACGAAGGCTGGATAAGCATGTTCGACGGCAAGACGCTGGACGGCTGGAAAGCGGGTGACAATCCCGAGAGTTGGTCCGTGAAGGACGGCAAGATCGTGGGCGACGGCGAGCGCAGCCATCTGTTCTACATGCTGCGCGAGTGCGAGAATTGCGAGTTCAAAGCCGAAGTGAAGATCAATCACGGCGGCAATTCCGGCATGTATTTCCGGGCGAAGTTCGGGCCGGAGTGGCCGGCCGGCTACGAGGCGCAGGTGAACAATACGCACTCCGACTGGCGGCGCACGGGCAGTCTGTACCGGTTTGCCGACATCAAGGAGCAACTCATCCCGGACGACACCTGGTGGACGCAGCAGGTCATCGCCAACGGCAGTCACATCATTATCAAGGTCAACGATAAGGTGGTTGTCGATTACGTGGACGAGAAGAACACCTATCGCAAGGGCTTCCTGGCGCTCCAGCAGCACAACAAAGGGAGCGTGGTGGAGTTCCGGAATCTGGTGATGCGCCCGCTGCCGCCGAATTGAAGAGCCGCATGCCCGGCGCGCGCCGGTCCTACAATTTAATCGCGTCGTTGCCCGCAAGGACCCAGACGCTCGCTCCGTCAAAGGCTACATTGGTAATGCCGTTTGGCGGGCTCGCCAGCGTCACGGTGGCCAGGACCGTACCGTCGCTGGCGCGCAGTTTCTTTACGGCGTTCCCTACTTGACTCGTCACCCACATGCTTGAACCATCGAAGACGAGGCTGACCGGGTCGAAGCTCATAAAAGTATATGTCGCCACGGTCGTACCATCGCTGGCGCGCACTTTGTAGACGCTCGCTGCGTTAGAAGCTATCCACATGTTTGCGCCGTCGAACGCCATCCCCAGTATCGGTCCAAACGGGCCATATGTAGCGACAGTTGAACCATCGCTGATTTGGAGCTTGATGGCGGTGCCGTCGCCCTGTGCCACCCAGATATTCGCGCCGTCGAAGGCGATCGACTCGGGCACCTGCGTCAAAGCCACAACTTGCAGCAGCGTGGCGTCGCTCGCCCGAATCTTCGCAACCGATCCAGCCGGGAAGGAGCCGAGCAGCGCCCAGATGTTGGTGCCGTCGAAGGCCATTGCCCCGGCGAACCCAGGGATGGTGACGGTGGCTACGACGCTGCCGTCGCTGGCACGGAGCTTGGTAATGGAGCTGCCTGAAACCCAAATGTTGGCGCCATCGAAGACGAGAGCGCCGGCCCCGGTGGTCAGCGAAATGGTCTTCAAGACTTGACCATCGCTGGCTCTCAACTTGGAGACTATACTGGGACCCGCGATCCACATGCTGGAGCCATCGAACGCGAGGGCGCCTGGCGAGGTTCCGGCCGGAATGGTAGCGTTGGCGCGATCTGCCGGGTACCAGCGCAGCAGGGCAACCTGCAGCGGATTCAGTGCCGGCGGCGGTGTTGCAGCGGGCTCCTGTTGGGCATTTAGCGGCGTGACCGCGACATGCGCGAGCACGCAGAACAAGATCGACAGAGTTACAACTGGGGCTAACTTCATGGTAGTGTCCTCTCCAAAGGGTGTGTTACCCTTGGCTAGAAAGTATACACCCAACCCTTTGCGGTGGCCCGTTCGCAATCGCGACGTTCGCCGCCAAGGGAGGTTCTCAGCGTGCGAAAGAGCACGGAAGCCTCTCACTCCAAATCAAGGTGAAAGATACGGTGGGTCGTGTGGATTACGATGCGTGGCCTCGGACTACTCGTGACGCAGCGCGACAACGGGATCCAGCGTAGCTGCCCTGCGCGCGGGCAGGAAACTCGCAACCAATGCGGCAAGCGCCAGCCCCATAACGACCACCACGTACGTGCCAGGATCGGTCACCGCGACGCCATAGAGCAGCGTGGCAAGGTAGCGGTTAAGACCAATGCCCCGGCCACGCCCGCGAGCGACCCTGCCGCTACCATCACCGCGCCCTCTTTCATTACCAACGCGAGCACGGATCCGGGCGTTGCCCCCAGAGCCATGCGGACGCCGATCTCCTGGCTGCGTTGCGCTACCGAAAACGCCAGCACGCCATATACGCCGACGATGGCCATCAGAAGTGCGATGGCGGCGAAGGTGGCGAGCAGCACGGTATTAAAGCGCGGGCTAGCGGTGGCCTGCCCAATCTCTTCATTCAGGGTCTCAATCCTGGCGAAGACGCCCGGATGGTCCGCGCGTAATTGATCGTGAAGGGCGCGCGCGAAAGCGCCGTCGCCGGCAATGGTACGGACAATAAAGAGAACGCTCGCCGCATTTGCCGTTCTCGTGTCGTTGACGAACGCTTCGGGTGACGCCGGTTGGTTCAGCCCCTGGTTCTTGGTGTCGGCAACTACGCCCACTACGGTCTTCCACGGTCCGGCGCGGCCTCCGAGGATCTGTTTGCCGATCGCGCTCTCTCCAGGCAGATACGCGCGGGACGCCGCTTCGTTGATGACCGCAAACGTACCTGGAGGATCGCCCTCGGTGAAGAACCGGCCCGCGACCAGCCGCGTGCCCGCGGCCTTGAGGTAATCCGGCCCTGCGTCGCACACGCCAATATTATCGCCGCGATGGAACGGCTCCGGCAGCGGCCGGTCGGAGCGCGAGAACGTAACCCAAGAGGCCCCTCTGGAAAGGGGCGTACACTGGGTGAGCGCGGCCGCCACGGTTCCGGGAATACGCCGCATACCCGCCAGGACGTCGGCAGTCAGCGCATCGCTCGCGGACTCGCGGAAACCCGCCGCGCGCAGGCGGACGGTGAGGGAGCGCTCCGGCCGAAAACCGAGATGGTCGTTCTGCATGTGCCAGAGTGTTTGGAACAGCAGCGCCGCGCCCGACAGCAGGACCACAGAGAGCGCCATTTCCACCACCACGAGAACGCGCCGCATGGTCTTTTGCCCACCCGCCGCACCGCCGCGGCCTGCCTGCTGCAAAACGGATTGCAGGTCTACGCGACCCGCCCGCAACGCGGGCAGGCCGCCAAAGATCAATGTGGTCGCCAGTGAGACCAGCAGGGCGATGCCGAAGGCTCGGAAATCGGCGGCAACTTCGCTCAACCGCGGCAACTCACCGCTGGCAAAGTGGACGAATCCGCGCAATGCGACTGTCACCAGGAGCATGCCGGCCCCGGCGCCCGCGGCGATCAGCAGCGCGATTTCGGTGAACAACTGGCGCGCCAGGCGGCCGCGTCCCGCTCCCAGCGACGCCCTCACAGCCAACTCCCGGGCGCGCGCCGACCAACGCGCCAGCAGCAAGTTGGCGACGTTGGCGCAGGCGATCGCCAGCAGGCATCCGGCCGCACCCATGAGGATGAGCAACAGAGTGCGCACGTTGCCAGCGCGATGCTCCTGGAGCGGTTGCAGCACCACAGTGTTAAACGCACGGAACATTTGGGGGTCATCCTGTTTGCTGGCGGCGTACAGAATATCGACGTCAGCTCGCGCTTGCGCCATCGTGACGCCACGTTTGATCTGTCCAAAGACCGCCCAGGTAAACATGCTGCGATCGCGATGGCTGGCCGACGGCGAAACGGGCAGCGTGGTCAGAAGATCGATTTTGGCATCGACCGGATAGATAAACGAGCGCGGCAGCACTCCGATGACCGCGTACGACAGCCCATCGAGCGTGATGGTGGAACCTACGACGCCGGCACGGCACTGGAAACGATCGCGCCAGAATTGGTTAGTCAGCACGACGGCTTTGGCGCCGTTGGGAAGTTCTTCATCCGGCCGGAAGGTGCGGCCCAGCGCGGGCGTGACGGCGAATGTGTCGAGAAAGTTGGCCGAAACGCGGCCGGCGTGCACCTCGGCGGGTTCCGATCCACCCAGCAGCATGGTGCTGCTCAAGCTGGCTTGGGTGGCGGCGAGGTTTTGAAAAACGCGATTATTGCGGCGCCAGGCCACGTAATCCGGCGAAGGCAGGAATTCGAGTTCTATGCTGGGATCGCGGATCGCCACCCAAACGAGCTGTCGAGCGTCCGCATAGGGCAGGGGCCGCAGGAAGATGGTATCGGCGATGCTGAAGACGGCGGTGGTGGCGCCGATCCCCCAGCGCCAGCGATAGCACCGCGGCGACAGTGAAGGCCGGCGCGCGGCGCAGAACGCGGGCGGCATAGCGTACATCCTGCCAGAGACGCGCCAAGCCGCCATACCCGCGGATTTCGCGGGTGACTTCCATGACCCTGGCCGGGTTGCCAAACAGCCGGCGAGCTTCCCTTTCGGCGTGCTCGCGCGACATGCCGCGCTCCATCAACTGCTTCGTCTCGATCGCGAGGTGGGCATGGAGTTCCTCTTCGAGATCGGCGTCGGTTGCTTGTTTCTTGAGAAGGCGCCACATAGGCTCACTCCTTGACGGGTTTCATGGTGCGGGCCACCGCGCGCACCATTTGTTTCCACCTGGATTGCTCTGCGACGAGCTGCCGCCTGCCCTTCGGCGTAAGATTGTAATAGCGGGCGCGGCGGTTGGCTTCCGACATTTTCCATTCCGAGGCCAGCCGGCCCTGCCGTTCCAGCCGGTGCAGCGCGGGGTAGAGGGAGCCATGCTCGACCTGCAGCGCCTCCTGCGATCGGATGCGGATCGCCTGTCCGATGCCATGGCCGTGTTGGGGCCCCCACTGGAGCACCTGGAGAATGAGCAGGTCGAGGGTGCCCTGGACGAGTTCGATGCGGTTTAGCATTTTTGTGCCACTATAGCAGATTGTCTACCAGAGCGCATCTACCAGAACAGCGGATGCCGCTCCCTCACGGTCGCGGCTCGGTAGCGGTCGAGGCTCGGTAGCGGTCGCGTTGATTTCGCGAGGTTTACCCCAAACGGTTAGGCACTCCTGATACAATCGAGCGGCGGATGATATGACGAACGAACTTAGCAGACGCAGCTTCGTGGGACTGGCGGGCGCGGCGATGGCGGCCTCGCGCGCCATGGGCGCCAACGATCGCATCAATATCGGCCAGATCGGGATCGGCGCGCGCGGCGGTTATCACCTGAAAGCCTGCCTGCGCCGGCAGAAGGCGCGCGGCGATGTCCAGGTGGTAGCGGTGTGCGACGTGTATCGCAAGCGGCTCGCCAGGGCGGCCGGTGATGCCGCGGGCGCCAAAGCATACCTGCACCATCAGGAACTGCTGCAGCGCAGCGACATCGATGCCGTCTTCATCGCTACGCCGGACCACTGGCACGCGCCCATCGCGCTGGCGGCCATCGCCGCGGGCAAGGACGTGTATTTGGAAAAGCCCATGACCCACACGCTGGGCGAAGCCAAGCAGGTGTTCGAGCGCGCGCGCGATTCCAAGCGCATCGTGCAGGTCGGCGTGCAAGGCACCTCCTGGACGCGCTGGCACAAGGTGCGCGAGATGGTCGAGAGCGGCATGCTTGGACAGGTGGTGGCCGCGCAGGGCACCTACAGCCGCAACAACCCGGATGGCGACTGGAATTGGGACATCGATCCGGAGGCCGGTCCGCAGGGCAAAGGCGATAACTACATCGACTGGCAGCAGTGGATCGGAGCGGCGCCGGGGCGCGCGTTCGACGCCGACCGCTTCTTCCGCTTCCGCAAATACTGGGACTACTCGGGCGGCATCGCCACGGACCTGCATTATCACATCGTGGCGCCCTTCCACCTGGCGCTCGGCAATCAACATCCCACGCGCGTAGTGGGCGGAGGCGGGCTGTGGGTCTACAACGACGGCCGCGAGGTTCCCGACACTTTCATGGATTCGGCAGATTATCCGGGCAAGTACACGATCACGGTGGAATCGTCGCAGGTGAACGAGGTCGGGCCGGTCACCATGCTGCGCGGCACCAAGGCCACCCTGTTCCTGGGAGATGAATGGGAAGGGCCCAAGAACCGGCAATTCGATCACGCGCAGATCGTCGCCGAACAGCCCTATCGCAAGGAGTTTGCCGCCAAGTTGGGCAAGGAGGAGATTGTCATTCCGGGCCTTGGCAACGAGGGCGACGATAAGCACGTGGACAACTTCTTCGATTGCGTGCGCTCGCGGCAGGAGCCGAATTGCAGCGCTTCGTTGGGCTATACCACCATGACCCACATTGCGCTGGCGGTGCGCAGTTACCGCGAGGGCAAGATGTTCCATTTTGATCCGGTGAAAGAGGAGGTAGTCGAACGTGGCTAAGCGAGTGAAGGTGGGAATCATCGGATCGCAGTTTCAGGGCGATATCCACGCAGCGTCATTTCAGATCATGCCGGAGGAGGCCGAGGTGGTGGCGGTGTGCTCGCCCACGCCCGGCCATGCGGCGGAGATGGCGCGGAAGTATGGCATCCCGCGCGTCTTCTTGGACTACAAGGAGATGCTGCGGGAAAAAGATATCGAGATGGTGACCATCGCCGCGCCCAATGCGTTGCACTGCGCCATGACCGTCGATATCGCGCGCGCGGGCAAGCACGTGGTGTGCGAAAAGCCGTTATCGATGACGATTGACGAGGCCGACGAGATGATCGACGTCTGCCGCCGCGAAGGCGTGCTGCTGCTGTACGCGGAGGAACTGCTGTTCACGCCGAAGTATGTCAAGGCCAAGGAAATGGCGGACCATGGCGCGTTCGGCAAGCTGTACCTGGTGAAGCAGAGCGAGAAGCATTTCGGGCCGCACAGTGCGTGGTTCTGGGACGTGGAACGTTCCGGCGGCGGCGTCTTCATGGACATGGGCTGTCACGGCATCGCGTTCTGCTACTGGTTCTTCGACCGTTCGCCGATCAAGAGCGTCACGTGTCACATGGGCACCTATGTGCACGGCGCTAAGACGCGCGGCGAGGACGACAGCATTTGCGTCCTGGAGTTTGCCAACGGCGGCGTGGGACTGGTGGAGAACAGTTGGGCCAAGCGCGGCGGCATGGACGACCGCACCGAGATCTACGGGGAAGGCGGCGTCAGCTACCCGAATCTGCACATGGGCAACGCTATGCCCACATTTAGCGAATACGGTTACGGATACGCGGTGGAGAAGGCGCCGAGCACTAAAGGCTGGAGCTATCCGGTGTTCGATGAGTTGTGGAATTACGGCTCGCCGCATGAGATGCGCCACTTCGCGCGGTGCGTGCGCGGCAAGGAAAAGCCGCAGTCGACCGGCGAAGACGGCCGCGTGGTGATGGAAGCGCTTTACGCGGGCTATGCGTCGGCTGGGCAGGGCCGCAAGATCGAATTGCCATTCCGGCCCACGGGTGTCAAGCGGCCGATTGATTTGTGGTTGGGCAAGGCGGGCCAGGCATAAGACGCGCTACTCTTCAGTCGCCCAATAGCCCCGCTTGGCGCGAACCACGAGCTTGCTATCCCGGAGTCTGATCGTAATGGCGCGGAACTTCCCGTCCATTTTGCTATCCTTCGAAACGTAGGAGAGTGTGTAGTAATCGCGCCCGTCGGCGAGCACGCGCCGCATGCCCGCCAGCAGGTCGTTGGTGTCGTGTATGAAGATCCCACCAGTGGCTTCCGCGATCTCAGCGAGCGAATTGCCGGCTTCGCGCGACATGTCATCCGTGTAGCTCATCACGGCCGGCCCTTGGGAAGAGACACTGCCGCGACTCGAAGCGGCAAAGCTTTCCGACGCGTACAGTCCCCGCGAATCGATTGTATCGATTCGGACATTACGCCTGGCGGCAGCCCGGGCGATGGAATCGAAGTCACTCTGAAAGCGATCATCCCTTCCGCGCAATCCCGCTGCGCGAACTCCGGGATGGTCCTGAGCGTCGGGAAAGTAGGCTGCCAGCATGCCGAAAGATTCGCTGGCTGGGTTTAGCAGGAATCCGTCGGAAATGAGGATCAGCTCACCACGGGTAGGTGCGCCTGGGAATTGTTCGACCAGCTTTTTCAGCGCGTCGAGAAAAGCGATCGTTGCCGGAACATTGCGCTGCGCGAGAAACTCGGCCTGCGCCGGCAGAAGATCCAGTCGTGCACTGCACTTTATTAAATCGGTACGATTGTCACACACAATCCTGGTTTCCTCCAGAAATTGGCGAAACTGCTCAACAGCCATGCGATTTGAACTTGCGTCGCTGGCTACGACCGCCCCCCAAACCTTGGTCGACTCGAGAGCGGAAAGGATCTGCAACGGGTCCGGCGTGGGTTGCCGGACGATTTCCGCCTGTCTGCCCAGATTGATCAAGGCGTATTGCGCGTACCCAGGTTCCTCCCGCGCAAAGAGCTTCCTCAGAGCGTCCCGGACATGCGCGAAGTTCCCCGGCGAGGCGTGCAGCGTGTCCACGCATATCAGGTACGTGTGGCGGGGCGGCGCTGGGGTTGCCGCGGCGGCTGGTGGCTTCCGCGCGCCAGCGGGAGCCGCGGCGGGATCTTCCGGTGCGGCCGGGATTTCGGAGTGCTCCACGCTGAAACTCGATATGGTCTGCTGGATACCGTTTTCGAACACCTGAAAGTCCGCTTGCCGAAGTCCGGTCACCTGGTGGCCGCTCTTATCGCTCACTACCACTGGGACGATTACCTGGCGGACATCCACTTTGATGCGTGTCTCGGGTGCGGTGGGTGGCTCGCTGGGCGTGTTCTTGATTGCCGCTTGGCTGATGGTTTCAAAGCGGACCTTCACCGCGGCGTTCCCGGGCGCCAGCGCCGTTGCAATACGATATTCCTCCACCGCCTGCGGATCGCGGAGTTTCACCAGCGCCTCGCCAAGGTTGGCGTGGGCGGCCGCGTCCTTGGGGTCCAGCCGGATGAGTTCGCGGAATTGCGTGGCCGCGCCCGCCGGATCGCCGCGTTCGAACAGCACGGTCCCAAGTTCTCTATGCCCATCCTCGGCGTCGGGAATTCGCTTCGCCACTTCGCTGAGCTCGGCTTCGGCGCCGGCGAGATCGTGTATCTCGTGCAACGCAGTTCCCAGATGATAGTGGGGCTCGGCGGCGTCCGGATCGAGGCGCACCGCTTCTCGAAGCACCCGGACGGCCTCGGCCGGCTGCCGGTTCCGAAGCAGCACAATGCCGTCCACCATGGCTTCGCGCGCATCCGGCTCATCCGCCGTCTTGTCTTGTGCGATCCCCGCATCGAGCCGCCCGCCGGAGAACATCCGATAGCGCGAAAAACGGTGGACGTTGTAGTATTCCATCCCATGCACGCGAACCGTGACGGTCACTTTCGCCGGGAGCGAGAGTTCGGCCTCACTCGACTTGAATCCCACCACGCTGAAGCGCGCGTCGGTAGTGAGCTTTTCGAGTGTCGAGGCGGTTGTCGACGGAAGCAGTTCGGCGCGGATGCGGGCTATGCGGCCGGCGGCAGCATCGATCCAAATGAAGCCTCGGAATAAGATTGGACCAGCGTCGTCCGAGGTTTCGACCCAGTGAGGTAGTTCGCCGGCTGCGAGTTGCGCTGTAAACACCACCACATCCGCATTACCGCGTGTGTCGCGGCCCAGATAGCGAACGCGCATGCGCGGTTGGTAGCGCGGCAGCATACGGCTCAGAAGCCAAAGAAAATTGCTGGTAACCACAGAGCCGCCCGGTGCAGATTTCGCTTCCCCGCTTGGCCCGGTGCGGCCCTCGTCGAGAGCGTCGAAAGATAGAGGATCGCCCGCGTTCGTAATCTCCGCGGCGTAACGGGACACGGCGTGCTCATCCGAGTCAAACCCGCCGGGCACCCGAAACCGCATGGCGTGCAGTTCCTCCGACGCTGACAAATTGCCGGACTTGCCAAACGCCTGAAACATCCGCACTGTTCGACTGCGGACGGCGCCGAGCATCGTGGCCCCGTGGTCCTGGCCTGGCGCGGACTGCACGGCTGCCAACTCGGGCAGCTCGTGAATTAGCTCCGCGTCGCTCCAATCGACCATCGGCTCCCGGTCCGGGACCGTCTTTCGGGCTTGGCCTTCACTCGCATGCGGTATCAGGATGAATAGGGCGCTGAATGCGAACAGTGATGCCGCTCCGCACATGTTGCCACGAGTATACACCCAACCGCGGAGCGGGTCTTGTCCGCGAATTAACTGTACAGCTCCGGTGCCCGGCGTGGGGCAGACGATCGTTGTTTGTCGTCTGCGCACCGTGCTTGAACCCGGCAGGCCACGAAAAACGATGGCCTGCCCCACAGCTAATCTGCCCCACCCACCCGCGTGCTAAAATCATGGAACGCCACTTCAGATCGGAGCAGAACCATGATCTCTGTAAGGGTAACTGCCTGCTTCGCTCTGGCCGCAGTCCAGGCGGGCTGGGCGCAAGTGAGCGTTACAACCTATCACAACGACAACGCCCGCACGGGCCAAAACCTGCACGAATCGATCCTTACCCCTGCGAACGTGAACCCCAACGGGTTTGGGCGCTTGTTTGTGCAGCCCGTGGACGGATACATCTATGCGCAGCCGTTGTATGTGCCGAATGTCTCGATCGGCGGGCAGGCTCATAACGTGGTGTTTGTGGCGACCGAAAACGATAGCGTTTACGCGTTCGACGCAGACCGCGCTTCGGGCGCCGATGCGAGTCCGCTGTGGCACGTGAGCTTCATAAATCCGCCGTCGGTCACCACGGTGGACAGTGCCACCGACGCGCAATGCACGGACCTGGTGCCGCAGATCGGCATCTCCGGCACGCCGGTGATCGACACCAGCACCGGGACGCTGTACGTGGTGGCGAACACGAAGGAGAACGGGGTCTTCTTCCAGCGGCTGCACGCTCTGGACATCACCACGGGGAGCGAGAAATTCGGCGGGCCGGTGGCCCTCCAGGCCACCGTACCGGGGACGGGCGACGGCAGTTCCGGCGGCCTGGTCTCCTTCGATGCCCTGCATCAGAACCAGCGGCCCGGGCTGCTGCTGGCGAACGGGGTGGTGTACATCACGTCGGCCTCGCACTGCGACCATCCCCCGTATCATGCCTGGGTGTTGGGCTACGACGCGTCCAACTTGCAGCAGGTTGTGGTGTGGAACTCGACGCCGAACGGCAGCGACGGGGGTGTATGGCAATCGGGCGGCGGACCGGCTGCGGATTCCGCCGGAATCTACTTTGTTACCGGAAACGGCACCTTCGACGTGAACACTGGCGGCAAGGATTGGGGCGACACGATTTTGAGAATGAGCGGTCCCACCGGCGGAACGCTGCGCGTGCTGAGCTACTTCACGCCGTTCAACCAGGACGTGTTGTCGGAAGACGACATCGACCTGGGCGGGGGCGGAGTGGTGCTGCTGCCGGACTTGCCGGCGGGGTCGGCGCATCAGGATCTATTGGTGGAGTGCGGGAAAGAAGGAACCATCTACCTGGTGGACCGCAACAACATGGGCGGCTACAACTCCACCACGGACCAGGTGGTGCAGGAACTGCCGGGGGCGACTGGCGGGCTCTTTGGGATGCCGGCTTACTGGAACAACACGGTGTACTTCGGTGCGCAGTACGACAACCTGAAGGCGTTCTCGTTCAACGCCGGCGGCAGCGGGCTGCTTTCGCCATCGGCGGTTTCCTATTCGCCGGAGAGTTTTGCATTTCCGGGGCCGACGCCCTCGATTTCGGCTAACGGCAGCGGCAATGGTATCGTGTGGGCTATCCAGACGGACGCATACGCGTCGAACGGGCCGGCGGTGCTGCACGCGTACGACGCCACCAATCTGGCCAATGAGTTGTACAACAGCACGCAGAACGGCTCGCGCGACACGCCCGGGCCGGCGGTGAAATTCGCCGCGGCCACCGTGGCACACGGCAAGGTTTACGTGGGGACAGCGACGCAACTAGCGGTCTTCGGACTGCGGCCGCCGCCGGCGGCCACACCGGCGTTCAGCCCGGCCGGCGGAGTTTACGCCCAGGCGCAAAGCGTCACCATCGCCAGCGCCACGCCGGGCGCGAGCATCTACTATACGGCTAACGGGGCGGCTCCCACGACGCATTCGACACTATACACGGGTCCGGTGAACGTGAGTAAGACGGATACAATCAGGGCGATTGCATTTGCGGCCGGGACGCCACCGAGCCTGGTGAGTTCGGCGCTCTATACCATCGCGTTGGGGGCTGGCCAGGGACCCGACTTTCCGAATGGTTTCACAGCCCAGGGGCTGACCTTCAACGGCAGCACCACCTTGAACGGCACCCGCTTGCGGCTCACGGATGGGAACGATGACGAGGCCGCCAGCGCCTTCTTCAACACACCGGTCAACGCCCAGTTTTTCACCAGCGATTTCACGTTCCAGCTCACGAATGCGCAAGCGGACGGGTTTACGATATGCATTCAGAACCAGGGGCCCACGGCGTTGGGCTCTGACGGCGGCGACTTGGGATACGGCGGGTCGCCGGGAATTGGCAACAGCGTGGCCGTCAAGTTCGACCTGTACAGCAACGCGGGCGAAGGTCCGAACTCGACGGGCATTTACACGGACGGCGCCGATCCAACTGTGCCCGCTATCGACTTGACGCCTTCGGGTATCAACCTGCATAGCGGCGACGTGTTGCGCGCGCGGCTCATGTACTACAATCCGGTCCTGACTTTGGAGATCGTGGACACGGCGAACAGCACCGAGTACTTCGCGACGCAGTTCAGCATCGACATTCCAACGACGACTGGAGGCAACACCGCCTATGTTGGGTTCACGGGCGGCGCCGGCGGGCTGTCGGCGATCCAGGAAATTCTGACTTGGAATCATCTGTCGTATACGGGCAATGTGGCGGCCCTGCCGGTGTTCAATCCAGCGGCGGGTGCCTACACCGGGGCGCAGCAAGTGAGCATCACGGACGCGACGCCCGGCGCCACGATCTACTACACGACGGACGGAACGACGCCCACCACGTCTTCTACACAGTACACCGTGCCGATCGCGATTTCGGCCAGTACTGCGCTGAAGGCGCTGGCGGTGGCTCCGGGCTATTTGCATAGCAGCATAGCGACGGCGAGTTACACGATTCAGTAAGCTAGGCTTGGTGGGCGGGCTCCGCAAATGGAAGACCGATTGACAATCGGCCTGCAGGTTGCCAACCTGCCCCACAAGGATCCACTCACGCTACACTGTCCCTTGCGGTGCTCCTCGATCTGGACGGCATCCAAAAACGGTTCGGCGGTGTGACAGCCCTGCGCGACGGCAACCTCAGTGTGCCGCCCGGCGAAGTGCATCTGCTGCTGGGCGAGAACGGCGCGGGAAAATCCACGCTGATGAAGATCGTGGCGGGCATGGAGCGCCGCGATGCCGGGCGCATGCTGTGGCAGGGGCGCGGCGCCGCCTTCCACACGCCCGCGGAAGCGGCCGCGGCCGGCATCGCCATGGTACACCAGGAATCGCTGCTGGCGCCCCATCTGACGGTCGCCGAGAACATCTTCCTGGGGCGTGAGGAGCGGCTGCCGTTCGGCTGGGTGAACCGGCGGCGCATGATCGAGCAAGCGTCGCGCATCATCGAAGAGCACCAATTCCCGTTGCGGGCGGATTGGCGCGTGGAGCGGCTCAGCCCCGCGGGCAAGCAACTGGTGGGTATCTGCCGCGCCATCCAGCACGGTTCCAGTTTGCTGATTTTCGACGAGCCCACATCGTCGCTCTCGGGCGCGGAGAGCGAAGAAGTCTTCCGCATCGTGCGCACGCTGCGCGCGCGGGGCATGGGCGTGATCTACATCACCCACCGGCTGGAGGAACTGCGCGCGATCGGCGACCGGGTCACTATCCTGCGCGACGGCGCGACGGTTCACACCGGGCCGCTGGCGGAGGTCTCGACGGACCGCATCATCCAGCACATGGTGGGCCGCGAGATGGGGGCCAGTTGCCGGCGGCAGCCGGTCGCGCCGGGTGCGGAACTGTTGCGCGTCGATGGACTCACGCGCCGCGGCGCATTTCAAGATGTTGCATTCTCTCTGCGCGCGGGCGAGATCGTGGGTTTGGCCGGCCTGATCGGCGCGGGAAGAACCGAAACCTGCCTCGCCATTTTTGGAGTACACCCCATCGATGGCGGAACCATCTTCGTGGAGGGCCGCCCGGCGCGAATCGGATCGCCGCGCGAAGCGGTGGCGGCGGGGATCGCCCTGGTCACCGAAGACCGGCAAAAGACGGGCTTGGCGGTGCGGTTGCCCATCGCCTACAACATCACCATGGCAAACCTGCGCCAGATCAGCCGTTTCGGCCTGATCGATGGGCGGGCCGAGGGCCGGGTCACGGTCGAGTACATCGCGCGCCTGCGCATCCGCGCTTCGTCCGGGCGGCAGGCGGCGGGGCGCTTGAGCGGCGGCAATCAACAGAAAGTGGCGATCGCCAAGTGGCTGTTCCGCCGCGCGCGGGTGTTTCTGTTCGACGAGCCTACGCGCGGCATCGACGTGGGCGCGAAGGCCGAGGTATTCGAACTCATGGATGAATTGGCGCGCTCCGGGGCGGCGGTCCTGATGGTCAGTTCGGAGATGCAGGAGTTGCTGCAGGTGGCCGATCGCATCCTGGTGATGCGGCAGGGCCGTATTACCGGGGAATTGCCGGGACGCACTACTCAGGAGGAAATCATGCGCTTCGCCGCGCTCGAACGGGAGTCCGCGCCATGATGCAGCGGCTGCTGCCGTTCTTGAGCCTGGTGGTTCTATTCGTGGCGCTGGCGATTGCGTCGCCGCATTTCCTCACCGAGACGAATCTTTCGAGCGTAGTGCGGCAAACGGCCGTGATCAACATCATGTCGCTGGGCATGACCATGATCATCATCGCCGGCGGCATCGATCTTTCGGTGGGCGCCATGCTGGCGATGTGCGGCGTGCTGGGCACCATGGCGCTGGAGCACGGGATGCCGGTACCTATCGGCATCCTGGTGGGCCTGGCGACCGGGTTGTTCTGGGGATCGGTGAATGGGCTGCTGACCACGCGGCTGCGCATCGCGCCCTTTATCGTGACGCTCGGCACGCTGGGCATTATTCGGGGATTGACCCTGATTATCACCAACGGTTTGCCCGTGCACCGCGTCCCGCAGAGCTTCGCGTTTCTGGGCGAGGGCAACCTGTTGGGAGTGCCTTTCGTGCTGTGGGTGGTGGTAATCTGCGCGCTGGCGACGCATATGATTCTGGAGCATACGCGCCTGGGCCGCCACGCCTTCGCTATCGGCAGCAATCCGGATGCGGCGGTCTACGCGGGAGTGCCGGTGTCGTTCTCGACCACCGTGATATATGCCTTGGGCGGCCTGCTCACCGGCCTGGCGGGCATGATCGAAGCGTCGCGGCTGATGACCGGCCAGCCCTCGGGCGGCAATGGCTACGAACTGCAGGCCATCGCCGCAGTAGTGATCGGCGGCGGCAGCCTGCGGGGCGGCGAAGGCAGCGTCATCGGCACGTTGATCGGCGCGTTGATCATGGGGCTGCTTGCGAACGGCAGCGACTTGTTGGGCATATCGCCTTACCTGCAGCAGGCTATTATCGGCGCGGTGATTATTCTGGCGGTGACGGTGGATGAGTTGCGGAAGCGGCGCGGCGGGGCGGAGGTGTGATTGGGGCCAGGCCTACTCAGGCAGGCTCTCCAAATCCGCCAGGTCCTTCGCCCGCCCGCTGGCCGCCTTGTTTTGCCGCAGACGAGCCAGGCTGATCACGGGAACCACTATTTCCTCAATCCGGTTCGTTTCTCTTTCGACGTAACACGATTCAAACTCGACCCCGGAGATTGACGTGAGGATCTCGATCCGAATGGGCGGCACCCCCATGCGAACCACGTTATTCGGGGTAAGAAAGAGGCCGGAGGTCAGCCCGGCCGCGGCGAACCCGAGCTCGCGAAGCGCCTGCTCAATTCTGTCGGCGTTTTCCGGGCTCATGTTGACCCACACGTCGAGATCGTTGGTGGCCCTGATATGACCGTGGATGCCGACCGCGTACCCACCAATCAACAGGTATTCAACGCGGTTCGAGTTGAGCGACTTCAAGAACTCTTTGAAGTCCCTCGCTAGCGCTGGTATAGCCATAGAAGGTCCTTCGCAAGAGTTCGAGCGCTCGCAACCGCTCTTCGACCGGGCGGGACAACCAGTACTCAACCGCATCGTCCGGGTCCGTCAAGCGGACGACGGAAAAATGCGTGCGGTCTAGCCGGAAGTCGTCGAACCCATCCTCAGACGTGCTCACAACTCCAGTTTACCGCCGAATCGAGATATCGCAGATTCTGTAGGTGACGGTGGACGAGTTGCGGGAACGGCGCGGCGGAGGTGTGATCGGGGCGGAGGCTCGCCAGGCAGGCGCTAGCGATGCGTGTGCGCGCGGTGCTTCCAATTGTAGAGGCCCCACGCCAGGATGGCGACCAAACCTAGGGCGATCAGCATTTCCGGGATGTCCAATGGGCGCATATGCGTCCTCCCGGTTTCGATTATACTTGAAGCGAGATGTAAAGTAAATGTAAAGTCCTACGCCGTCTGCGCTCCTGCGCCTACACCGATTCTTCGAATTCGGCCTCGGGCCTGGGCAGCACATCCTGGTCCCCCGCCACCCAGACGTACAACGTGGGCAGCAGGAAGATGTTCATCAGCATGGCGACCATGAGGCCTCCCACGATCACAATGGCAAAGGGCCGTTGGGAATCGGATCCAATGGCGCGCGACGTGGCCGCCGGCAGCAATCCCAGGGTAGCCACCAAGGTGGTCATCATGATGGGTCGCAGCCTCAGGACGGCGCCCTCCACCGCGGCATCCATCACCGAGTGACCGCGCGCGCGAAGCTGGTTGATGTACTCCAGCATGATCACGCCCGTCTGCACACAAACGCCAAAAAGCGCCAGGAATCCGACGCCGGACGAGACGCTGAAGTGCGTCCCGGTAATCAGTAGCGCCATCAGTCCACCCAAAGGCGCCATGGCGATATTGGCCAGCATGAGCGTAGCCCACTTGAAGGAGTGGAACATCGTATACAGGATGACGAAGATCACCAGGATGGTGATGGGCAGTACGATCATCAGCCGCTTTTGGGAGCGCTGCTGGCTGGCATACTCACCGGCCCAATTAATGGTGTAGCCTTCCGGCAGTTTCACCTGCCGGTTCACGTCCCGGATGGCCTCCTGCACGGTGCTGCCAAGGTCGCGGCCCCGCACGCTGTACTTGATCGCCACATAGCGGGAATTCGCTTCGCGATAGATTTCCGAGGCGCCGTCCTTCACCTCGGCTTTGGAAAGCTGCGCCAGCGAGACGCGCTCCCCTGTCGGCGCCAGCAATCGAACGTTCTCGATGGCCTCCCTGGTGTCGCGATAGGGCGCCGTATATCTGGGCACCAGGTCGAAGCGCCGCTCCCCCTGCAAGATCTGGCTGACGGCATTGCCTCCCACCGCGGTCTGGATGGCGTCCTGAACGTCGGACACGTTAAGCCCATACCGGGCGGCCTGGTCCCGGTCCACGGAGAAGTTGAGATTGGGCTGGCCGATGACCCGGAACAGACCCAGGTCTTCGACGCCCTTGATGTTCCGCATCACGTTGACGATCTGATCGCCCGTCTGTTCCAGCTTCACCAGGTCGTCGCCGTAAATCTTGATGGCCAGTTCGCCCTTAACGCCGCTCACCGCTTCTTCCATGTTGTCCGCAATCGGCTGCGAAAAATTCCAGAGCACGCCGGGGATTTTCTCCAACTCGCGGTCCATGGCGCCAATCAACCTGACTTTCTCTTCCTTGAACACCGGCCGCCACTGATTCTTGGGCTTCAGATCGACGAAGTATTCGGTGTTGAAGAAGCCCGTGGTATCGGTGCCATCGTCGGGGCGGCCGACCTGCGAAACCACCTGGGTGACCTCCGGAAAGGAGGCCAAGACGAGGCGCGCTTGCGTCATCAGCCGGTTGCCCTCGTCCGGGCCGGTGCTGGGGGCCAAGGTGCCCCGCGTCCAGATGGCGCCTTCGTCGAGGTGCGGCAGGAACTCGGAACCGATGATGCCGCTGGAGGCCAGCCAGCCGGCTACCGCTATGCTAGTCACAGCTACGCCTGCCGTGACCCAGCGGGCGCGAATGGCCAGGCGCAGCGTCACACGATAGCGCCCGATCAGCCACGCCAGCACCGGATTACGCCACTCCCGCGTGTTCTGTCCGAACGCCAGGCTGGACAGCACCGGGGCCAGAATCATGGAGAAGATCAGTGCGCCCAGCAGCGCAAAGGCCACCGTCCAGGCCATGGGCTTGAACAGACGCCCTTCCACGCTCTGTAGCGTGAAGATCGGCAAATACGCCGTGATGATAATCCCGATGGCGTAAAAGACGGGCCGCTGCACCTCGTGCGCCGCCTCGCGAATGCGCTCCACCACTGGCCGCGGTGGGCCGCCCTGGTGCCCCAAATGCCGGACGATATTCTCCACCATCACCACCGCGCCATCCACCACCATGCCGAAATCCAGCGCGCCAAGGGACAGCAGATTGGCGGGAATGTGGTTGAGGTCCAGGCAGATCGATGCGAATAAAAGAGAGAACGGAATGGTGATGGCCACGATCAGGGCGCCGCGGGCGTTCCCCAGAAACAGGAACAGGACAATGGCCACCAGGATAATGCCCTCGGTCAGGTTATGCAGAACGGTGTGCGTGGTGAAGTGGACGAGGTCGCTTCTATCGAGGAACGGAACGACTTTCACGCCCTTGGGGAGAATGTGCTCGTTCAGCTCCGTCACCTTCTCGTGGATGGCGTCCAGCGTGGCATCGGATTCGGCGCCTTTCCGCAGCAGCACGATGCCCTCGATTACATCATCGTTGTCGGCGATCTTGCCGTCCTTGCGGTGGAGGGCCTTTCCGATGCGGCCCAGCCGGATCTTCGGCCCCTGCATGACCGTGGCAATATCTCTAATGTGAATGGGCGTGCCGTTTTGAGTCTTGAGAACGGTCTTCCCGATATCTTCCACGTTGTCGAAGAGCCCGATGGAGCGCACGTTGACTTGTTGCAGGCCCTGTTGGATGAAACTGCCGCCGGCATTGACGTTGTTATTGGTTAGCTGCTGCTCCACATCGCCGATGCTCAGGGCGTACTCCACCAGCTTGTTGGGGTCCATCGCCACCTGGTATTCCTTGGTGATGCCTCCGAAGCTCGAAACATCCACAACGTTGGGAACCGATTTGAACTGTTTCTCCAGAACCCAATCTTCGAGAGCCTTCAACTCCATCAGGTCGTACTCGGGGTTGGTACTCTGCAACGAGTACCAGTAAATCTGGCCGACGGGACTGTAGTCCGTCCCGATCTGCGGCTGCAGGTTCTCGGGAAGGGTGACTTCCGACAGCCGCTCCAGCGCTTTCTGCCGGTTCCAATCGTTGTCCGAGGCGTCATCGAAGATCAGCATTACGCTGGAGAGCCCGAACAGCGAGGTGGACCGCAAGTGCTCCAGGTGGGGAAGCCCGTTCATCACGATTTCAATAGGGATGGTTACCTGCTGCTCCACCTCTTCGGCCGCGCGGCCCGGCCATTGCGTGATGATTTGCACGTAGTTGTTGGCTACATCCGGATAGGCTTCAATGGGGAGATTCTTGAATGAGATGATGCCCCACGCAAATAGCAGGATGGCGAGCGCCACCACCAGAAGACGGTTATTGAGCGAGAAATCGACGAGACCGCGAATCATTCCGTTCAGCTATGCCGTACTATTTTGCCGCTATTTAAAGGTCACCACATTGGCCGACGGCGTATGCGCGCGCGCATTCTTCACAATGGCCATGAAGCGGTGCGCAAGTTCCAGGATCCATTCCGACTTGCGATGCCGAATCGCTTCATAGGTGATCAACTCTTTGCCGACACCGATGGCGCTGGCTCCCGCGCTGATGAAGTGGCCGGCTGTGTGCTGCTGCACGCCGCCTCCCGCGATCAGGCGTATCTGCGGCAAGGCTACCTTCAGCGCTCTGATATAGCTATCTCCGCCCAGCGGCGCGCAGGGAAACACTTTGACGAAATCGGCGCCCGCCTTCCATGCGTTGATAATCTCGGTGGGCGTCAGTGCGCCCGGCAACACCAGGACACCTTCCTCAACCGCCAGGCCCACTACGCTTGGGTCCATTCCGGTGCTGGTGATAAATCGCGCGCCGGCTTCCACTGCGCGTCGCGCCGTATCCGCGTCCAGCACCGTTCCAGCGCCTACCACCATGTCCGGAAAATCGCGCAGCAGCGCGGAAATCAGGCCCAGCGCTCCGGGAACCGTCATGGTGATCTCGGCAATGGGCAGCCCGGCGCGATAGACGGCCTCCGCGGCAAACCGTGCGTCTTCAGTGGAAGGAAGCCGGATGGCGGGGATGATGCCAATCTCTTCGATGCGCGCGCGAACCTCTTCTTTGGTCATGTTTTACTGTATTATTGTTCCGCCGTGGCTTGCAAGACCAGGGCGTTCGATACCACTTCTTGGCCCGGCCGGATACCGCCGGCGATCTCCTGGAGGTTGCCGGGCAGCATTGTTCCGCCGGTCACCTCCACGCGCCGGAACTGCCCGCCATCCGCCGGGACATAGACCCAATCGCGGTCATGCAAATGCAGCACGGCCGACGATGGAACCGTGGCGTGCGACTCTTTCTGCAAGCCATGGAACGTCGAAGTGACAAACATGCCCAGCCGCATCGATCCCGGATTCGCCATTTCGAGCCTGACTTTGGCCGTGCGCAGATTGGGATCCAGAATCGGGCTGATATTACCGATGCGCCCTTTGAAAACCTGCTTCGGATAGGCGTTCAACTTCACGTCCGCGTACTCGCCCAGATGCACTTGCGCCAGGTCGTTCTCATACACATCGCAAAGAATCCAGATATGCGAGAGATCCGAGATGGTGAATGGATTAGGAGAGGCCAATCCCTGTACACCGGACGCGGTGGTCACTTGCTGGTCCGTGATCACGCCCGCAACTGGCGCACGCACTTCCACAATGGCCGATGGGTGATCCGGATCCGCGCCCAGCACGTGCAAGTGGTCGAGCGTGGTCTTGACGGTGACTTGAGCCTTCGTCTCGGTGTCTTGGGCGACTTCCAGATCTTTCTGCGCGATGGCTCCTTTCTCGAAGAGAATCTTGGAGCGGTCGAGTTGCGCCTTGGCCAGTGTTTCGTCGGCCTGGGCCTGCTCGTAATCCGAGTACGCCCCGGCGATATCCGCGCTCTGCACCTTCATCAGGAGCTGGCCTTTGGTTACGGTATCCCCCAAGCGGGCCAGCACTTCAATCACGCGGCCGGACGCCAGCGTAATCACCGGAACAGTCCGCGATACATCGGCGCCGACCACCCCGGTCACGTTCAGCTCGGGCGCCGCGTCGATCTGGCCCGCGGTCGCCAGCGGGAATTTGCCGGGGTCGTCCACCTTGAACAGGCCCGCGGTCTGGACGTGCTCCACCTCGGCTGGCGGCGGCGCCTCGGCCTTGGGGTCGCCTTTGCCCTGCGCGCTGCAGCCGGCCAGCACTAAGGCCAGGCACAAGATCGAAAGAATCAGTTCATGCCGTTTCATGGGATCACCTCACGGCCTACCGCGAGATTCAGTTGACTCGCAGCGGATAAGTAAGAACCCACCAGGTTCAGATAGCTCACTTCGACGGCCCGGTAATCTCTCTGGGCGTCCAGATAATCGACTAAGGCGGCTTGCCCGTGCTGGTACGAAAAGGCGATCGTATCGCGCACTCTGGCGGCGGTTTCCAGGTATTTCGTCTTGTACGGCCGCAGGAGCGTCACGGTATTGAGCAGAGTCGCATAGGCGGAATCCACATCGCTGAACACCTGCGCCTCGGTCGCGTCCCGCAGCCTCTCGTTGCGCGTAATGTCCACCTGCGTGCGCGCCTTCTCCCCTTGATTCTTGTCGAAGATGCGCAACGGGATGGTGACGCTCACGCCCATGTACACCGGGATCGGTGGATTGCGCCCGAAGTCCACGCCGATCGTCGGATCGGTCGACCCGTTAGCCACCGCCAGCTTGTAATCGGTTTGCGCCTTGTCAACCGACTGGGCGGCGGCCTTCAAATCCGGCCGCTCTTCCATGGCGATGCGCCGCAGCTCGCCCGGAAGCGGAACTTGCTCCGCGAATTCGAAGGGCCCCTGCACGTCGAACTGCTCGATCGGGGTCCTATCGTGCAGCAACTGCAAGAGTTGGATCTTCGACGTCCGCAGGTTCACTTCCGCGGTTTGCAGATCGGACTCGTAGGTCACGCGTTGCAACTCCAGACGGTCCAGATCGACCCGCGCGATATCCCCGGCTTTGTAGCGGTCCTGGCTGATGCCTAGGGCATGATCGAAGTAAGCCAGGTTCTCCTTCGCCAGGTCGCGGACGGCCTTGGCTTGCAAAGCTTGCACAAACGCGCCGCGCAAAGTGAAAAGCAGGGTCCGTTCCTGGTCCGCCAATTGCGATTGCGCGATGGCGGTACCCTTTTGCGCGCTCTCCAGACGCAACTCCCGCTTGCGCTGCCGTTCATGTAGGTAACTTCCCGAGACGAATGGCAGCGCTTCGGAAAACGGGCTGTACTTGTCGACAGGGTTTTTCCAGAAAGGATTGATCTGGTCCAGGGTAACGGTGAGATCCGGGTTGGGACGCAGATAGGCAGTGATCTCTTCGTCCCGCGATTCGTCGATGCCGATGCGGGCCGCCCGCAACGTGGGATTCGACTTTTCGAACTCCTCCCGCGCTTGCTGCCACGTCATGGTCTTCTGCGCGGCCGCCTGCCCGAAGATGGCCTCGGCGAAGCAGCCTGCAAACAGAAGCCCCATCGACAGCCGCCAGAAAAGGCGTCGCACATCACCTCCATGACGAATTGGTTTGCTGTCTTTGTTCAGGAGGAAGGTTAACATCTGCCCACGGGGAAGACCGGGTTGATCCTCTAAGGCGCACGCGCACCCGGGTCTTTTCATCATATCATTGCGATGAACGGGGCCCCTTTGAGCCGCATCTATCTTTCGACCAGGACAGCCTATCTTTCAGTCAACAGCATGCCCGCTGGGGGGCGCGACATCAAAGTGGAATAGCTGGCGGTTGGCTACCGCCGCTGTTGGCCGATTGACAATCGGCCGCAGCTTGCCAAGTTGCCCCACAAGGCGCGCCGCCGGCGTCCCACAGTGTTAAAATCGGGGCGAAATGCGAATCCGATATTTCTTGCCCATAGCCCTCACCGCTTTCGCCGCAACCGTTCCCGTGATCAAGTGGAAGACCGGCGACCGCAGCCGGCCGTTGCCCGTCATGGTCACGCCTGGCGAACCCAGCACCCAACAGCATGCCGGCACGGCTCCTTCCGATGCCGTGCAACTCTTCAACGGCACGGATCTCGCCGCCTGGCAGCAGCACGACGGCAAGCCCATCGCCTGGAAACTGCGCGACGGCTACTTCGAAGTCGCGCCCGGCACCGGCGACATCGTCACCAAGCAGCCCTTCGGAGACTGCCAGTTGCACGTCGAGTGGGCCACCCCCAATCCGCCGCACGGCGCCGATCAGGAGCCGGGCAATAGCGGCGTGTACCTGCACTCGTTATACGAAATCCAGGTGCTGGAATCCAACCGGAACAAGACCTACGCCGACGGCCAGGCTGGCGCGATCTATTGCCAGTATCCGCCGCTGGTGAACCCCGCCCGTCCTCCGGGCGAGTGGCAGACCTACGACATCGTCTTCCATGGCCCGCGGTTCGCGCCCGATTCGAAGTTGCTGGAACCGGCCACGGTCACGCTGCTCTTCAATGGCGTGTTGGCTCAAGACCACGCCATGCCGACGGGTCCCACGGATTATATGAAGCGCCCGCCCTACAAAGCGACGCCGGCCAAGCTGCCGCTTCTGTTGCAGGACCACGGGCAGGCCGTACGCTATCGCAACATCTGGATTCGGGAGCTAAAAGCGGCGGAATAGGTCCGGTTACAGCCGCCCTGCCGGCGCCGCCAGGGAGCAATTCGTGATCCGGCTGTGGCACAGGTACTCCAACAACAGAATCATCTTGTGTTCTTGATCGCTGCCGCAGTCCGGGGAGGCGCGCCGGACCTGTTCGAAATGCGCAATGCCGTCGGCCAGCTCGCTCCGGCTGAGCGCGGAGCGGCCCAGAGACTCCAGAACGCAGGCGCCCAGAAACTCCGCTATATACTGCAATTCATCCCTGGATAGACCCTGCAAGAATTTCCGCGCCTTCTTCTGAAAGCGCCGCTCGGCACACACAGTGATGGCAGAAATCAAGGCCGTTCTCAACCCCGAGCTCCTGTCTCTAGGCGAGCCATAACATCGGTGTTGTCAATTATGCCCGAAAAGGAAAGCCGGGCGCAAGGGCCAGCCGCGCGAGCACCTGCATTCGTTGTGGGGCGGTCCCCCTGGACCGCTGCCGACGCCCTCGTCGGCGTGTCGCCGCGGCACGGGAAAGGCCGATCGACAATCGGCCTGCAGGTTAACAACGTTAACAACCTGCCCCACAAGAATCGTCCGAACCGGCGAGCTTCGCTCGGCGAGCGGGTCTGGAGACCCGCTGCAGGCGTGGACGCCCGCCCCACAGGTACAGGAGCATTGGGCTGAAGCTTTCGCCACCACGCTACAATCGAATTAACCCCGGCATGTCCACCGATGTCAAAGCCGCTCCCAGCGTGCACCGGTTCTTCGCGCGGCACGGCGCGCTTTCGAAGTGGCATCCGAATTACGAATACCGTCCCGGCCAGTTGGAGATGGCCGAGGCGGTGGAATCGGCGCTGGCGGACCGCAAACATCTGATCGTGGAGGCCGGCACGGGCACCGGCAAGACGCTGGCCTACCTGGTGCCCGCGATCCTCTCCGGCAAACGCATCGTGGTCTCTACCGGCACCAAGAACCTGCAGGAGCAGCTCTTCTTCAAGGACATTCCCTTTCTCCAGCAGCATTTTCCGCGCCCGCTGCGCGTCTGCTATATGAAGGGCCGCAACAACTACGCCTGCCGGCAGAAGATCTACGACGCCGACCGCGAGGCGGTGCTGACCGGCCTGGAGGAAGTCGCCGACTTCCAGGTGATCCAGGCCTGGGAGCAGACCACCGAAATCGGCGACCGCGCGGAGATCAAGAAGCTGCCGGAATCGAGCAGCGCCTGGGCCAAAGTGGATGCGCGCAGCGATCTTTGCACCGGCCAAAAGTGCAAGCAGTTCGACCGCTGCTTCCTCACCCTGATGCACCAACGCGCGCATGCCAGCGACATCGTGATCGTCAACCACCACCTGTTCTTCGCCGATCTGGCGCTGAAGGAGGTCCTGCAGGACGGCGATACCGAGGGCGGCATCCTGCCCGAATATCACGCGGTGGTGTTCGACGAAGCGCACGAAATCGAGGACGTTGCCGGGCAGTATTTCGGCGTCTCCGTAAGCAATTACCGCTTCCAGGAGTTGCGGCGGGACGTCTCGGCGGTGGCCCGCGCCAAGGAATTCGGATCGGCGGAACTGGATCGCATTCTGGATCGTTTCGAAGAGCTGGGCACGTACCTGTTTTCGGTGCTGCCGGCGCCGGAGGGCCGCGCCGCATTCACCGGACGCGCGGATTTTGTGGAGCGCAACGAAGAGGTCTACCGCAACCTGCACTCCGCGCTGGAACTGATCGGCTCCCACTTGAAGCTGCTGAAGGATCCGCCGACGGAGATCATCCCCCTGCAGCGCCGCGCGGTGGAGTTGGGACTGGCACTGCGGTTCGTGCTGGAGAGCGACGACCAGTCCTACGTGTATTGGGCGGAGCGCCGTGGCCGCGGCTTCTTTCTGCAAGCCACACCCATCGATGTCGCGCCATTGCTGGCCGACCGGCTCTTCGATTCCGTGGATACGTGTGTCCTGACTTCGGCCACGCTGGCGGTGGCCGGCGGCTTCGACTTCGTCAAGAAGCGCCTGGGAATCGAGCAGACTCGCACGCTGGTGGTGCCCGGCCACTTCCAGTATCAGAAGCAGGCGCTGTTGTATGTGCCGCAGCACCTGCCCGATCCGCGCAGCCCCGCCTTTTCCAAGGAAGCTTCCATCGAAGTGACCCAGTTGCTGAAGCTGAGCCGCGGGCGCGCCTTCGTCCTGTTCACCAGCTATCAGCAGATGCGCCTGATGTACGACCGGATTTCGCTAGATATCGATTACCCGACGCTGCTGCAAGGCACTGGCCCGCGCAGTGCGCTATTGGAGGAATTTCGCGCGACGCCCAACTGCATCTTGTTCGCTACGGCGTCGTTCTGGCAGGGCGTGGACGTCCCCGGCGACCAGTTGAGCTGCGTGATCATCGACCGGCTGCCGTTCGCCGTGCCTAGCGACCCAATTGTGGAAGCGCGCGTGCGCAAGCTGCGCGACGAGGGCGGCAACCCGTTCTACGACTACCAGGTGCCGCAGGCGGCCATCGCGCTGAAGCAGGGCTTCGGCCGGCTGATCCGCAGCCGGTCGGACCGCGGCGTGCTGGTCCTGCTGGATAACCGGGTGACCAAGCAACGCTACGGGCAGGTGTTTTTCGACAGCCTTCCGGATTACGGCTTTACCACCAAAATCACAGACGTGGAGAGGTTTTTCGATGTTTGAAGTTTCCGTGGAAGATACCTTCGCCGCCGGACACGCGCTGCGGAATTACAAAGGCAAGTGCGAAAACGTGCATGGCCACAACTACCGGGTGCAGGTGACGTTCAGCGGTCCGGAGCTGGATTCCATCGGGCTGCTGGTGGATTTCGTGGTGGTGAAGAAGCTGATGCAGACGGTAGTAGATCGCCTCGATCACCAGTATCTAAACGATTTGGCGCCCTTCGATGTGCTCAACCCTTCCGCCGAAAACATGGCCAAGTACTTCTACGACGAGATCAGCGGCGGTCTCGGACAGAGTACGCCCGTGCAGTTGGACCAGGTGCGGGTCTGGGAGACCGACACGTCGAGCGCTACCTACCGGCCGTAGTAAGCGGCGTTCTTGGCGGTGAAGTCCGACCACTTCTCCGGCAGGTCGTCGAGTGCGAAAATCGCCGAGACCGGGCAGACCGGTACGCAGGCGCCGCAGTCGATGCACTCGACCGGGTCGATGTACAACAATTCAGCCTCGGCGTAGCCCGCTTCATCCTTCTTGGGATGGATGCAGTCCACCGGGCAGGCGTCCACGCAGGCGGTGTCTTTGGTTCCGATACAGGGTTCTGCTATTACGTATGCCATGGATGTGTTTTTCCCAGTTAGAGATCGACAATAGCATAGGGCCGAGGCGAAACACAAGGCGGGTTTGCGAGTTTACTCGGTGACCGCCTTAGAGTCGATCAATCCCCGGATCTCCGCGATGCAGTCGGCGACCGGTTTCGCCCCCTGGTCCCCGTGCTTGCGGTGACGCACGGCGACTTGACCGCTCTCCGCCTCGCGGCCCCCCACGACCAGCATGTAGGGGATCTTCTGCAACTGCGCGTCGCGGATTTTCAGGTTTACCTTCTCACTGCGATCATCCACGGTGGCGCGAATGCCGGCTGCATCCAACTGGTTGCGGACCGAACGTGCGTAATCCGACTGGCGGTCGGTGATGGGCAGCACGATGGC
>JBEKPZ010000042.1:0-32446 GCA_049520215.1 Bryobacteraceae bacterium | reverse complement strand
CTAGCGTTCGTTCAGTCCGGTTATGGTGTCGGGCTGCTGCCTGCTCGCTTTATTGCCAGGAATCATTCTATCGATTCCGTGAAAGTATTGCGTCCCCCATCGTTTGACCTGCACCGGTCCGTGGCGATAGTTCGGGTTGGGCAACTCGGCGCCTTGGGGAAGGCCGTCGAACTGTTGGAACACGGGTTTCGGCAATTGTTTGAGGCAGCCGACGCCCCGAAGCCCGTGACGAGGCACCGAAGAGGTGTGCCCGCGAATCGGCGGGCGGCGCGACCGCCCAAGTAGTCCCCGGACATCGCTTATTGCAGATGAGCGGTCTTAAGGCCATTTTATCCTCGGTTCTCGACCGCCGGGAGGATCGAGCCAGGCGACGCGCTACGCATGGTCGCGCGTCAATCAACCTTGCGCTATTTCCGCGCCAAAGCCGAATCAACAACGACAGGCTGGAACCGCGAACCCGACGGGGCTCCCGCAAACGAGACTCCGAAGCGGCTCTGGCACGGTAGTGCGTTGCGGTGCATAGGCGTCGCTATTACTTGTGTCGGAGATCTTTCTGGAACCAATGGTGCGCATACGGTTCATTATGGAAGGGCTCCACCTCGACGAACCCAGCTCTCTCATAGAGATGCGTGTCCCCCCGCCCTTCAGTCGTGCCCATCGTCGCGCAAGCGACCGGCGAAGCGATCAACGAAATCTACAGTGGAGAGCAAGTGATGCAAGAACGCGACACCCACCAATGCGCGATCATAGGGAACGGAGGCGAGCCCAGTGGGTGAGGCGAAGGCGCAGTACTCGGCGATCGTGCTGGGCGCGACAGGGAACGTGGGCGGACGCGTCGTGCAGCTTCTGATCAAGAACCCGCTGTGCAAGAAGGTCGTGGTGGTAACGCGCCGCAAGGCGAACGCCTTCGCCAACCCCAAGGTCTCCGAGGTGGTTGTCAACATGGACCGACTCGAGGAGGAGGTTGCGCCGCACGCCCAGGGAGTCGACGTCGCGCTCGCCGCGTTCGGCGTCGGCAAGGGCAGCGCGAAGATTCCCGAGGAGGAGGTGCGCAAGATCGAAATCGCCTACCCGCAGGCCTTTTGCCGCGCCGCCAAGGCTGGAGGCGCTCGTGTGTGCGGGGTCATGACAGCAGCGGGCGCGGACCCCGAGGCCGGGATGAGGTACGCGAAGATCATCGGTGAGAAGGAGAAGGCTGTCGAGTCCGTCAAGTTCGACTTCCTTGGAGTGTACCGTCCCGCCGTCATTCTCGGCAACTCCAACACGCCGGGCGTTTTTGGCTACGTCATGCCACTGCTGCACTGGGCCATGCCGTCCAAGTACCACTCGATCCACAAGAACGACCTCGCGCGCGCGATGGTGGCGCAGTCGGAGCAGGCGTTCCTAGCGATCGCGCAGGGCAACGCTCCCGAGGAGGCGACCGTGAAGATCCTGGAGTTCAAGGAGATGGAGCCCTTCTTCGTGAAGGGCGAGAGCGACGAGCCTGGAGCCGAACAGGCTTGTGAGGACCGCTTCCATCTTCAACCATCGGGGTGCGCGCCGGCAACTGGCTTTCGCTCAACCAGGCGCAAACGCTCCTGAACGCGTCGGACATCACGACGCTGAAGGGCCTGCGCGACCGCGCCATCATCGCCGTGCTGCTCGGCTGCGCCCTGCGCCGGTCGGAGGTGGCGGCGCTCACCATGGCCCACATCCAGCAGCGCGATGGCCGGTGGTGCATCGTCGATTTGTACGGGAAGCACGGGCGCGTTCGGACCATCCCGGCCTACTTCTTCGCGTCTGAGTGCAGCAATTCCAACGTGACGCCGAGGGCCTTGGCGCTATCGACGTACACATACGAGCCAGAATCGTCGTCAAACCGGCCTTGATGTTGTACCGGCATACCCACATCCTGGAATTCCTTAATGGTTTTGTCCGGGTCGGCTACCTGGAAGGCGATGTGGTGAACGCCTTCGCCGTGCGTATCGAGAAATTCCTTCCATGCCGTGTCATTGCCGACCGGCTGGATCAGTTCCAGCGTGACCTGCCCGAGATTCAGGAATGCGAGCTTTGCCTGCCCGTTGGACGGGTGTCCCCGGTACACCAGCTTGGCTTCGTTGCCGGGTTTGATGGTGAGAATCCGCGGTGGAGCGACGCCCAGCACCGCCGCCCAACGCTCGCTGGTGGATTCAATGTCGCGGCAGACAATGGCCACCTGCGTCACGACCTTCATGCCGGGGTCGTGGTACGCCGGGCCTTGGGCAGGAGCGATTGCGGGAAGGATAGCCAGAGCGAACGCCAGTTTCTTCATGCGCCCATCTTCACTGACGGCACGCTGGGTTGCAAGGGGGAGCGGCGGCGGTGGCCGGAATCGCTGTGATTAGCAAAGTCAGGCCGGGCATCGGCGGAGCAGTCCTGGGCATGCGAGGCCAGAATTGTCCCTACGGCTCGCCTTGGCACCTGTGTATGGCGCACCAGACAGTTGTCGGGAACTTCGATTTAAGTCACGTAAAGGGCCTCAACGATGTTCAGCATCATGGACCTTCGACAATCGGAATCGACACAATCTACCTATCGAACGGTGAGATCCCGGAGGCTTTTCTCCGCGGCGCTGGCGTTCCGGACAATTTCATCACTTTCGCCCGCTCGCTGGTTGGCCACCCAATCGAGTTCTATTCCTGCTTCATCAGCTACTCCAGCAAAGACCAGGGGTTCGCCGTGCGCCTGCACGCCGATCTACAGGCCCAGCACTTGCGTGTTTGGTTTGCGCCGGAAGACCTGAAGATTGGGGATCGCTTCCAGGAGCGCATCGAGGAATCCATTCGCCTCTACGACAAGGTGATGATCGTGCTGTCGGAGGCTTCCGTCCAGAGCCGTTGGGTCGAGCGCGAAGTCAATGCGGCCCGCGAGCGCCAGGACCGCGAGAACCGCACCGTGCTTTTCCCGATCCGCATCGACGATGCGGTAATGAGCGCGCCGCAGCCCTGGGCGGCGGACATACGCCGAAGCCGGCACATCGGCGATTTCAGGGGATGGAAGAACGACGATAGTTACCAGAAGGCGTTTCAGCGGTTACTGCGCGATCTTGCTCCGGGATCGACCGTCAAGCGTTAGGCCGGTGTACCGTTGGGGCTTCGGGCAGGGGGTTGCGGCCGGTGCGCCGGAATTCTGGACTGGTACAACGAGCCGCCCTGGCGGCACCGGGCGCGGCGTGGGCCAAGTGTGCGCGATGGGCGGCTATTTCGGGCACTTCTGGGCAGTCGGATTCATCCGGCCTTCAGGTCATACCTTCCGCCCGCGCCAGAGGACTGCTTTCTTGCTTCGGGCAGGACGTCCGCGCGGAAAGCGCGGATATGGACTTCGGGACAAGAGTCGATCCAGGATCTCTGCTAAACGTTCTTGTGCTGCCGGTATTTCGACTCGAAAATCGACTGTGGACAGCTTAGCGCTGAGCCGGAGCGGCGAACTCTGCGCCAACGCGGCGTGTAGTCGTCCAACATCGGAATCATCGAACAAGCAAAGGATGATCAGACGATCGCTCTTGACCGCCGAGTCTACCTCAGCGCGGACCCATTCATTGCGGATGCTGTTCTGGGATGTAACCACCATGAATTTGTCGCACAAGTGCAGCGCGGCGTTGACGACAGTCTTGTACTGTTTAGACCCACCAGATCTGCGGCTACAAGAGGTACCCGTCGCCAAATCGGTCGTAGACAACCGGGTACACGATATCGCCGTCAATTCGACGCTGATCGAGCCCAGCGTGACTGATGAACAGACTCCCCGTGTGGAAGTGCCGGAAGTTGGGGTAATCGCGGTCGATGGCATTGGGATTGAACTCCTGACCGTTCAGATACTCCTGCGGATTGAAGTCACCGGAGGCCACCGTATTTTACTATATCGTGTCGAGTCCGGATCTTGGGGATATTGGATTCAGGCATACCCCCAGTCTCCCCATGTGCTTCGCAAAATAGTCGCCGCGCGGCACTTGAGGCAAGCAGGTTCGTTGGGATAGCCGACACTAATCGAGTGACGAGTCGCTGATGCTAGAATCAAATCGCGACCAGGCTGATTGAAACACGGTTGCAATTCTGTGTTCTGGGGAGAACCTAATGCCAAGACAGGCAAAGCCAAAAGACAACACCTTGCTGGAGATGGCCATCGTCGGCTATCAGAGCGAGATCGGACGAGTCTCAGCGAAGATCGCCGACATCAAGGAGCGGCTAGGCCAACCCGGTCGGGGCCGGCCAAAAGCCACCGCAGCCACAGCAGCGGCGGCGACCACCGCGGAACCCGCGTCTCCGGCGAAGCGCGGCACGATCAGCAAGGCGGGCCGCGCCAGGATTGCCGCCGCGCAGAAGGCGAGATGGGCGGCGCAGAAGAAGCAACAGGTGCCAGCCGCCAAACCGGCGAAGGCCAAGAAACGGAAGATGTCGGCGGCGGGGTTGAAGGCGATCAGGGAAGCCACGAAGAAAAGGTGGGCGGCGTACCGGAAGGCCAAGAAAACTGCGGCGTGATCGACACCACGGTCTCTCGGATCGCTGGAATCCGCGGAGCCGCAACGCAAGGCATCACTGAATGGTCACATTAACGACGTTGGCTGCCTGTCCATCCGCCGTAAGCACGATGGTGACGCTTCCCGCGCCTGCCAGCGATTGAGGCATCGGGCCGACGTTTACCTGATCCTCTCCAGCGAAACCTGGCGCCGGCCCGCTGTACAGCACTGGCACACTCATGTTGGCTACTGTCACGGTAACGTTCTGCGCGTCCCGGATGCCTGTGCCGTACATCTCCAAGTAAACCTGCTCGGTAGACGGCCCCAGATTGATCGGCAGTGCGACCACGCTGCCGGATACAATCTGGTACACGGGTTGCAGTGGTTGTTGAGTCCCTGAGACGACCGGCAGTTCCCAGGCCGCTACCAACCCGTTCGGCGGGTTTAATTGGAATAACCCAGGCGAAACGTTGCCGATTTGGATGGTCGCCGTCTGAACAGTTCCACCTTGATTCTGGATGCTCACCGTCGCCGTGCCTGTCGCGGTGTCTGCCGGAATTTCGAAATTGACCTGCGACGGCGAGACGTAAAACAGCGGAGCGATGCGCGCCACTCCGGCGGAGTCCTTCACCGTCACTGTTGTGCCATCGAGCGACGTTGGCAGGGGCAGACTGGTCGCAGGAGCCGTTCCAGCGGCAAGATTCGTGCCATATGCTGAAACGATGGATTGCGCGGCGAAAGGCTCGACTTGGCCTGCCGTAGATAACGCGACCGTAAAAGCAGGTGCGGGAGCTTGCACCACTAGCGTTATACCCACAGATGCCGGACTGCCGGTTGCGCCCGCCGCCGCAATCTGCACGTTAGCGGTGTACGTGCCCGCCGACAGGGCTGCTGGATTGACCGATACCGACAGCGTAGCCGGAGCCGTACCGGACGCGGGCGAGAGGCCGACCCAAGACGCGCCCGCCGATGCAGCCCAGGGGAGCGAGCCGCCGCCAGCGTTTGTGATAGCGACGTTTTGCGCGGCCGGAACAGCGCCGCCCACGGTGTAGCTGTACATAAGCTTCTGGGGCGCGACGGCCAAGGAAGCCGGACCCGTGGCCGTGACCGTGAGCGTGACCGCCACCGCTACTGGGCTGTTGGTCGCGCCCGCCGCAGAAATCTCAATGCTAGCCAGGTACGTGCCCGCACTCAAGCCCGCGGGAGAAACCGACACCGAGAGAGTCGATGGCGCCGTACCAGATGAGGGCGTGACGGCCAACCAGGACGCATCCGTAACGGCGCTCCAGGCCAGCGTGCCGCCCCCGGTATTGCTTAGGTGAACGGATTGAGGTGCAGGAACAGCCCCGGTCGTGGTGTACGCAAACTGCAAGCTCGCGGGTGCAACCGCTATCGTCGATGCCGGGGCCAACATAACGTTGATGGAGTCGCTCCCCGTGGGCACCTCCACGGCGAATGTGGCGAAGCCCGTGAACGGGGGCAGCAACACGGAGATGGCCGAATCGGTCCACGAGAACGCCTGGATTGGGTTCCCAGACAGAAGAAGCTGACAGCTAGAACACTGCTGTCTAAAGCCTACGCCATTGATGGTAACCACACCGAATGATGTGACGATCAGGCCTTGCCCCGCGATATACTGCCGTGGCGTCACAGACGAAATGAGCGGGGGCGACTTACAGCGAACCACCGAGTAGTAACCCGAGGGTTCTGTAAATGAACCACACGAAACCGCCCCGAGCGATGAACTTGCAAGTTGGAACGTGCCCGTTCCGCTTAGGAATTCATCGTAAAAAACCGTGCCAGCAACCCCTCAAGTCTGGAGCGCAATATCGCCAAAACTGACTTGGGTCAAATCGGTAACGTACTGGTCTGCCGCATCAACCCACGCGAAGAGCATGCCGCCGTATATGGACAAGTACGGATCTGTAGGTGGCGTACCGCCAATCGCCATCCAATCCGAGGTGCCGGCAAGGAAAGAGCTGACAATCCGGCCCGACAATTGCGAGTCATCGGTGAGGTCGGCAATCCCGCCAGCACCCGAACAGGACATGCCTATGCCTAATGACGTAGCAAGGTCCGGGTCCACATGGCAATACGGAACGATCCGGGTCTGTACCGGGTTCTGTGAAGGCTGCGAACTAAAACCCAGTGAACCGCTCGTCAGCGACACAACGCCGTCACTCGCATTTGGCAATCCTCCTTCGGTTCCGGCGTTACCGATGATCGCAAGCGCGTCCACGCCGCGCAAATCGTCGGACCCTTGGTTCCAGCGCGCCAAATTATACAAGAAGGCGCTGCCCGGAACCATTTCCGGAGCCTGAACGCCGAGATCGGGCGCTTGAAACGATCCGAAATTCGGACACGCGATCATGATCAGCTTGCGGACGTTCGGGTTGACGGGAGGTGATGGCGACCCATTGTTCTGTAGTCCCGTCAAATACGCTCTCGCGATGAGGCCACCCATGCTGTGGGTCACGAGGTCGAATTGGAGAATCGGTGTTCCATCAGTGTACGTGAGACTGTTCAAGAACGTCCCCAGCTCTGCCCCTAAAGCTTCGATTTGAATGTCTCCGTAAGAACAACTATTGAAAAACGCGACGGGCAGGCCTTGATCTTGAAGCTGATATGCAAGCTGGCCGAATGTGTTGACCGATGCGGCAACCGTGCTATCCGTGGTGGTACAGATGGCTTGCCAGCCGTTCAAGAGAACCACAGGAACGCCTGCGCCGGTCGCGGAGGTACGCGGCAGTTGCATCGGCGCGATGCGCAGATCGATAGCGCCCGTCCGCACGGCGCCAGCCGAATCCAGTGCGGCGAACGTCAGGATGTAGGTGCCCTTTGGCGTCGCCGGGGGGACTGTGAAGCGAACGGATTGACCGTCAGGCTCCACCGATGCCCGAATCGGGAATCGCAACTTAGGAACCGTCGATACACCAGTAATTGACCTCAAGACTGGCGTGGCAATCCTGGTGGATTCGCCGGCCCGGAGCCGATACCGAGCCTGGTTTAGCGTCATTGGCCGGATGGCGTTGGATTGGTTAGCCGGACTCTGGGCTGTCGCGGAAAGGGCGATGCACGTTAGCACCGCAAATATTGCGTAGACCTGTCTAAGACTTTGCGGCGCATGTGGCACGAGGGGCGCTCCTTTCCCAAACTTTCCCCACCGTTTTTCCGGCCTTGACCGCACAACCGGACTATTGCCGTAAGCCTACCAGCCTTGATTCTGCGCACGCAATGGCCTTTAGCGCAGCCGCCCGCCACCGTAAGACGTTATCGAAGGTCGACATAGCGGTCGGGAGCGCCGGACAGCCTGGCATTTGCCGCTGTTCTACGTTGCGGCGGGCACACTGCACTTCCTCTGGCCCAAGCCCCACCCAAAGAATCATCCCTCCTTACATCCCTTGGCACCTGCCAATGGTGTTCATCAGCGGCGGTTTCGAGATCCTTGGTGGTGTGGGGCTGCTTGTCCCTCAGCCTGCGCCGGAACACAGCATGGGGACTCATGGCAGATCGCCATGTTGCGGCGCATGGCAGGCAGCGCGATGAAGGGCGAGCATTACCATCGCGCATCGATTGAAACGGGGCGCGTGGGAGAGGCAGACCCGGCCGCGCCGCGAGTTCGACTGATCCTCTATTGGTCGGCGTCGATTTTGATAATTTTGAAACCAGCAGGCACCTGGAAGAGCGCGGGATCGGGTTCGCCGCGCCGTACATTGGTCAGGCGTTCGGTGCGATCACCCATCATCGGATCGGTGTGCTTCGAGAGGAGGGTGACATGCAGCTCGCTGGACTCCCAACGTTCGTGCACCGTCTGAATGGGACGGTCGTTTCCGATTTGCCCCTGCGGAATTACCGTGGTGGTCCGAGTTCCATCGACCTCGACTCCCTCCATTGCCTGCTTTCCGAGCGATTCGTTCTTGGCATCTGCTTTCGACGATATGGCAAAGGCCCGCACTGGAGCGCCTGCAATCGCGCCGCCTTCCATGCCGCCAGCGATAGCGCCGTCCTCGACGATGACTGGTCCGACTGCCCTGGCTTCGACCTTGAGCTTCGCGGTCTGGCCACCGTCCTGGGTCATCTTGTCGAACGTAACCGTATGGGACAGCAGACTCATCTTGTGGGCGGTTTGCTCCTTCGTGTGCAGGAGGTAACTCACGTTGGCCACGGGATCGGAGATCCAAACCTCGTCGCCCGTCTCACGCCGCACGCGACCTTCGCCATCGCGGTAGATACTGTAGGTCTCCTGCCGGTTGATATGCGTGCCGTCGCCCAGCGTCTGGGTGGTTTCGGTGACCCCGTCCGCCGCGTACGGCGCGCCTTTTACAGCCGGCCCCATCATGCCGAAGCGCGCCGTGGTTATTGCGAAGCTCTCGGCGGCAACCTTGGTCTTGTCGCCGCCGGCAAAAAAGAAGACTTTGTCTTTGCCGTCGTCTTTCTGGGCGAATGCGACACCGGCAACCATCGCCGCGATGCCAATCATGCTGTTTAGTCTGTTCATACTGTTTCTCCTTAGAAATTAGAACCTAACGGACAAATCGGATGGCGCGTGCGCGGCCATCCTCGCCGATCACGAGGTCAGCTGCCACCTCCTGCGTTTGGCCCGGCAGCCACGTATCCGCAATCGGGACCTTCACCCTGACGACGACTCCAATTTGCATTGGATCGGGATCGCCAAGCGCGATAAAGTCATTGCCGGCGGGCTGGGCATGGCGAACGGGCGAAGGCAGCCGCTTTCTTACTCGGACAACGCGGTGCGGAGCGTCTGGCTGTGGCTCCGGATCGCGTACGGCCGCGGAGCGTACAGAGGTCCGTGCCAGCGCTACTTTCGTTGGGACCGCGGCTTTCCGATGGTTGTTCGCGGGGAAGAACGCGGCCGATACCGCCAATACTAAACCAGCCGCGACGGCGATCCATCGCCACCGTGTGGGACCGGCTATCGGTAGAATCCGAGTCACAGTCTCGACTGGCACGACGAGGTCCCTCGACGGCAACGCATCGAGCCATGCATGTACCCGTTGCGCGGTCGCTTCCAGATCGGCGAGACGGCCGCGGCAGACGACGCATGCCTCCACGTGCGCGGCGATGTCGCGCATTTCAATCTCCGGCAGTTCGCTATCGAGGTACGCTTGCAGGGTTCCTGGACTCAAGCACTTCATAGTTCGCCTCCATGCAATTGGCGATATTTCTTCTCAAATTCGGACGCGGCGCGCGCCAACAAGGTGCCAATGGACGCGGGATTCAGAGCGAGCGCAGCGGCGAGTTCGGCGTAGGAGAGGCCCGCGTGGCGGAGCAACAGCAGCCTGGCGGAAACCGGCTTCAACGCCTCCAGGACCGCCTGTACGCGCGCCCGTTGTTCGGCGCGTAACATGTCCGCCAGCGGCCCACCGCCGCCCGAACTGCGCACCACCTCGGCGCCGGCCGCCTGTTCTTTTCGGCGGCGTCGAGCCTCGACACGAAGCGCGTCCAGGCCCAGGTTGACCGCCGTTCGATACAGCCAGGCCGCCACGTTGCTCTCGGGACGCAAGAGCGCGGGCCGCGCGGATAGCCTGCAAAACACTTCGGACGCGAGTTCTTCGGCATGACCGCGATCGCGCGTGATGCGCGCCAGCAGCGCGACCAGCCGCGGATACTGCAGCCGGAAGATGTGTTCCAGGCCGGTTGCGTCCGCCACGCAGGCGCCCGGATCGAACGTTAACTGGATCTCTTCGCTGGCGTCCACACTGATAGAAACGACGCTGGAGCCAAGAAAATGACAGGTTTTATTTCCCTGTTCGCGGAAGACAGCGGCCGCGTGTCTCACCGCCTCGTGTAATCTAAGGAGAATACGACGTCCTTGCCGTTCTCCCGTTTGGTCCATACCTCTGAGAAGTGCGTGGTATCCTTGATACGCAGGACCATGCGGTGCATGGGGGCGTCCGCCGGTGTCGCCAGGTTGGCCGCGCTGGCAAAGGCGAAGACGAATTCGTCCTGGGCGCCAGACGTCACGGGCGATACCAGGCGGACCTGATTGCCTCTCGCGGTGAGCGCGCAGTAGTGCTGCATCACGATGCGCCCGTCGGAATTGGTGTAGAGCGACACGTCGTTTTCTTCCCGTGTCCCGATGGTTTCCTCGATTCGCGGTGCCCTTGGAAACCGGCACGAACGTGCTGGTAAGTTTGCCGCCCCGCGCGGGGCTGTCGGCCTCCCACGTGCCCGCCAGCGCTTTTAACTCATAGCGCTTTTGATCGTGGTCTTTCTGGTAAACATCTATATGGCCACAAACCCAATCGATGCGGACGATGCCTCCATCGCTCCTGTGCTCCGGTGGGGCAGGCTGCTAGTACAGGTACTCCTGGTCTGGTGGCCACTGTGGTGTACCCGGCCGCGCGCTGTCCTCCGATAAAGCAGTTGTCCGCACAGTCCAATCTGCGCGCGCTCTTCACAGCGGCCCAGACCGACGGTGGCGCGCTGTGCCCCTGGCCCCGCTCCGCTATTCCCGAATCATCGCTAAGATAAATCATGATGCTGAAGTGGCCTGACGTGCTCAACCTCGCCAAAATCGGCAATCCTGCCCCAGATCGTAAAGTCGTCAAAACGGACGCGGAGTGGCGCAAGCAACTCACCCCCGAGGAATATCAAGTAACCCGCCAAGCCGGTACTGAACGCCCCTTCACTTCGCAGATGTGCGGGCTGTTTTGAGCCGGGAATCTACTCCTGCGTCTGCTGCGAAACCGTTCTCTTCGATGGCTCGGAGAAATTCGAGTCCGGCACAGGCTGGCCCTCATTCACGCAGCCGGTGGCGGACAACGCAATCGCGTACCGTTTTGACGGACCGGCCTTCCTGAAACGGGTAGAAACCGTCTGCAACACTTGCGACGCGCATCTTGGCCATGTATTCCCCGACGGTCCCCCGCCCAGCGGCCTGCGGTATTGCATGAATGCCGTCGCTCTCAAGAAAGCCTCGGTGTTCTAAACACCGTACCCCGCGGCGACGGCCGTGGTTAACGCGTGAAGACGTAAGTATTCAGGAAGTCGTTGCGGAACTTTCCTTTCGGATCGTATTTCGTCGCCAGTTCGATGAACTCCCCAAGCCTTTCGTACCTCGACCGCAGCTCGGAAGGGGACAGGGTGAACAGCTTACCCCAGTGGGGGCGTGGCTGAAATGGGGCGAGTTCCCTTTCAATAACGGGAAGCAGGCGCTTGACCGCAAGCCAGTCCGGCTTCCAGGTGAAGTGAATCGTGACGCTTGGCCGACCGTAGCAGGTGCTCATCCACAGATCGTCGGCTGCGATAGTGCGGATCTCCGAGATCAGCAAGTGCGGCGTAACCTGGTCGCGCAACCTTTCCACCGCCAGAATCGCGTCCACCGCGCTGGCCCGAGGCACGAAGTATTCCGACTGGAGTTCCTTCCCGGCGCTCGGGGTAAACCCCATGCGAAAGTGCGGCAGGCGCTCGTACCATGGGCCGGGCACGCCCATTTGTTCGGTGCAGTTTTCGGCGGATAGCTCGGCAATTGGGTGAAGATTCCGAGTCGCGAGCTTGGCGCCGAAGAACTCCGGGGGCGCCGCGGACACATGGCCGTCGCCGACACGGCTCTTAATCCAGACCTCCTTGATACGCTGGTTCTGCCAGTCGGTGAAGAGGCTGACGCTGTAGCCGCTCGACTGGATGTCATCAAAGTGGTCCTTCATTTGAGCGAGCGGCATGTCCTCATACACGTACTGCCGCACCAGATACGTCGGCTGAATATCGAGCGTAATCCGCGTGATCACGCCGAGAGCGCCCAGCCCGACCACGGCTCCCCGGAAGACCTCGCCGTCTGCTTTGCGCGATAGTTTCACGACGTCGCCCGCCGCGATGACGATTTCGAGGGCGGAGACAGCGGTGGCAAGGTTCCCGTTCCTCTCGCCCGAACCGTGAGTGGCGGTGCTGCTGGCTCCGGCGACGGAGATGTGCGGGAGTGAAGCCAGATTGTGCAGCGCAAAGCCCTTGCTGTCGAGGTACGGGCAGAGTTGGCCGTACGTGATGCCCGCATCGACAGTTACCGTGCGCGCGGCCGGGTCGAGCGCAACCACCTCGTGCATCGTTTTTAGGGACAGCAGGTTGTAACGGCTGTCCGCTATGGAGTTGAAGCAGTGGCGGGTGCCGAGCACCTTCACTTTGTCCTCCGACCGCAGCAAGGACCGGATCTGCTCAACCGAGCCGGCTTCGCGCAAACGGTCCGTACCGTAGGTGAGGTTGCCAGCCCAGTTGGTTAGTTTCTGCTTCGCCATCCAGGCCAAGATAGGCGCGCTGACGGGGCTTGCGCAGGTAGCGGAGAGCAGCTTGAGGAAATTTCGTTTGTTCATGATCCCCCGGTTAGGGATGATATCAAATCGGTTTGGATTATGGCGCGGGCTGCACGGCTGCCTGCCCATTCTCGTCGGGCATCTCCGCCCCGCGTCCCTAGAAGTTGCCTCTTCTTAAGGCAGTGCCGAGCCGCCCCATCATCGCCTGCCCTTCGCCCCGTCGACTGTTTTGAGAATTGCCTTGCCTTTCTTTGCCAGCAGAGTGATGGATGTGAGGACCGCGCAGAGCGCGGCACCAAGGAGATTCAAAATGAAAACGTACACCATCGACAACGAGAACAACATCAGCGTGTTCGCCACCCAAGAGGAGGCCGCCGCTGCAACCGCCCCGTAGGTGGCGCACCATTGCGCCGTGCCCCGGGACGCCGGCGGGCGGCCACTTCACCGGGATGCCGACGCGCAGCCTGCACGGCCGCCGCGGTCGCGCCGGGCGATACCTTCCGGGCGCCCGAATTCCGCGGGTATGCCTGGCCGCCTCTTCCGGCGGGCGGATGGGGTGCGCGGCGGGCGGAGCGCGCTGCGGCTGTGGTTGGCACGTATTGAAATACACATGGCCGATTTTGCAGAGCTTGACAGACAGATCCCTCCGAGCCTATGATCCACAGTGCTTCCTTGGAGGAGGAACCACTATGAAAGGGATCACTTTGCTACTGGCTGCCGTTGTAATACTGGCAGGTATTGTCACGTTTACGGCGCCCGCGTCTCTACAAGGCGATGACTCGGCCGCCCCGATCTTCGTAACAAGAATTCCTCCCGGATACCGAGACTGGAGGTTGATCTCCGTCGCCCACGAAGAAGGCAACCTGAACAGCTTCGCTGCCATTTTGGGCAACAATGTGGCGATCAAGGCCTACCGCGAGGGGAAGCTTCCATTCCCGGACGGCACGATCATTGCCGCTTTGCACTACGGTCACGTCCCGTCGGACGAAAACAACAAAGTTTTTGGCCGATCCCAATCTTTCGTCGCCGGCCCCGCCACGAACATTCAGTTTATGGTCAAGGACTCTGCGAAGTATGCCACGACGGGCGGCTGGGGGTTCGCTCACTTCAAAGACGGCCAACCCGGCGACGAGGCGTTCATGAAAACCTGCTTCCCCTGCCACAATCAGGTCAAGGCTCGTGACCTCGTCTTCACGCATTACGCACCCTAACTGTATATCGACAACCCCTTTCGGAGGCTCATCAACGAAAAAGACGATATTGTTGGCAAAGCCCGCGCCCTGGAACGCCATCGCACGGCGACTTCACGGCCATGCCGACGCGAAACCGGCACGCCTGTGGTGCGGTTGCGCCGGGCGATAACTTCAGAATGGCCGGAGTCGGCGGGCGTCCGGATGGCCGCGTCGGAGTGTCCGTGTATGCCATGAGCCCGGGAGCGTGAGCGCGCGGCCACTTCGCCGGGATGCCGTCGCGCAGCCTGCACGCGCACGGCGCGGTTGCGCCGAGCTATACACCGGGGTGCCCGCGTTGGGTGGCATTACTCGCTTCGCGCCGCCCCCCGCGAGCGGTCGCCGCGTCCATGATTTGCGGGGGGGCCGGCTGGCGGATGGCGTGTAATTTGCCAGCGCGCCGCATCCACGGACGTCGGCGAGCGGCCACTTCACCGGGATGCTGACGCGCAGCCTGCGCGCCCTTGGCGCGGGTGCGCCGAGCGGTACCTTCCTGGTGCCCGGCCGTGTTAGGTGCCGTTACGCGCCTCGCGCAGCCCGACGCCGGCCGCGAGTTCCAACGCCCGCCACCCGCGGTCCGTCGCCGCGACCGCCGGCGCGCGGATGGGAAGCGCGGTGCGCGGAGGGCGCCCGCATCCACGAGCGTCGCCGGACGGCCACACAGGTATGGGACGCGCAGCCTGCACGCCCGCGGCGCCAGGCGCGCCGGGCGATACCTTCCGGGTGCCCGGGTTGGGTGGCAATAACGCGCTTCGCGCCGCCCGCTGCCCGCCGTCCGTTCTCCGTCGCCGCGACCGCCGGCGCGCGGATGGGGATGCGCACGGTGGGCGGAAGGCGCGGATCCTTGATTTGCGCGGTGTCTGGCGGCGGATGGCGCACAGTTTGCCGAGTGCGTCCGCACAGATCCCGTCAGGGTAAAAAGTTAGGGAAGGGTGCCCGACCAACTGGATGGAACCTTAATCTGACGCTTCCCATACGCCGTTATTGGCGCGGAGTGATGACACCTGTAGCCCAGCTCAACGCGGCACCTTCATCCACCATACGGAGCAGTTGCCGGCCTCAAAGCGTGAAAAAACCAGCCCGGACCGCGAGCCGCCCAGAAATGGTCGTCGGGCCTTAAGCGTCACCGCAGAGCCCGGCACGAACTTGGCTTCTTGAGGATCGCTGAAGAAAGCCCTCAGGGGATCGAAGCGCAGCGTCATGAGTTTCGATCCCTCGAAGAAGTAAACGAAGTTCCGCGTTGGGGAAGCGCTATGCGGGACGGTGTCGCCGGACCATAGATGATGGACGCAAGCGAGGGCCGCCAATTCCATTCAGTGCGACGCTGTGATCAGGCGGTCTGGCTCGGACGCGCGCGCCTGCCGTTCGAGCACGTCGAGACGTGCGGCCAGTACCTCGATTTCGACGTTCTTCTTCTGTATCGCGGATACCTGGCGCTGCAGGGTAGCGATCTGTTCATCCTTTTGATCGAGCTGGCGGGCGAGCTTCTGAACCTCATTGAGCAGCATCGCCGGCAGCATATGGTAGGCAACCGTTGCGACTTTGCCGTCGGCGTCGTGAATCACCAGTTCCGGGTAGACCTTCTCGACTTCCTCCGCGATCAGCCCATATTGTTGTGCGCCCGTTTCGTCGGCTTTGTAGAGAAAGGTCACCGGTCGCAGCTTCATCAGCTTATCGCTCGAGTCGCCCATATCCCTGACGTCGCGTTTGTAACGTGCCGATGACGTCACGCACCCGAGCTGACCGGTGCTTGCGGCCACTACTGTGCAGCCTCCGGTTACCGTTGTGTTGAAGATGCCTGCGATGTAAGTGGCGGTCTGGGTGCCCTCCGTACCGATCCGGATAGTGTCCGCATCGGTCGCGGTGCCTTGATTGGCGATTTCTATGTTGTTGCTTCCCGTGGTGAGATAAAAACCGGCTTCAACGCCAATTCCGATATTGCTGGCGCCCGAGGAGTTGTCTTGGAGCGCGTAGGCGCCGATCGCCGTGTTGTCGTTACCCGTGTTGAAGTAGAGCGCGTTCCACCCGGTCGCCGTGTTCGTTTTGCCCTTGCCGTTATTCGCGAGCGCACCTACGCCAGTCGCCGTATTGCCTATACCCGTGCCGTTGCCTTCGAGCGCAGCGATGCCAGTCGCCGTGTTGTTATAACCGGTGGTATTGAAGTAGAGCGCATACCATCCAGTCGCGGTGTTCCCGGAGCCCGTGGTGTTTTGGAACAGCGCGCTGAAGCCGAACGCGCTGTCGTCAGTTCCGGTAGTGTTGTGGCCCAAGGCATTGGTCCCGTAGGCGGTGTTTTGGGCCCAGGCTGCCGGCGAGAAGCCGAAGCTGAGCATTGTTAAAGAGATTGTTAAAAAGAAAGGGATAGATTGTGACATCGTCTTTCTCGTTGAGGTCGGCATGGTGGCGAAAAACGCAAGTCTCTTCATAAACGTGTTTATCCTTTCAATTGGATCGGAACAGCCTGTTTCCTTCCGGAATCCGCGCGTGTTCACCTTCGCCCGGGATTCCGCATTCAGGCTAAGGTTGTCATCGGACTTAGTGCACGGCCGCCAACGCCCGCGTTGAACTCAGTTCCAGTAAATGTGCCGTCGACTTCGCCCAGAGTTACACCCCAAGAGTTATACAATGTTGAGTATCTTCGGTGACCGCTATTCGTACGCGAAGATTTCCCCAGTCAGGGTGACTATCCACGCGACCCCCAGATCGGGCGACAGAGCGACCTGCGATCCTACCCCGGGGATCCGCACCCACTTGTCGTTCTCCAGTTCGAAAATCTTCGCCCCTTGGTTGTTTACGTTGCCGCAGCCGGTGATCCACACGTTGGGATACTGGGGCCCTACCCCGGGGCCTGCGGCAATACTTGTCGCGCAGCCTGGTGCTAGCGGAGTAGCGACATTCCCGTTCAAGACGAGCACCTGTCCGCTTGCGGAGATTAGAAACGGAACGTCCTCGGCCAACACCGCGATCCGATTCGCGACTGGCCCGGCCTGGTACACCCACCCAGAACCTTGAAACTGGTAGACGCTGCCATCAGTGGTGCTGGAACCATCGCATCCGATGACCCAAGCGTCGCCATACTGGAAAAGGTACCCGGGGCCTACGCCAATCGACGTCGCGCAGCCATCGCCGGGGGCCAGCACGAAAGTGCTCCCATTCCAGTAGTAAATCGTCCCAAGATGTGTGATTACCCACGGATATCCACCGATCCCCACGGAGATCTGAAGTCCGGCGCCATCTGTCCGCACCCAGCTCGAGCCTTGCCGTTGGTAGACATAATAATCGCCTGCGGGCGTTTTGGCAGTGCCCAGGACCCAAGCAGTTCCGAGTGTGGACCCGTTTGCATTCGGACCCACCGCAATGGACTGCGGGTAGCAAGTGTACCCGGCCACGGGGCAGGGGACCATGTTACTTTGTGCCGTGCCCGGTATGCGCTTGAATTGGCCGGAGGCCGTAGCCACCATCAGGAGGGCCATGCCCGCTCCGGCAACGATGCGGCTTTGCCATAGCAGGCACCTCTTCTCCCACAGACGTTTGTTACTAGCCATGTTATTTCCCCTCCGCGGGCTTCTTCCGCGGTTTCCCCACCCAGTCAATTGGACAACGATCCGGGCATTCCTGTCACCACACAAGTATGTAGGTTTGTGGGTTCTGCTTACCGCACGATGCGCTGGCGAAGCCCCTTAGCCACGGCTTCGGATTTGGAATGGACCTGCAGCTTCTCGTACACGCTTTTCATGTGGAACCGGATGGTGTTCACGCTAAGATTCAGTTCCGTCGCCGCGGTTTTGTAGTTATGTCCTTCCACCAGCAGCTTCAGCAGGCGGATTTCGTGCGGTGTCAACTGGTAGCTGGCCTCCTCCGGCGGACGGATCTCGCGGAACAGGGACACCACGCGACGCGCCACTTCGGGCGACATCGGCGCCCCGCCGCCAGCGGCTTCCTGCAAACACTCCAACAGGCGCGCCGGGGGTGTTTTCTTCAGCAAATATCCGCAAGCGCCGGCGCAGAGGGCGTCGAAGATCCGCTTGTCGTCGTCGTACACCGTCAGCATGAGCACGGTCAGGCCGGGATAGCTCTTCCGCAGCGCGCGAATGCCGTCTACGCCGTTCATCCCGGGCAGGCCGATATCCACCAGTGCCACATCCGGAAGATCGCCGCCGATTTTCGCCAGTGCGTCCTCCATGGATTCGAACTCCGCGGTGCAGCGGAAACCGTCGGTGCCGCCGATTAGAATGCGCAGCGATTCCCGGATCCTGGGTTGGTCTTCTACGATCGCGACTTTGAGCGCAACAGTGCTGGACATGACAAGGCAAACCCTTGGCTTTCAAGCGCGGTCTTTCATCATACGCCGGAACAGCCTGGAATCCACCACCCAAGTATGTGGGGATCTCTTCCAGAATGGTGCGGATGGCCGGGCCAAGGGCGCCCGCAGGTGAACCGTGGTGCCGTGCCCCGGTGCGGATTCCACCACCAGGCTGCCACCTAGATGCGCGGCCCTCCGGCGCATGCTAGCCAAGCCATGTCCGTGGCCGGCGTGCCGTAGATCGAAGCCTCGGCCGTTGTCCGCGATGGATAGTTCCAGCCACCCGTCGGCCAGGCCTAACTTCAGATGCACCTCGGTGCAGCCGGCATGCCGCGCCGTGTTATGCAGGCTCTCTTTGAAAATCAGGAAGACCTGGCGGCGAATGTCCGCGCCAATGTGCGGATTCTGGTCTTCTCCTGGCACGTCGAGCCGCACCCGGGAGCCGTTGTGGCTGAACAGGTCGCTGGCGAATCGACGCATGCGATGGCTCAGATCGCCGAGCCGATCCTGCTCCGGGTCGATGGCCCACACGATGTCGCTCATCGAATCGACCAGTTCGCGCGAGAGGTTGGCGATATCGGCAAGCCGTTCCTCGCGCTCCTCCGCGGCGGGGCGGCGCTGCGCCACCTCGCTGAGCAGGGCGATCTGGGACAAGGTACTGCCAATATCGTCATGCAGGTCGGTGGCGATGCGCGTGCGCAGCCGTTCCACCTCCAATAGCCGCGCCATCCGGTAGCGGTAGACGCTATAGAGCAACGAGGAAACGGCAAGCAACATCAGCAGCCGCATCCACCAGCGCTGCCACACGGGCGCCAGAATCGTGAATGCCACCGTCGCCGAAGGGCTGGCGATGCCGTCCGAAGTTAGCGCGCGCACCTGCCAGCGATAGCTGCCGGGGCTGAGGTTTGCATAGTTCACCGTGCGCTGGTCGGTCTCCAGGCTCCAATCGGGATCCGTGCCGTCGAGCCGGTACTGATAGCGCAGCGCCCCGCCGGCGCCAAAGCCGAGACCCACGAACTCCAGCCCCAATTGGTTGCGGTCCGAAGAGAGCTCGATGCCGGTTAGCGAGGTTTCGCCGAGAGCGGAAATGGGATATGGCGCGCCACGGATGCGCAACCCGCTGACGAGCACGGGCGGGGCCGGCCGGCGCTGCTCTGGCTCCGGCTCCAGCCGCGACAGCCCCTCGCGCGTGCCAAACCAGAGTACGCCATGGCGATCGCAAAAGGCCGCCACCACTCCGCCGCGCGCGAGGCCTTCCGAGTTTGTGTAGTGCCGGACGTGCGGTACGTCGCCAGGATAGATGCAGTCCACGCCGTGCCCTGTCCCCAGGTAGATCCGGCCCAGGAGATCCTCGGTGATACTCACCACCAGGTTGCTGGAAAGGCCGTTGGTCACTGTGTAATCGACCATGTGCGGTTGGGCCGCGGTAGGGTCGTCGATTCGGGTCACCCCCTGGTTCCCGGCAACCCACAGGCGGTTTTGGCGGTCGGCATAGAGCGCCGTGACCCAGGTGCGGCTGCCCGGCGGTATGGTCTGGAATCGTCCTTCGCGAAACCGGAGGATGCCGCCGGTATTGAGGCCGATCCAGACGTTGCCTGCGCGATCCTGGGCAAACGCGGTGGCGAGCACGTCACTCCTTATGGGGTCGCCTGCCGGGTATCGTTCGAGAACGCCTCTGGAGGGGTCCCAGCGAGCCAAGCCATTGGCGCGCACGCCTCCGGTCACCGCGGGAATTTGAGTTGAAATCCATATGGCGCCCCGCGCGTCCTCGAAGATAGCGTAGACACTTTCCCCCGGGGCGTATACAGCCTTCGGACGGGCTCGTTCGAGTGCGACGGCCGTGGACAGAGGTGGAAACCGGAAGACTCCTATCGCGGTGGGGACCCACCATTCTCCGCTGCGGGCCTGGAACGCGAGATGCCCCTTACTCCAGCCCCAGTCTTCGATGGTAGGCGGGATATGCGGCCGGATGGCGATAAATTTCCGCCCATCGTAACAATTGACAGGTTTGGCTCCGGTTCCGGAGCCGACGCTGACAACGCAAAGCTGGCCCGCTGGGGTTTCCAGGATAGATCGGATATTATCGTTGTCCAGACCATCCTGCCGGGTGTAGGTGCGAAAGCCGCCTTTGGCCACCCGAATGGCGCCTTGGGCGCCCATCCACATGTTGCCCGCGCGGTCTTGGCCGAGCGACAATATGCCCCCGGAGCCAGGCAACCCATTTCTGGCGGTGTATCTCTCAAAACTCTCCCGCCCGTTGAGAACCCGGTATACCGCGAGCCCACTTGGTGTAGCGGCCCATAGCGCACCATCCGAGGATTCAAACAACGACTCAATCGGCTCGCCCGCCAAATCCCTTTTCGCGGTACAGGTGCCTTCCAACGGCCTCCCAGCCAAGCTGCGGTCGGCCGAAATCCGGCAAAGTCCCCGCAGCGTTCCGGCCCAAAGCCGCCCCTGGCGGTCCTGCAATAAAGTAGTGATCACCGCTTGCGACCGGCCGCCTTGGTTGTGCTCCCACCGCCCGTCGGGAAAGCGGTGGTACAGACCGTTCCTGGTTCCGGCCCACAAGGCTCCGCTCCGGTCAACCAGCAGCGCATCCACGAAAGTGTCCTCCCAGTCCCGACCCGTCATCCCGGCGTCGACCGGACGGAGTTGCCATTGGCCAGATGCCGGGTCGAGGTGGTACAGTCCGCCTTGGGTGCCGACCCACATTCCGCCGGCTGGGTCCGCGGCGAGTGCGAAGACCACGCGAGCTTTGGGATCGCGGGGAAGAAGAATTTCGAACCGCGGTTGCGGGGATGCAGGATGAAAGCGCGCTAAGCCGTTGCGGGTCGCTATCCAGTAGTCGCCGTCGGCCGCCTCCAGCAGATCGTTCGCTCCGCCGGGCAACCCCTGCACCACACCGAAGTTGTAGAACTGGTATCCATCGAAGCGGGAGAGCCCCTCGCGCGTACAAAACCAAAGAAAACCGTGAGAGTCCGTGACGATGCGATCGATTGTGTTTCCCGCCAATCCATCGGCAGTGGTGTAAATCCGCACCGGCAACTGCTCGGCCCGCAGGGCCGCGAGACAGAGGATCAAACAGGCTGCACGGCTCGTCATGGCCTCTCGCGGGACAAGATCGTGGGTACCGTTATATCACAGTCTTGGTTTGAGAACAGGGCGCATGGAGAACATTGACTTCCGTGCCACGCGGGGCTTCGACAAGCAGGTGGTCCGGTCCCTGATCCGGACTCGGACTGGGTCCGCCGCCGTTAGCACATTATCCTGGTGGGCCCCCGGCAGCAGTTCCATCAGTAACGACGCACACTTCGCCCATCTCGATCGCTCCGAGAGGCGCAAGGATTTCGTACGGGCCGAGGTGGTCGCCTACAGATAGGGACATTGGAAGCGGCTCAACAAAGTGTACGAGACGAATCAGTAGTAGGTCCTGTGTTACGCATCCGGACAGAACCTAGTCGCGCCCGCGCTCACCGTCCCGCCGTATCCAGGAACGTCGCCGGGCGGCCCCTTTTCCCAGCGCCCGCGGTCCGTCGGTGGGCGGATGGGGATGCGCGCGGGGCAGGAGGGCGCTGCAACCCCGGTTGGCGAGCGGCCACTTCACTGGGACGCCGTCGCGCGCTTGCACGTTCCGTGGCGCGGTTGCGCCGGACGATACTTCCGGGTGCCCAGCTTTGGTAGCATAACGCGCTTCGCGCGGCCCGCTCCCCGGCCGCCCCTCCCGCCGCGCCGTGGTCCGTCGCCGCGACCCGCCGGCAGGCGGATGGGGATGCGGGGCGCGCGGAAGGCGCTCGCAGCGATGGGCCTGCACGCCCGCGACGCGATAACTTCCGGATGGCTGTAATCCGCGGTTGGGTTGCCACGAACCGCCTCGCGCCGCCCGATGCCCGCGGCCCGTTCCGGCGCCCGCCGCCCGTTGCCCGCCGCCGCGACCGCCGGTGGGCGGATGGGGACGCGTGCGGTGCGGACGACCCGCGTCCAGGAACATCTCCGCGCGGTCACTTCAACATGACGGCGACGCGCAGCCCGTTTGCCCGTAGCTCAATTGCCTGGCGCCAGCGGTGCGTTGGGCGGAAGGCGCACGCATCCGCGATCTGCGAAGTGAACACTCCCCCTGTGTCCAGCGTCTCACTGCTGACCTGCCTTGCCCGAGTCTTGACACCGGTGTGAGCATTCCACAGGGAAAACGTATGTTTGGAGCAACCTATTCCTCCGCAGCCGACCCGCCATCGTTGTAAACTGAGGAAGCGGTTCAAGTCGTTGCCCCCCCTTTCGGCGTGGTCCAACGGCCTGAGCTGGGTGTTAGGCCCAAAAAATAGGAGAGCATTGTGGCTGCAAGAATCCTAATGGCTTTTAGCGCGGGCATTGTCTTTGCCCTCGGAGCCATTCACCTCGTCTACACGTTTCGCGGACCAGAACTCACGCCACGTGACCCCGCGCTGCAAGTGGGCATGAATCAGATTTCGCCTGTCATTACGAAGGAAACAACAATGTGGCGGTGTTGGGTGGGCTTCAATGCAAGCCACAGCATGGGACTTATTTTGTTCGGCTTAGTTTTCGGATATCTCGCATTCGTTCACGGCCAACTCCTCTTTCAGTCTCCGTTTCTGCTCATTGTCGGGTTCGCAATGCTTGTCGGTTTTCTTGTTCTCTGCAAGGTTTACTTCTTCAGTGCGCCTCTCACAGGCATCGGTATGGCTTTGGCCTGCTACGTCGCCAGTATCGTGCTATCGCGTCCTCTGCTGTGGACGAGATGAATACAACCGGCACGCCAGCCTTGCGCTGCATCGTTCTTATGTTATCCAAGCGCGTGGCGCGGTTGCGCGGGGCGATGCTTCCGGGTGCTCTGGTCGACGTGGCAATAACGCGCATCCCGCGCCCGCTGTCGGCGCCAGCCGTCCGTCGTCCGTCGCCGCGACCGCCGGCGGGCGGCTGAGATGCGCGCGGCGCGGGAGGCGCCAGCGCTCACGAACGCCAGCGAGCGGCCCCCCCCGGGATGCCGACGCGCAGCCGGCACGCAGTGGCGCAGGTGCGCCGGGCGACAGATCCGGATGGCAGGGCTGGGCGGCATCACGCGCTTCCCGTCGCCCGATGCCGGCGGCCCGTTCCGGCGCGTCCATGCCCGTCGGCGAGCCGCCACTTCACCGGGACGTTGACGCGCCGCCATGTGCCTGCACGCCCGCGGCGCGGTGGCGCTGGGCGATACTTCCGGGTGCCCGCGTTGGGTGGCATAACGCGCTGCGCAGCCTGTGCCCGTGGCCGGTTCCGCCGCCAGCCGCCCGTGGTCCGTCGCCGCGAGCGCCGCGGGCTTCCGCAGCAGTCGTTAGAGAGACCGGTATCGGATGCGAACAACGGGTGCGCCCGGCCTAGTTCCACGGGCGTCTCCCAGGGGGCCTGTGAATGCCGTTGCTCCAGGGCCGCGGTGAAGCGGATCCGCCGGCCATCCGGCGACCAGGCAGGTTTCAAAATCACTTCCGGCGTGCTACACAGCTTGCGTACCTGGCTGCCATCGCTCAGCGCCACCTCGGCGGTTTCTTCCACTGTGAGACCACCGAAAAAAACGCATCTCGACCACCTGGCCCTTGCGGCGATCTAAAGCCGTCAGCGCATTGAGGGCGTCGTCCAGCGCGACCAGGTCCGGGCCCGGCTCGTCGACCACCATGGCTTCATACAGTTCCAGCGGAACGATCTCGCCGCCCCGCTTCATAGCCTTGCGGCTGCGCGCCCTATCCACCAGCACCCGACGCATGACGTTGGAGCAGGCCGCAAAAAAATGCGCCCGGTTGCGCCAGTTCGCCTGCGCGGTATCGACCAGCCGCAGGTACGCTTCATTGACCAGCGCGGTGGTTTGCAGAATGTGACCTGGCCGTTCGTGAGCCATGTAGAACTGTGCCAGGCGGTGCAGTTCGGCGTAGACCAGCGGCACCGCCGATCAAGCGCGCCTGGCTCGCCTTCAGTCCTTGCCTGCAGTAACTGCGTCACCTGGTGCGAGGATGGCTCCATGGTCTTCACACACAAAGGACCCTTATATCCTCAATATACCTCTTCTTAGACGCAATTCCAGCAGGATTGGTTCACATCGCGATGACAGTTTCCTAGCCGCGTTTCCGCCATATAGAGTGAAGGCAACCGCGCGAATCGATGGTGGCAAGCTGACGGCCCGGTTCGAAGGCCAGGATTCCGGTAGAGCGACGATCACGGGCACCAAGGCGGCGTACAGTCAGATGCCCGTGTGGGAGGAGAGGGTTGGCGCCGCCGCCCCTCCTCTGACCGAACCGGACGTGCGCGGGATTCGTATAGATATCAGGACCTCTTTATGAGTATTTCGAACGAATTGCACTACTGCGCCCGGACCCTTCTGCATGAGCCGGGCTTCACCGCCGTGGCCGTGCTGACCGTGGCCATTGGCATCGGGGCCAACACCGCCATCTTTTCGATAGTGAACGGAGTCCTGCTGCGGCCGCTCCCCTACCGTAATCCGGAGCGGCTGGTGACCGTGCGCGAAGTGATGCCGGCGATGGCCAAAATGTACCCCACTTTGCCAGTGAGCGCCTGGCACTTCACCTCGTGGCAGCAGCGGGTGAAGTCTCTGGAAGGGCTGGCGGCCATAAAAACCAACAGCCTGACGCTAACCGGCTCCGCCGAACCGGAACAGATCGACTCCCTGCGTGTGTCGGCGAGCCTTTTTGACGTGCTCGGCGTTCACCCGGCGCTGGGCCGCGGCTTTCTCCCCGGAGAGGATCATGAGAGCAAGGAGCACGTGGCCATCCTGAGCGATGGCCTCTGGCGCCGCCGGTTTGACGCCGATCCGGCGATTTTGGGCCGCAGCATTCAGCTCGATAGCCAGCCATTCACCGTCGTCGGTGTTCTGCCTGGGTGGTTCCAGTTCCCCAACTTGAGCATGCTAGAGCTCGGCAAGGTCAAAGCCGGAACACCCCAGCTTTTCGTCCCGCTGGCGTTCAACAAGGACGAGATGGCGGTGCGGATGGGCCGCTTCAACTACGAAGTCGTCGCGCGACTGACCAGCGGCGTCGGGTTGGAACGGGCCGCCGCGGAGTTGAACGTGATCGCGCAACAGTTGGTGAGAGAGTCGGGTGAGAAGGTCGAGCTGCGAGCCAGTGTAGCTCCGTTGCTCGACTCGATGGTCGGCGCTTCCCGCCGCGGGCTGCTGGTGCTGCTGGGCTCAGTCGGCGCAGTGCTGCTGATCGTATGCGTGAATCTGGCCAACCTGATGCTGGCCCGAGCCGAGCGGAGAGGAAGGGAATCGGCTATTCGGGCGGCGTTGGGCGCGAGCGGCGGCCAGCTACTGCGGCAGGCGCTGGCGCCGCCGCTGCTGATCGCTGTGGCGGGCGGGGCGCTGGGCATCGCGCTGGCGGCGGGCGGGTTGGGCACACTGCTGAAGAGCGCGCCGGCGGACATCCCACGCCTCAGCGAGGTGCGTCCGGATGGGCCGGTCTTGTTCTTCGCCCTCGGCATTACCACGTTGGCGGGCCTGCTGTTCGGCTTGGCCCCCGCCTGGCATAGCTCACGGGCCGATCCCCAATCCGCGCTCAAGGGCGGCGGGCGGAACGCGACTACCGGCGCCGGCGGGCTGCGCCTGCGCAGCGCGCTGATTACAGCCGAAGTCGGACTGAGCACTCTGCTGCTGGTAGTGGCCGCGCTATTGATGAGCAGTTTCTTCCGGGTGATGCGGGCCGATAAGGGCTTCCGCGCCCCCGCCGTACTCTCGGCGGAAGTCCAGATTCCACGGGCCAGGTACCGGGAGCCCGAACAGTGCGCCCAGTTTCACCAGCGGCTGGTGGCGCAGCTCGCCGGCCAGCCGGGGGTGCTATCGTCCGCGGTCGTCAGTGCCCTGCCGCTGGAGGGCGAGATATGGATTGACAGTGTGTCCGTGCCCGGCGACCCGCGCGCCGATTGGGATAAGCCGACCGTCAACGTCCGGTTCACGAGCGCGGACTACTTTCGCACCATGGGCATTCCCTTGCGGGCTGGGCGCCCATTCAGTGAAAGCGATCGGAGGTGGGACCCGGCGATCGTTTCCGAGCGGCTCGCCCAGACGTTGTGGCCTGGATTGAGCGCCGTGGGGCGGCAGATCGACGACGGCGGGAAGACGCGCGAGGTGATTGGCGTGGTAGGAGACGTTCGCGTGGAGCCGAACAGGCCACCGGTGTCCATGTTGTATCGCCCTTATTGGGATTGGCCGACGCGCCGCATGCAACTGGTGGCGCGGGCGGCCGGCGACCCACTCTCGATTGCCGGAGCGATGCGGGCGGCGGTGAAAAGCGTCGACCCCGACGTGCCCATCACACACATCCGCACCATGCAAGCGGTGCTGGAAGATTCCGCGGCTCAGCAACGCTTTCAGATGCTGCTGGCGACGGTCTTCGCGGCCACCGCGCTGGTCCTGGCGAGTCTGGGAATTTACGGCGTAGTTTCGTATGCAGTGACCCGGCGAACTAACGAGGTGGGCATCCGCATGGCGCTGGGCGCGCCAGCCGGCAACGTGTATGGCCTGATGCTAAGGCAAGCCATGCTGCCGGTTGTGTCAGGCTTGGCCGCCGGAATGGCCGTGGCCGTGGTGGCCGGCAACGTGCTCTCGAAGCTCCTCTATGAAGTCAGCCCGCGCGATCCGGCCACCCTGGCCGGCGTGGCTGTCATCCTGGGGCTGGTGGCACTGGCCGCGTGTATCTTGCCCGCCCGCCGTGCCGCGCGCGTGGACCCGCTCGCGGCGTTGAGATGCGAGTGATGCGGTCAATGAACAATAGGCAGGAGAGTTTCGGAATGGATCGGAAGCAGTTCTTTGTCACTTCCGTCAAAGGCGCTGTGGGATGTTGCGCGCTCGCCCTGTTCGATGGCGTTGCGCGTGCCCAGGCGGTCGAACAGACGGCAGCCGACCCCGAAAAAATCTTCACCCAGAACTGGATGGAGGATCTGTTCGATACCATGTACCAGGATCTGGATGAGAAGACCCGGGTGCAGCTCATGGCCGGTTGCGGCCGGGGCTGCTTCCGGCGGTTCGCCTTCAAGCAGGAGATCGCGCGTCTCGGCAAAGGCAATGTGGATCGGCTTCTCGAAGCGTATAAGCACAATTTCGAGGTGTGGCGCGACGGCACCCTGGTCCACATTCGCTATGGCCGGGTGAACAAACAATGCTACTGCCCAGCGGCGCGCTATCATCCGGCGAAGCCCAACGACATGCACTGCGAATGCACCCGCGCCACGCACCAGACCATCTTCGAGACGGCGCTGGAGCGTCCCGTTCCAGCGAAGATCGTGGAGACGCTACGCCGCGGTGGCACGACGTGCCACTTCGTGGCCGATATCGCGTAGAAGGCGTCAAGGGGCGGTGGGAGCGCAAGTCCCTTGCAGCAGACATCCTTGGCGAATGGCCTGCAGATCTCCGAGATTCCAATTGGCGCGCATGACCCCGCCGGGGGGTATGCCCTGGGGTATGCCCTGGGCCGAGTAGCAGGTGGCCCAACTCGTGCGCAATGACGTAGCCCAACAGGGACGCGGGTTCGACCTTTGCGTGGTGGCGAGTGTCTGTACCACCTGGTAGTACACGTCCACAATGTAACCCGGCTCATCGAGCGACAAGAAGGTCTCACCCAGCGTCTTCAGTTCCACCGAGTCCACGTACCAGGGAGCCTTGATGCCCATAATGCGCCGATAAGGTTCATGGTCTTGCATCCCAGAAATTGTCGCACGCCGCCCTCCCCGGCCGTCGCCGTCCCACTACAAACCCGGAATTCCCAATAAAAAGGACCGCCGGCGTTCGCTGCTCCGGCGGTCCAAGTGTTGGGTCAGGGTGTGCAACCTATTAAGAAGATTTGCATGGTTCGCGCAGGTTCCACTCTGTGCGGGCGCTCTCCGACAGTCCTACTTCCAGCGGCCTTCAACGAACATATAACCGCCGTTCCTGTGAACGTACCTTGGAGCCACCCAGACTGCGTGAGGCCGCGGTGGCAGATCCCAACGGCCCGGCGTCCAGACATAGGCATTCCCATCCCAGCGGTGATATCCGCCTATCCAGACGTGGTTGGCGCTCGGCGCCACACCCCGATGTTCCACGATTGGCCGGGGCGGCGCAGTTCTTATTACCACGTCTTCCGCGTGGGCTGAACCGATTCCAAGTGCAATACCGAATAGTGTAGTCAATATTAGTTTGCGCATCTAATCCTCCCGGCTAGTATCAAGCAAGCTGAGGGCCGTTCCGCTACGACACGCGACCTGAGGAGGACGCCGCTTGACTCAGGAGAACACCTGGGAATGCAGTCACGATAGCGCGCGCGGCACTTCGCAATGCTGGCTGTTACTTCGTGCCACCCTCGAACGAAGAACAGCAGCGTCAGGCAGGGCACGAAACAGCCTTGTAGGAGTTTAATAACCTTAGCCTACCGCGAACACTAAGTTGGCTCAGCACACGGGCAGAACCTAGGGTGGCAACGGAAGCAGCAGAAACAGCCAACCTCCGGAACAGCCAGGTAATCATTACGTAGCATGTGAGGGGATCGCTCACATAATTAGACCATCGCGCAATATTTGCCACGTTGATGAGGCCTTTACACTCGTCTACCAAGATGAATGACAAGACTCAGCAGAAAAAGGATCAAAAAGAGGACGAACAGAATCTTAGCAATTCCGGCGAATGCCGCTGCGATGCCACCAAATCCCAACAACGCCGCCACAAGGGCAATTACCAGGAACACAACGCGTAGTAAAGCACTTGCGTTTATCTCCAATACGGACCTTGCAGGTTCGATGCCAATTACCGCGGGGAGTAGGACGGCGGACCGGAGGGCGCACGGGATAATGCTCATGCCAGCGGTTAGCGACTCGCCAGAGCCGCTGCCCGCTAAGGCAGCCTCGCGCCGGCCCGCCGCGCCTTTGGTGCGGACCGCTTTCGCCGCAGTCTTCCGCATTTGTGCGCCGCCGCGGTCCCTGGGCCCTGCTTCGAGGGTGGCGCGAAAGAGCCTTATGCGAGACGGATGCGCTGCCTTCACGCTCGAGTGCGCGATGGGCTGCCCTGGAACACGCGGGGTTAGGCCTGCGTCCAGTCGCCGTGATGGCCTTTCTGCCGGGCGGGAGCGGGAGTTTACCTCCCGCCCGTCTCGCCTTGGAAAGGCCGATCGCGATCGCTTGCTTGGCTGAGCGCGCCCCATGCTTCCCCTTCCGCACGTGGTCGATCTCTTCACGTACGTATTCGCCTGCCTGGGTCGATCGTCACTTACTCTTTGCATTTGCCGCACGGTCTTCTCCTTCGGCATCGCTATCGCCCGCCGCCGCTACGATACGTCTTAACCTCATCGGCGTCTTGCCAATACGGCGTAGCGCCGCAATATAGATAAACTTCCGACGCCCAGGTGGTGTCGGCCATATTGGGCCAATGGTCCTTGTCGAAACCCGGAGCACCCTTCAGCGTTTGCTTGTCGAGGTCAGGCGAGCGGGCTGAAGGCGCCGGGCGGCGCGGTGACGCGCGATCGCGCCACGCCAGTCAACGATCTGACCGAGGGCGGCGCTTCAATGGCTAAACTGGGCAGCTAACCTTAGCGCAACACGATGAAGGGAGACAGTCCGGGAGGCCTGTCGTACAGCCGATCTATAATTGGGCCATGGATGCATTCCGCGTCGTTAAACAGTCGTGGACCACAGGGGAGACGCGCGAGGTGGAAGTCTCCCGCATCCACCGGCAGATCGGAGTGGAGTACGATTCCTACCGGCGGATTTATCTCGCCGATGGCCACGAGTGGGTCATCGCCGGCAAAATCGCCCGTGAGGACGGCAAAAGCTACTACATCCTCGAGTGCGTGTCGTGAACCGCGCCACGGGGCTGTTCCTGAAGGCGTTGGGCGCGATCTACCTGATCGCGTTCTTGTCCTTCGGCGTCCAAGCCGGCGGCCTGATCGGCTCCCAGGGCATCTTGCCGGTCGCGAATTTCCTGCGGGGCATGCACCAGGCGCTGGGCGCGCGTGCATTCTGGTATGCGCCCACGGTGTTTTGGGCCAGTTCCAGCGACTCGGCATTGCGGGTAGCGTGGATAGCCGGCGCGGCGCTAGCCATCGTCCTCATACTCGGATTCTTCCGGCGGGCGTGTCTGATCGCGCTGTTGATCCTATATCTTTCCGTCTCGACCGCTGGCCAGGATTTCTGGTCCTTCCAGTGGGACATCCTGCTGACCGAGACGGGCTTCCTGGCGATTTTCGCGGATGGCTCACCCGGTCGCACGTGGCTTTTCCGATGGCTTCTGTTCCGCTTGATGTTCATGTCCGGCGCGGTGAAACTGCTGAGCGGCGACCCTTCCTGGCGCGGTCTGACGGCGCTCGGCTATCACTATGAAACGCAGCCGCTGCCAACGCCCGTGGCCTGGTACATGTATCAACTCCCCGCCTGGTTTCAGAAGGCATCCACGGCCTTCGTGTTTCTTGTGGAGTTGGCGGTTCCCTTTCTGATCTTCGCGCCGCTCAAGCCGCGGCGTTTCGCAGCGGGAGTGCTGATCGGATTGCAAGTATTGATTCTGCTGACGGGCAATTACACATTCTTCAATCTGCTGGCCATAGCGCTGTGCGTGTTCCTGTGCGCGGACCGGCGGCCGGGCGACTCGCAGCCGGAGACGCGTACGCACCGGGCTGTCACGTTGGCGCTGATGGTCTTCGTGCTGACCACTAGCGGCTTACAGTTCCCGGAGATGTTTCGCGTGCCGCTGCCCGCTCCCGCCGAGACTTACCTGGCTTGGATCTCACCGCTGCGATTCGTCAATTCGTATGGCTTGTTCGCGGTGATGACCACCATGCGCCCGGAGATCGTGGTGGAAGGCTCGAACGACGGGACGGCGTGGACGCCGTACGAGTTCCGCTACAAGCCGGGTGACCTGAAGCGCCCGCCGCCCTGGGTGGCGCCATATCAACCGCGTCTGGACTGGCAGATGTGGTTCGCGGCGTTGGGGAGCGCGGAGGAGAATCGCTGGTTTTACAACTTTGCGGCGCGGCTGATGCAAGGATCGGAGCCGGTGCTCGGGTTGCTGGAACGCAACCCTTTTCCCCGAGGCCGGCCGCGCTATATCCGAGCGGTGGTCTACAACTATCAATTCACGGATTTCGCGGAGCGGCGGCGGAGCGGCGCGTGGTGGCGGCGGGAGGAAAAGGCCACTTATTTGCCCCCGATCTCACTCCGGCATTAGTTAGTTAGTGGATGCATTGCATGCGCCGCGGGCGTGCAGGCTGCGCGTCGGCATCTCGGTGAAGTGGCCGCTCGCCGACGCACCTGGGCGCGCTCTCCGCGCCGCGCGCATCCCGATCCGCGCGCCGGCGGTCGCGGCGACGGACCGAGGGCGGCGGGCGCTGGAAAGGGCTACCAACATCAGGCTGCGCGAACCGCCAGCCAACGCTTCTCGGCGGCGGGTTACGCCGGTCCGAGGAACGCCGCGCACGACGGGCTGATTGACAGGCTTTAGTATCGAGCTCAAAACCCTGACGCTCCGGCAGGCGGAGGACTTCGACTGGACCTCAATTTGGGAACAGGAGTGGCACGAGGAGCACGCACGCTTCTACACTTTCAAGACGGGTTTTTGCCGCGGTTCAATCGGCTATACGTATGATGACGGCGTGAAGCCGGAGAATGTCAGTCCTGCGGCCAATTCCATATTTGGTGCAACCGCTGCAATTGCGTCGTGCCATACGATGCGGATGGGATGCGCGGCCGGGGGAAAGGCGCTGCGTCCAATGCACGTCGGCGCGCGGCCACTTCACCGCGATGCCGACGCGCAGCCTTCATTTGCGAGAGCCAATCCTATCAGCCTCGCCCCCAGGAATCGGCCGCTATAATCGAAGTCGAGCGCCATTGATGCTGATCCAACGATCTCCCACGCGTGATGAGCATCTACCAGCGCTGTGCTAAAAACAAACTGCTGGCCCGTTCCCGTTGACAGCACTTCCTGGAAGACTGTATGCGGCCACAACATTACTCGCGAATATCTGCGGACTAGGGTACCCGAAAGGCACTATTACTCGTGAACGTGCCTGCAGACGTCCTCACTCTCACGGGGCCGGTAGTTACGCCAGTGGGTACCGTGGTAGTGATTTCGGAGCTTGAAACCACCGTGAAGACAGCGGCTACGCCATTAAAGGTGACGCTGTTGGCACCGGTCAGACCGGTTCCCAGAATCTTGACGGCCGCA
>JBEKPZ010000041.1:0-33085 GCA_049520215.1 Bryobacteraceae bacterium | reverse complement strand
TGCAGCATTCCCACATCGCCATCATCGGCGCGCCTCTCGACCTCGGACAGGGCCGCCGCGGCGTGGACATGGGTCCGTCCGCCATCCGCGTCGCCAATTTGAACAAGCGGCTGGCGGCCCTGGGCTACCACCCCGACGATCTCGGCAACGTCCCGGTCGACCAGCCCGAAAGCCTGCCGGAAGGCCCCGACCGCGCCCGGTACCTGCCGCAGATCGCACTCGCCTGCAAGCGCCTGGCGCTGATGGTGGATCGTGCGCTTACCAGAAAAAAGATGCCGCTGGTCCTGGGCGGCGACCATTCCGTGGCTGTCGGCACCGTGGCCGGAGTTTCCCGCTATTTCCGCCGTAAGAAGCAGGAAATCGGACTCATCTGGATCGACGCGCACGCCGACATGAACACGCCCGAGACCTCGCCCAGCGGCAACGTACACGGCATGCCCCTGGCATGCTGCGTGGGCCTCGGGCCGCCCGAGTTGACCAACCTGTTTGGCTACGCGCCCAAAGTCAATCCGCGCAAGACCGTGCTGGTCGGCCTGCGCGACGTGGATGCGCTCGAAAAAGGCCACGTGCGCGAAACCGGCGTGCGCGCCTTCACCATGCGCGATATCGACGAGCGCGGCCTGCGCTCGGTCATGGACGAAGCCTTCCGCATCGCCAGCGAAGACACCGCCGGATTCCACCTCTCGCTCGACATGGATTGGGTGGACCCGCAGTTTGCCCCCGGCGTGGGCACTCCGGTGCGTGGCGGCGCCACCTACCGCGAAGCGCACCTGGCCATGGAGTTGATCTGCGACAACGGCCGCATGCTTTCCATGGAAGTGGTCGAAGTCAACCCGGTGATCGACGAAATCAACCGCACGGCGGATTTGGCAGTCGAAATGATCATGTCGGCCATGGGTAAGAAGATCCTATGAAAACCACAGTCGCCGTCATCTACGGCGGACGCAGCGGCGAACACGAGATTTCCATCCGTTCGGCCAAATCCATCATGGCGGCGCTGGATCGCGACCGCTATGACGTCATGGAGTACTTCATCGATCCGACGGGCAAATGGGCGCCCGAGCCGATTCTGCCGGAGCCGGGGGCGCAGCCGGAAATAGACGTGGTGTTTCCCGTTTTACACGGCACCTTCGGCGAAGACGGTACGGTGCAAGGTCTGCTGGAGCTTGCGGACCTGCCCTATGTGGGCGCCGCGGTGCTGGCGTCCGCCGTCTCGATGGATAAGGAGATGACCAAGCGTGTTTGCAGCGAACGCGGCCTGCCGATCGTGGAATATGTCGTGCAAGCAAGGCATGAATTGGATCCCGCGCCGATCGCGAGAGGGTTCCCATTCCCGGTTTTCGTGAAGCCTGCCAACCTGGGCTCTTCCGTCGGGATTTCGAAAGTTCACACGGCGGCCGAGTTGGAACCGGCCATGCGGCTGGCCGCCGAGTTCGACCGCAAGATCATCGTGGAGCGCGCCATCATTGGCCGCGAGTTGGAATGCGCGGTCCTGGGCAACGACGATCCGGTGGCTTCCCTGCCCTGCGAAATCCTGCCTTCCAGGGACTTCTACGACTACGAAGACAAGTATCTGCTCGACCGGGCGCAGTTCCGCCTGCCCGCGGAACTGACCGAGGAGCAGACGGGCGAACTGCGGCGGTTGGCTGTGGAATGCTATCGCGCGGTCGGATGCGAAGGCATGGCGCGCGTCGATTTCCTGCTGGAGTCCGCCACCGGCAAGCTCTATTTGAACGAGATCAATGCCATCCCGGGCTTCACCTCCATCAGCATGTTTCCCAAGATGTGGGAGCAAACCGGGCTTGGGTTTGCCGCGCTGGTGGATCGCCTGATCGAGCTGGCGCTGGAGCGGCACGCATCCCGGAAGGCCACCCGCTTCACAAGATAGTGGGGCGGGCCCCCGGCCTGCGGCGGCCTCTCAGGCCGCCACTTTGGCCTGTACCCACGAGTAGGGCGCCCTAATGAACACCCCAGCCAAAATCACCGACCTCCACGAAAACGGCTTCTGCGTCCTCCGATCCCACTTTCCGGCACCGCTCATCGAAGCCTGCCGGGAGTCGTTCTGGCCGACCCTGCTCGATTACCTCAAAACTCACACCGACGAACCAAACCGTGGACCAAATCGACACTTCCTGCCAATGCCCTTTGAAAGGCCCTGCTTCACTCCCGAATTCTTCTTCGACCCCACCGTTCTAAGCATCGTCCACAGTGTCATGGACGAAAGAGTCGTTGCGGACCAATGGGGTTGCGATGTCCCGCTCCGAGGTTCCCAAGACCAGGAAGCCCACGTTGACTATCGGCGTCCGTTGTTTGCAGAAGTCCCTGACCTCTGGCTGCCTCCTTATATGCTGTGTGTCAGCTTTGGCTTGGTTCAGGTAACACGGGCGAACGGGGCCATCGAAATCGCACCCGGCACTCACCGGATGCCAAGAGCGGAGGCGCTACGAGCGGTGCGGTCAGCGGAAATCAAGATGCAGGCAGTCCCGTTAGAAATCGGGGACGTCCTGATTCGTCATCCTTGGGCGCTGCACCGTGGCACACCAAACACAACCGATACTTCGCGAGCCCTCGTAACCGTCCGTTACGTACGTCACTGGTACGCGGACAACAGCCGCGAGGTCAATTCCATTCCCCCCGCCATTTGGCAAGCCTTGACGCCAGAACAACGAAACGTCATGCGCTTCCCAACCGGAACCTGACTGTGGCCGCGGGCGCTCCGTGTGGGGCAGGTTGTCAACCTGCAGGCCGATTGTCAATCGGCCTCTCCCGCGCTGCAGGCACTCGGCCGCGTCGAATCCGAGATGTTTACCTAAAGAGTACTTGACATTGCAAAGTACAATGCTGTATGATGCTGACATGCCGCCGTTAAAACTGCTGCTCTCGATCCCGGTCCTGCTCCTGTCGGGCTGCACGCGACATCACGCCCAGGAGGCCCTTTTGTCCCACGCCGCGGACCCCAATCAAAGAGATGCAGCCGGCCTCACCGCCCTCATCCGGTCCGTACGCGCCGGAGCAGTGCTCTCGGTCGAAACCCTGCTCCGCCATGGCGCCGACCCCAATCTGCGCGGCGGCGTGAACAATTGGACGCCGCTGATGCACGCCGTCCACAAGAACCAGTTAGGCGCCGCGCAAGCTCTGCTGGATGGTGGCGCGCAGGTGGACAGCCGCGGCCGCTCCGGTGAAACCGCGTTGATGATGGCCGCCGGCTACGGCTACACGCCGCTCGTCGAATTGCTGCTGGAGCGCGGCGCGAATCCGCGAGCCGCAACTCCCGATGGTTACAACGTACTGGCGGCCGCTGTCGGAGGCGTGCCCGATATCGATCGCTTCACGCTGGGCTCCTGCCAGGTAGCGACCGTCCAGGCCCTGAAGCGCAAAGACCCATCGCTGCGCTTGCCGGACAACCTCTGGGCGCGCGTTGCGCAGTTCTGGGGCGGAGTGGCCAAACTCCGCGGCTGCCCCTACTAACCGGCACGCGATTCGCCCCTACGATTCAAACACCCACCGGCCGCCCACCATGGTGTGCTCAAGGGGAATCTCGATACCATCATGGCGGAACGCTGGTTCTTTGCACGGGCGTCAGTCGCGCGCCAAAGACTCAATGGTGGCGGACTCGAATGCGCGACGCTCGGTCCGGTCCGCTGGCGAGGACGCATAGAAATCTGCGGACTCCCGCTCGAGCGCCGCGCGCCTCTCCGGATCCAGTGCCAGGCGCAGCAAGCGGTTCACCCGTTCACTTTGAGATAGCGCGCCCCGCGTGCGCTTGATTTCGGCCAGAATCTCGCGGTCCAGGGAAAAACTGTGAGTGGCTCTTGCCGCTGTTCGCATTTCTAATGCTATTTCGAGCTATGCATCAACTGCTCGATGTTGACTAACTCCGTCGGATAGTTGCCCGTATAACAAGCGTAACAATACTCATGCTTCTCGCTGTCCCCCACGGCCGCCCGCAGCGAAGCCAGCGACAGGTACCCCAACGTGTCCGCCTCCACAAATCGCCGGATGCCTTCCACATTATTATTAGCGGCGATGAGTTCGCGCTTGGTGGGTGTATCCACGCCGTAGAAGCAAGGCGAAACCGTAGGTGGACACGAGATCCGCAAATGCACCTCGCGCGCGCCCGCCTGCCGCATCATGCGCACGATCTTGCGGCTGGTCGTGCCGCGTACGATGGAATCGTCCACCAGCACCACGCGCTTGCCCTCCAGCAGGTAGCGCACCGGGTTGAGCTTCAGCTTCACGCCGAAATCGCGAATCGCCTGGGAAGGCTCGATGAACGTGCGGCCCACGTAGTGATTGCGGATCAGCCCATGCCGGAACGGCAGCCCAGACTCCGCGGAATATCCCAACGCCGCGGCCACGCCCGAGTCCGGCACCGGCACCACCACGTCCGCATCCGCGGGGTGCTCGCGCGCCAGCAGGCGGCCCAGCATCTCCCGCGATTCCTGCACCGGGCGGCCGAACACAATGGAATCCGGGCGCGAGAAATAGACGTGCTCGAAAGCGCACTGCGCCAGCGGACGCTCCGGCGCGTAGCGCTCGCGAGTCACTCCCTCCGGACCCACGATGATCATTTCGCCCGGCTCCACGTCGTGCAGATAAACGGCGCCGATGAGATCGAATGCGCAGGTCTCGGACGCGAAGACGTAGGCGATGTGGCCGTTCAATTCCATCTGGCCCACGGCCAGCGGCCGGAACCCGTGCGGGTCGCGCGCCACAATGACGCGGTCCTCGGCCAGGAACACCAGCGAGAAGGCGCCCTCGATCTGCAGCAAGGCGTCGCGCAAAGCCCCCGCCAGCGTGCGTTCCGACGAGTGCGCCACCAGGTGCAGGATCACTTCGGTGTCGCTGTTGGCCTGGAAGATCGAGCCGCGCCGCTCCAGCTCCGCGCGCAATTCCATGGCGTTGGTAATGTTGCCGTTGTGCGCCACGGCGACGCGCCCTTTGTTGCAGGCCACCGAAAAGGGCTGCGCGTTCAGCAGCGCCGTGTCGCCCGCGGTGGAGTAGCGTGTGTGGCCGATGGCCAGCTTGCCGGGCAGTTCGTCAAGCACCCGTGTGGTGAAGATATCCGCCACGTGTCCCATCGACTTTTCGCAGTGGATCTCTGCGCCATCGCTGGTACAGATGCCCGCGCTTTCCTGGCCGCGATGCTGCAGCGCGTAGAGGCCCAGGTAGGTCATCTTGGCAGCCTCGGGATGGCCATAAATGGCGACTACACCGCACTCATCGTGGAATTTATCAAACATTGTTTAAGACCGTGTTTAAGACCGTTATGACCGTAGTTGCTTCTCGAGCGACTCTTCGTAAACAGCTTTGAGGCTGTCGATCGTGGCCGAAACCAGCACCTCGCCGCGATTGCCGACAGTCAGCCCGCCGTTCATGGTGATGCCTACGCGCGGCGCCGCGACTCCATGCCGCGTGGCGATTTCCACTACCGCATCCGCCTTTGCCGTCGAGACCAGAATGCGCGAGGGCCCTTCGTGGAACAACAGAAACTCTGGGCTCAGGTCCGACTCAAAATGCAAAGCCGCGCCCACGCCTCCCTGACAGCATTCCGCGGCGGCCACCGCCAGACCGCCGTCGCTCACGTCATGCGCCGATTCCGCCAGGCCCGCCGCGACGATTTCGCGCATGGCGTCGTGCACGCGCTTCTCGTAGTCCATATCGAGCGCCGGTGGCAGGCCCCAAAGCTGGTTCAGGATCGTCTTCGCATATTGCGTACCGCCGAAATGGACCTCGTCGCATGCGCCAATGCCGCCCAACAGAACGATCGGCCGGCCGGGAACCTTGAAGTCGCGCGTCACCGGTGCAGCGGTCTGCATCAGTCCCACGATGCCGATCACCGGCGTGGGCCAGATGCCATCGCCCAGCGTTTCGTTATACAGGCTGACGTTGCCGCCCGTGATGGGGGTCTCGAAGAACCGGCAGGCTTCCGACATGCCCTCGATGGCGTCCACAAGCTGGCCCATGATTTCGGGCCGCTCGGGATTTCCGAAATTCAGGCAATTCGTGGCGGCCACCGGCTGCGCGCCCACGGTCGCGAGGTTGCGGCAGCACTCGGCCACCGCCAGCATGGCGCCTTCGCGCGGCGAGAGGTAGCAGTAGCGGCTGTTGCCATCCAGCGACATGGCCACCGACACGCCGTTTTCCTTGATGCGTACCACCGCTGCATCCGCGCCCGGCCCCGCGATGGTGTTGGTGCGGACCATGTAGTCGTACTGCTCCCAGATATACCGCTTGGAGCAAATATCGGACGACGCCAGTAGTTTCTTCAGAGCCTGTGTTGGATCGGCTACGGGCCGAGCGGGCGAAGGGGCGAGGGGGCGAGGGGGCGATTCCGTATGCGGCCGATCGTAAAGCGGCGCTTCATCCGCAAGTTCCCGATTGGGGATTTCGGCGACGGTACCGCCGTGTTGTTTCACGCGCAGCAACCCATCTCCCGTGACCGCGCCGATGGTCACGGCATCCAAGCCCCACTTGCGGAAAACCTCGAAGACTTCGTCTTCCCTGCCCTTCGCGGCCACCAGCAGCATGCGCTCCTGCGATTCCGAGAGCATGATTTCGTACGGCGTCATGCCGGTTTCGCGCTGCGGCACCAGGTCCAATTCGATCTCGATGCCGGTGCCGCCGCGGCTGCCCATCTCGCAGGTCGAGCACGTGAGCCCCGCCGCGCCCATGTCTTGTATGGCCACGATCGCGCCTGTCTGCATGGCTTCCAGGCACGCCTCCAGCAGCAGCTTTTCCAAGAATGGGTCGCCCACCTGCACGTTGGGCCGCTTCTGCTTGGATTCTTCCGTGAACTCGGCCGATGCCATGGACGCGCCGTGGATGCCGTCGCGGCCGGTCTTGGCGCCCACGTAAATCACCGGGTTGCCAACGCCCGCCGCGCTCGCATAGAAAATGTCTTCCTTCTTCGCCACGCCCAGCGCGAAGACATTCACCAGCGGATTCCCGTTGTAGCAAGCCTCGAAAATGCACTCGCCGCCCACCGTCGGCACGCCGAAGCAATTGCCGTAATGCGCGATGCCCGCCACCACGCCCTCGAGGATGCGGCGGTTGCGCGGGCCGTTCTGCGGATCGTCCAGCGGGCCGAAGCGCAGTGAATCGAGCACCGCGATGGGCCGCGCGCCCATGGTGAAAATATCGCGCAGAATGCCGCCCACTCCTGTAGCCGCGCCCTGAAACGGTTCGATGAAGCTGGGGTGGTTGTGCGATTCGATCTTGAACGCGATCACATAGCCGCCGCCCACATCGATAATGCCCGCGTTCTCGCCGGGACCCTGCACCACCAGCTTGCCGCGCGTGGGCAGCTTCTTCAGGTGCAGGCGCGAGCTCTTGTAGGAGCAGTGTTCGCTCCACATCACGCTGAACACGCCCAGCTCGGTATAACTCGGCTCGCGGCCCAGAATCTCCACGATCTTGTCGTATTCAGAAGCGGTGAGCTGGTGCTGGGCGATGAGATCGGGAGTGATGGCGACCGCGCTCATATCCGCAGCGCCGCCGGCTCGCCAGCCATCGCCGCGGCTGTCACCCCGGCTATCAGCATGGACCGGAAGACCACCAATCCGTCGCTCGACCCCATCAGCGGCTCGGTGGCCCGCTCGGGATGCGGCATCATGCCCATCACGTTGCGCCGGGCATTTAGGACCCCGGCAATGTCCCGCATGGAGCCGTTGGGGTTATCCACGTAGCGGAAGGCGACGCGGTCCTCGGCCTCCAGTTCGTCGAGCGTGCGCTCGTCGGCCACGTAGCAGCCTTCCCCGTGGGCGATGGGCATACGCAGGATCTGGCCCGGCTCCGCCGCGGCGGTGAATGGCGAGTCCAGCGTCTCGGTGCGCAGCCGCACTTCGCGACAGATGAATTTCAAGTTGCGGTTGCGCATCAGCGCGCCGGGAAGCAGCCCGGCTTCAACCAGGATCTGGAAGCCGTTGCAGATTCCCAGCACCAGGCCGCCATCCGCCGCGAACTTGCGCACGGCCGCCATCACCGGCGAGAACTTGGCGATAGCGCCGCACCGCAGATAGTCGCCATAAGCAAAGCCGCCAGGAAGGATCGCCGCATCGATGTCGCCGAGACTTGCCGAATCGTGCCAGATGAATTCAGCCCGATGGCCCAGGTTCCGGTTCACCGCAAACCAGGCGTCGTGATCGCAATTACTGCCGGGAAAGACAATAACGCCAAATTTCATGAGCTTTGAAATGCCGGGGAGGTTACGTACCATCTTAGCAGAGCCCCGGCGTTTCGTGGGGCGGACCTCCCGGTCTGCGCGGGTCCTCCAGGACCCGCCCTTTGCATATCGAATCCGCCCGTCGTCCTACTGGATCGCTACCGTGATGCCCGGCTGGCTATAATCGACGCCGCCAAACGACACCACCAGCGCAGCGGGCCCCGAAGGGAGTCCGTCGGGAATGTATGCGTTTATTTGCAGCGCGCCAGCCACCAGGCCAGGCGCCGCGCCGGCGTATTGAATCGTCGCCGTCACGCCGCCGATCGTCACTCCAGGGCTTAGCAGCGGGGCGGGCAGCGGCAAGGTCAACGGCTCGATCAGCCCGTCCACCCCGCCGGGCTTAGTCTGGCCCTGTCCCGTGGCGAAGATCTGGATCACCGCGCCGCCGCTCACCGGGTTGCTCGCCGAGACCAGGTTATAGTGTACGTCCAAAATGGCGCCTCCGCCCTGACCCGTGGCGTTGTCGCTGAACACACCTGGAGCGCTCGCAACCACCGGATAGGTCACCTCATTGGATCGGGCGTTGCCAAACGTCGCCTCCACCGAGACGTCCGAGGCGCCGGCCAGTTCATAGGGGGCGATGGCGTTGATTTGCCCGGCGCCCACATACAATATCGGTGCCGGGTATCCGTTAAACGTCAGTTGTACATTGGCGAGGGTGGTCTCGATGTATCCGTGGCTGTCGATAGCGGCCGACACACCTGTGGCAGGCCCCAGCGAAGTGCCGAATACCGTTACGATCTCGCCCGGCGAAATGCCGCCGGTCTGGTAGCTGGCCGCGTTAACCACCCCGACGATGACCGGGAATGGAGCCACCACAGTAAGAGTGACGCTAACGTTCAGTTGCAGTGTTCCGCCGTCGGCGCTCAGAGCCACCGAGCCGGTATACGAGCCGGGTCCCAGATTCGCGGGATTCACTGAAACCGAAAGATTAGCCGGCGTGGTTGCGGAGGTGGGTGTCACCGAAAGCCACCCGCTGCTGGCGGCGGCGACCGTGAATGTGACCGCCTGCCCCGTGGAGACGACCGACAAAGTCTGCGCGGCCGGAACAGCTTCGCCGACGGTGTAGGTGAACACCGGCGGGCTTGACGTGAGGGTCAGCGATCCCGCTACCGCGACGGTCAGCGTCACGGCGACGGTCTGCGCCAAACCGCCCGTGGGAGTCACGGTAATCGTCCCGTTATACGCGCCGGCAGAGAGATTGGCCGGATTGACGGACACACTTAATGCGGCGTTCCCGGTTCCCGACGCCGGGGTCACCGCCAGCCACGTGCCTCCGCCGCTGGTGCTGGCGCCGGCCGTGAAACTCTGCGTGCCGGTGATCTGCAGGCTCTGCGCCGCCGGCAGCGCTCCACCCAGGGTATAAGCAAATGCGAGCGTGGATGGGGTGATGGTAACCGGGCCACTCGGAGCGGTTACCGTAAACGTGACTGGAATCTGCGTTTCCACGCCGACGGCAGTAGTCAGCGTAACGGCGCCTTGATAGGTTCCCTTGGCCAGGTTGGTGGCGTCGGCAGTGACCGTGATCGGTGTGTTGGCCACGCTGGCATTGCCGCTGGCGGGGGAGACGGAGAGCCAACTGCCCCCGCTGACTGTGCTGGTGCTGGCGGTGAAGGAAGTGGGCGAGGCCGCCGTAACCTGAACTGTCGTATTCTGCGGCCCAGTGCCTGCGCCGCCGGTGAAACTAAGCGAGGCGACGTTCGCCACGATCGGTGTCGCGTTCTCTACCGTAAGCAAAACTGGAACCACCACCGGAACCCCGCCCGCCGCCGTCGGTATCAGGATGATCTGCGCCAGGTACGTGCCGGTGGACAGGGTATTCGCCGCCAGGGTCGCTTTCAGCGTCGTCAATGTCTCCAGTGGGAGATTGCCCGAACTGACCTGAAGCCAAGCCGGCACTCCGGACCCGATGGTAAACGGTTGCGGTGCGCCGCTGCTGACATTCACCTCGAGAGTCAGCGGCGCCAGAAGCGGATCCCCTCCGTAGTAATTGTCAATGAACGAGCCGGGAGAAGTGGTGAGCACCGGGTTCGCGGAAACGATGAACGTAACCTGGATGTTCTGGATGTGCGTGTCAAAATCGATCTGCACTGTGCCGGTGTACGTGCCTGCCGCCAGAGCCCCTGGATTGGCGCTAACGGTTAGTTGGGCGGGAGTCGAGCCGCTGGCCGCGGAAATGGAAAGCCATCCTCCGGTAGGGGTGACCGTGGCCGTGTACGTGGAGCTGGGAGGGCCGTTCACTAAAACCAACTGCGAGGCGGGAAGAGCTGGTATCCCGGCTTGCGCCACAAACACTAACGATGTTGGGTTGGCGACGGTCGATATATTACTAACCAGCAGCGTGACTGTGACCGTCTGGGTGCCGCCGTCTGCATCGGTCGCGGTGATGGCGCCCTGGTAGCTGCCAGCCGCCAAACCCGCCGGATTCACCGTCACAATCAGACTGGCGTCCAGCGTGCCCGATATTACCGTTGTCACTCCATTCAACAGCAGCCAGTTTCCGCTGCTCGTGGCTTGGGCGGCATAAGTGTCGTTGGGCACCAGACTGGAGAGTTCAACTGTCTCCGGCGCGGGCGCGGTCCCGCCCAGCGTATAGACGAATGCCAGAGAAGTCGGGCTGGCCACCAAAGTGTTCGTGCCGATTTGGAGAGTTACGGGAATTGTCAGTGTGCCGCCGGTCGAGGGAGTGACCGTGATGTTGCCCTGATATATGCCGGTCGTCAGGTTGACGGCATTCACCGTGATCGTGAGAACCGAAGGCGTATAGCTCACGCTCGCCGTCACGCTCAACCACGTCGAGTCCGAGGCCACCTGGAAACTGATCTGGGCGCCATCGTTGCTGGAGAGCGCGACGGTTTGGGGGGTCAACACGGATGGCGCGCTGAAACTCAGCGACGAGGGCGTAGCGCCGATCGATACGGCGGTGCCGACGACGAACGTCAGGGGGATAGTCAAAGGGGTAGGAAAACCGGCGGCGGTGACGGTCAGGCTGGCCCTATATGCGCCCGGCTGGTTCAGCAGCGCCAGGAGTGTGTTCACGTTGTATCCCACCTGGATCGTTTCGCCGTCGACCGACGGCTCGGGAAAGAGCGCGGCGGCGGCTCCAGTGGGCTGCGTCAGCACCACACTAATTGCCGGCGAGCTTCCATCGCTGGCAATCACCGTCACGAACACCGGCAGAGGCTGCTGTTCCCCTGGGCTGTATTGAAAAGTGACCGCGCCCGGCGACGCCGACAGTGACGGCGGCGTAGTGCTAGCCGCGGCAACAGCCGCAACCGCAACCAGACATAAACAGAGCTTCAGAACTGGAAATCCGCGCATCTTCATATAATCCTTCGCACTTCGAATGATACACCAAAGCGCCAATTAGTTATACCGCCTCCCAACAATGGGTCCGCCGCCTTGTGCGCTTATTCACCTCCGAGCTTGGAGGGGGGCCAATCTTTGCCGCCCTCCACTATTTCAATATCTGAAAGAGGTTGCTATAGTCGTCCGTCCACATCCGCACCTTTCGCGGCAGCGGCACCGCCGCCGCCACCGTGCGCATCAGCGGTCCATCGAAGAAGCTCGCACTGGCCGTCACCAGCACCCAGGTGGACCCGAACACGTCATGCTCCTCATCCTCGGTGTCGATCAGCCGTGCGTCCTTTTGCAGCGACCGGGCCGCCAGCTTGACCACCGGAGTCAAATCCAGGTGCTTGTTCGACACGTGTACCGCCAGCACTCCCTCCGGCTTCAAATGCCGGAAGTACAGAACAAACGCCTCCCGCGTGAGCAGGTGCACCGGGATGGCGTCGCTTGAAAACGCGTCCACCGCCAGCACGTCGAAGTCCTCGGGCGCTTCCCGCTCCAACGAGAGCCGCGCGTCCCCCATCGCCACGTCCAGCCGGGCCTTGCAGATCTTGAGAAATGTGAACTGCGTTTGGGCCAGCCGCAACACCAGCGGATTGATTTCGTAGAACCGGAAATAGTCGCCCGCGCGCCCGTAAGCGGCTAGCGTCCCGGTTCCCAATCCGATCACGCCCACGCGCACCGGACCGCTTTCCTGATCCTGCCGTATGGCGCGGCCCACGCCGGAGTGCGGACCGTAGTAAGTGGTGGACCGGTCCTGGAACTTTGGATTCAGGAACTGCTCGCCGTGCGTGATGGTGCCGTGCATCAGCCTGCGGACCGGTTCGCCGCTATCGTCGTCGGCCGTCTCGTCCATCACTTTCAAGCCGCCATAGAAGTTCCGCGCCATCACCCGCGCACCTTTGCCGCGCTCGTGGATTACGAATCCCAGATAGCCCGTCACAGCCAAAGCCATGAGCCCGGCTGCCAGTGGCGCCGGCCGCCTCCAATTGCCTCCCAGGCCGCTTTCCGGATCGGCGCGCCACACCATCAGAACCACAATGGCGCATGCCGACAGCCCTACCGGCAACTCATAGAATCCGGAAAACACGCGCGGCGCGATCAGCGCCACGAAGACTCCTCCCAGCGCGCCGCCCAGCGCAATCATGACGTAGAAGGACGTCAGCCGGCCGGGGTGCGGCTTCATGCGCGCCAATTCCCCATGGCAAACCATGCAGCAGATGAACAGTCCCACGGAGAAGAATGGGATCATCACCTTGACCGGGTTGTTTTGGAACTCAGGTGAAAGCGCATAGGCCATGCCGCCCACCGCTACCGCGAACAATCCCAGAAACACCGTGCGCCGGTACCACCCCTCGCTTTCAAAACAGAGTATGAAGCTGAGTAAGTAGATGCTCAGCGGGAGTATCCAGAGAAAAGGTATCGCCGCCACGTTCTGCGTCAGGTGATTGGTGACGGCCAATAACAGGACCGACGCGCAGGCGGGCAGCGCAACCCAGAAGAGGGTCCGGCGCGCGGGTTCCTGGTCGTCCGGCGCCAGCTCAGCCGGCGCCGCCGCGGTCTCGCGTCCCAGCCACGCGGTGCAGGCGCACAGGATCACGAACACGCCGTATGCGGCCGACCAACTCACCGCCTGGTGGCGCGTGCCCAGCCATGGCTCGAACAGCACCGGGTAACTGATCAGCGCGAACATCGAGCCGGCATTCGATAGCGCGTAAAGCCGGTAAGGCATCGCTCCCAGATGCCGGCGCGCGTACCATGCCTGTAACAGCGGCCCGGTGGTCGAAAGCAGGAAATACGGCAATCCCACCGTTACCGCCAGCAACAGCAGGATGCGCAGCGTCGGGTCGTCGCCGCCGGTGGGCTTCCAGGACGCCGCCGGCCAGATCGGCAAGACTGCCATGCTCGCCGTCAATAGCCCGATATGCGCCACCGCCTGGGCGCGCGGCCGCAGCTTCCGGTACAGCCAGTGCGAGTACAAATACCCCAGCAACAAAACAGACTGAAAGAACAACAGGCAGGTGGTCCACACCGCTGCCGACCCGCCAAACCATGGCAAGATAATGCGGGCAATGACCGGTTGTACCTGGAACAGCAGGAACGCGCTCACCAGGATCGTAAGGGCGTAGAGAAGCATGGTTCTATTTGTACGCGGCGATCCCAGTCACTCTTTCTCCAATCACCAGCGTGTGGATATGATCGGTTCCTTCGTAAGTTTTGACAGTCTCCAGATTACATAAGTGCCGCATGATGGGATACTCGTCGGTGATTCCATTGGCGCCCAGCAGGTCCCGGCTGAGCCGCGCGCACTCCAGCGCCATCGCCACGTTATTCCGCTTCAGCATGGAGACGTGCGCCGGCTCCAGCTTCTTTTGATCTTTCAACCTGCCGGCTTGCACCGCCAGCAATTGCGCCTTGGTGATTTCGGTGATCATCCAGGCCAGTTTCTCCTGCACAAGCTGATGCGACGCGATGGGCCGGCCGTCGAATTGTTTGCGCAGGATGGTGTATTGGCGGGCCGTCTCATAGCAATCCATGGCCGCGCCCAGCACGCCCCAACCGATCCCGAAGCGCGCTTGCGTCAGACAGCCCAGCGGACCCTTCAGGCCCCTTGCCCCCGGCAGCATGGCGCTCGACGGAACGCGGCAGTCTGCCAGCGACAGGCTGGATGTCACCGACGCGCGCATCGACCACTTCCCGTGAATGTCCGACGACGTGTATCCCGGCGTGCGCTTCTCCACCAGAAACCCGCGAATGCCTTCCTCCGCGCGTGCCCAAACGATGGCCACATCGGCCAGGGTACCGCTGGTGATCCAGGTCTTCTCGCCGTTCAGAATCCAATCGCCGCCATCGCGCCGCGCGGTGGTCCGCATGCCGGCGGGGTTGGACCCGAAGTCCGGCTCGGTGAGTCCGAAACAGCCCACCGCTTCCCCGCTCTGCAGGCGCGGCAGCCATTGCTGCTTCTGTTCGTCGGAGCCGTAAGTGAAGATCGGGTACATCACCAACGCGCCCTGCACGCTCACGAAACTGCGCACGCCGGAATCGCCGCGCTCCAGTTCCTGCATGATCAGCCCGTACTCCACGTTGCTCAGGCCAGCGCAGCCGTAACCCTCCAGGTTGGCGCCGAAGAAGCCCAGGCGGCCCATTTCCGGCACCAGATCGCTGGGGAAGCGCGCATCGCGATAGCAGTCGCGAATGGCCGGCAGCACGCGTTCGTCCACGAATTGACGCGCCGTCTGCCGCACCAGCAGTTCTTCCTCATTGAACAAAGAATCGATGTGAAGGTAATCCACCCCATGAAAAGCCATATAATCAAAGCCTATCAAACCATGTTTTCGTCTCGATTTCACTGGGACCCGTCTCCCAACCGCCTGACGCGCCTGCTCGCCGATAAGCGCCGCGCGGGCATCGCCGGCATTGATCCCATCCTGGACCTGACCGAATCGAACCCCACCCACGCCGGTCTTGCGTATCCCGAGGAGATCGTGCAAGCGCTGGCCGACCCGCGCGCCTTGCGCTACGATCCGCAGCCCGCCGGATCGCTGGCCGCGCGCGAAGCCGTCTGCCGATACTACGCCGAAGCCGGGCACACCGTCGAGCCAGACCGCGTCCTGCTCACCGCCAGCACCAGCGAAGCCTACGCCTACCTTTTTAAGCTGCTGGCCGATCCGGGCGATGAGGTGCTGGTGCCGCGGCCATCTTATCCGCTGTTCGAGTTTCTCGCGACCATGGAATCGCTGCGCGTGGTTTCGTATCCGCTGGTCTATCACGGCGGCTGGTCGATCGATTGCCACGCCCTGGCTGCCGCCATCACCCCTCGCACGCGGGCCATCGTGCTGGTGAACCCGAACAATCCGACCGGATCGTTCCTCAAGCGCGACGAACTGCGCTTCCTCCAGTCGCTCGAACTCCCGCTCATCTCGGACGAAGTCTTCGCCGATTACGCATTCGGTGAAGACGCGCAGCGCGTGCGCACCCTGGCCGCCACCGCCGAAACGCTGGCCTTTTCCATGAGCGGCCTATCCAAGATCGCCGGGCTGCCGCAAATGAAGCTTGGCTGGATCGTGCTCTCGGGCCCCCCAGCCGCGCGCGCCGAAGCCAAAGACAAGCTGGAGTGGATCGCCGACACCTATCTTTCCGTAAGCGCGCCCGTGCAGCAAGCCGCTCCGCGCCTGCTGGAACTGGGCAAAGGCATTCAGCAGCAGATCGCCGCGCGCGTGCGCGCCAATCGGACGTGGCTCGCCTCCGCGATTGCCGCCGACTCGCCCTGCCGCACCCTGGCCGTCGAAGGCGGCTGGTACGCCACGCTGCAAGTGCCGCGCATCCGCCGCGAGGAGGAGTGGGCGCTCGAACTCCTGGACAAGGACAACGTTCTGGTCCAGCCCGGCTTCTTCTATGATTTTGAATCGGAGGCGTTCCTGGTGCTCAGCCTGCTAACTGAGCCGGAGACTTTCCACGAAGGCTGCCGGCGCTTGCTGTCTCATGTGGACGCGCTGGCGTTGCAAAACCGGAGTTCCGATGCTCGATGACGACGAGTTCAGATATGCGCGCTCTCTGAAAGCGACCGGCACCGGTGACCTCTGGGAGCGCCAGTTTGGGCCCGTTCGCCAAGAGGATGAGCGGATCACCGGACGTCCTGAGGCGAATACAATTAATTAGCAATCATCACAGTATGACGCCGAGCGATTGCGGTCGCGGCGACGGGCCCGGGCGCTGGCGCTGGAAACGGGCGCCGGCGTCAGGCAGCTAAGCGCGTCATGGCAAGGCGCGACTTTCTCGGTGGGGTCGGGAAATCGGCGAGTGCTAAGAGCGGGGGCTTAGTCCCCGCGGGGGCTGCAAGGCCGTCTTCCAAAACAATAAACTCCACCCCAATGGCTCTTGCGGTGGAGCTTTCCAGCCGAAGATTCACGGTTAGCGTTAGCGAACGCTCAGTGCGGGAAGGATGACGGCCGCCGTGGGTTGGCCACCCTCCGACGTGAACCCAAGTCCTGGATGACGGCATCCGTCCACTACTTCTCAAGCGCTGGTCTCGGGGCCGAGCCGAGGCCCCGCCAAAAAGTAGGCGACGAGTGGCTAACCAGGATCTGGCCGTTCGTGGAGCGGTAGGCCTGAACTCCCATCAAGGGGAATTCCCTCTCCCCGGCTAATCGCGCCTAACCGCGTAACGAGTTCCACTTGAAACTGCTGGTCATCGCCGCGACGCCTCCACCTCCAGGGAAAATCTGCCGGACGGTCATCGGCCGGGAAACCGAGAACGAGCGTCCCGGAATCGGCTTTTGCTTCTTGAATTTCTTGGCGATCGAATCAAAGAAGTTGTTGTTTTCCGGCGCCGGCTTCTCGTACATCTGGTAGCTGATGGTGGCGTTCTCCTGAAGGTAGAAGGTCCAGTCCCCGCCCGCACTGCAGATGCCAAAAAACGCGCCCCACGGCCGTATTTCGGTCAGTTGGATGAGGTTCTTGTTCATGTTGTTGTTACGCCAGGGAGCGTAGTGCCGGTTGAGCGCGTCTTCGAAGGTCTTGGCCGTCCGGGTTGTCGCCAGTCCCTGACTGTCCAGGGTTCCGTCCTTCACGTACATGGTTTTGTTGGCTTGCGCCAATTGAGCTTCGGTCTTGCCGCTGATACTGACCACCATGTCACGCCAGATCTGAACGGCATCGCCGTCGACGCCAGTGCCTTTGCCGCCATGAAACACCCGCGGGTTCTTCGAAGTGCCCGTGACAAAAACGGAGCAGCCGTTGATCGCTGCGGTAAGGAAGAATGGCGGGTACGCTCCGCCGTAGCCCGCCATCGGAGGAATACGGAGCGCCACCACGCCACCACGTGTATCCCAGGGCAGGAACCATGCGGGCACCATGGCGGGGTCAGCCGCGGCCTGGGCCGTGATACACACCGTATCGGCGCCCTCCGCGATGGAGCGGTTGATTTCCTCATCCGTGAACGTCCCTCTGGGCGCGCGCATGGTCACGTCTTTCCCCAAATCGGCTTGCCAACAATTCAGATATGAAATCTTGGTGCCCGTCAGCATTTTTGAATAGATGTATCCGTTGACGGTCCGCCGGTCCTCAGCCGACTGGCCGCCGGCGACGTCACCGGCTTTGATGCTGTACTTGCGGGCGAATCCCAGGGGATCGGCCCCCAACTTCGTGTTTAGACTCATCGTCCCTCCTCTGCGGGATGGTACCAGAATTCGGCTCTCGGATTATACATATTGAAGCAGATTTTGTTGATCGCTGCTGTCGCCCTGTTTAGCGGGCGCGTCTATCCCCAGCCCACGGGAAGTTTTCTCATGCGGGCGCAGTACGGTTATCTGAAAGAACTCCAAGCTATAGCGGCCCACGCTACGTTGTCACCGTGCGGCAAATCCCTCTGGATGAACTTTCACAAGCGTCGCGCGACGTCGAAGGGGAAAAGGCACTTGGCGGCTAAGCGATAACAAAACCACCTCCGTTATTGTGAATTAAGACCGTCCGGCACAGGCGTCGTGGTTGGCACCGCGTCGCTGGTTGCCTGGTCCTTCGTCACCCGGCGAGACATACTCTCGACTCACGGCTTGAAAGAGAAGACCGTCCCGTAGCCGCCCTCGCCACCGTGCTGAGCGACGCCGTAGAGGACACCATTGCTATCCACGGCCAGCGTTCCGACGGGATATGATCCGTCGGCGTTGCCGGTGAACTTGTAGAGTACGCTTTCGGTCCAAGCGCCTCCTGGCGAGGAGGGAGGCGTCAGTGAGAAAATCGTGCCGCAGCCTCCGGAGCACTTAACACTGTTCCCGGTGCCTCCTTGCGCGGTTGTGCCATACAGGATGCCGTTCAACCCGATGAGCCCTCCCAAGGGCGCAGAACCGTCTCCATTCGACAAGCCGTTGAAGTTATAAATGACCTGATAAGAGCCGCCGCCGGATGGACCGGGTGGAACCAGTGAGTAAACAGTGCCGCAATTGCTCGGGTCACAATTTGTCGCGCCGCCGCCTACCGTTGTTCCGTAGAGGACTCCTCCCGAACCGATCAAAACCCCTGTAAGGGGATTGGCGCCATCACCGTCCATGCCGGTGAAGCTATGAAGGATGTTCTCGATCCACTCGCCGCCAGGCGCAGCCGGGGGGGTCAACGAGTACACTGTGCCGAGGAGCGGAGATGCAGTGCCGCCCTTCACTGTGGTTCCGTAAAGAGCACCGCTCTCCCCGACCGCCACCGCATTTGGCTCATCCCCGTCCCTTCCGTTGAATGTTTGAATGGCGCTAACCGTCCAGGGGCCACCCTCCGGCGATGGCGGGGTGAGTGAGAAGATGCTGCCGTAGTTCTCAATACTCGCAACGTAAAGTATCCCCTTGGGTCCCACGACCGGCGTGGCCCAGGGATTCGCGAGGTCTGTACACTGGCTAGCCAGCACGCTCTCCTTCCAGGAGGATGTAGAAGATGGCGGGCTCAATTCGAAGACATAGCCGCCACACCTGTTTCCAGACGACGTAACGCCATACAGGACCGCGCCTCCCCTTCCGACCGTTATACCGGTCGGGTTAAAGCCGGCATAATAGGAAAAGGCATAGACGGATTCAGTCCAAGCGCTGCCTGGGGCAGTCGGGGGCGTCAACGAGAACACCGTACCGCAACCCATGTAGGGTCTGCACTGTCCACCACCCCACATAGTGGCGCCATATAGCACGCGGTTCGGGGTCGCGGCCACTCCGACTGGATTCGAGCCGTCCTGCCCCCCTTGAAATGTGTAGATGACCGTGAATGTTCCCGCCGACGCCGCCATGCTAAAGAAGACCAGCATCACGCATAACCTTACGTGGACGAGCAGCCTCCAATCTCGTTGCTTCAGCATATTTCCCTCTGATTATGGGCATTCTCCCCCAGACGGAAGATGCTGTCAAGGACAATCTCAACGCAAGGCAGGCGGAGGGGAACGGTATAGTTTGGGAGTCTGCGAACGCCATTGGACAACACGTGTCGCACGCACTCCCCGCGGGAACGGCTAGTTGGTGGCACAGGCTTCAGCCTGGGAGAGCTTTTTCAGCATCCAGCTAAGGCAGATTAAAAGCCGGATGCTGAATAATGCATAAACATCGCTCATTTGGACCACAGACTAAAGTCTGTGCCACCGGTTATCGCGGCACTTGCTGGCACAGGCTTCAGCCTGTGAGAGTCTTTTTCAGCATCCTGCTAAAGGCAGATTAAAAGCCGGATGCTGAAAAGTGCATAAACATCGCTCATTCGGACCACAGACTGAAGTCTGTGCCACCACAGACTAAAGTCTGTGCCACCGGTCATCGCAGTTGGTGGCACAGGCTTCAGCCTGTGAGAGCCTTTTTCAGCATCCTGCTAAGGTTGATTAAAAGCCGGCAGGCTCCGATGGGGCGGCGGGTCCCCAGGACCGGGGTTCCCGCTCAGGTGCGCCGAGGGCTCGCCGGAATCCGAATGGAGTTGAGGCGCCAGGTGAAGGGGGCACGACACCGCGGGCTGGCTCCCGTCCACGAAATACTCCCCGTAGGTCGAAGAGCATTGCGGAATTGCCAGTTGCAGGGAATCCGCACAGAGATTCACCCGCGCGACGCCCGAGGGAACGGGAAACCTTTTGGCATCGCGGTAGGCGCGGTATTCGAGCGCGCGCTTCATGAACTCCGTCCAGATGGGCAATGCCGATTTGGCCCCTTCCAGGTTCAACTGGCGGTCGTCGTCAAATCCCACCCAAACCACGCACAGCAATTGGGAAGTAAATCCGGCGAACCATCCGTCGTGCGAGGTGCCGGTCTTGCCCGCGGCTGGAACCTTGAATCCGCGCGCCCGCGCTCCGGCCCCCGTTCCGCTGCGCAGTACTTCTTCCAGCAGGTTGACCATCAGGTAGGCCACCCGTGGATCGAGGGCCGGACGCGCCTCCGGCGAGTGCCGGTAGAGCACCTGGCCCTCCGGCGAGCGCACCAGGGCCAACATGGCGGGCTTCACGTAATTGCCGCCATCGGCGAACATGGTGTAGGCGCCGGCGATTTCCAGCGGCGTAGCTTCGTAGGCTCCCAGCGCGACCGCCGGCGTGGGCTTGATGTTATCGTTCAGTCCGGCGCGCCGCGCCATGGCCACCACCGCCGGATACCCGACCGCCTGCGCCAGTTTCACGGTGGCCACGTTCAACGAGTGCGCCAGCGCCTGCCGCAGCGTAACGGTTCCCATGAAATCCTGCTTGTAGTTACCCGGCTGGTATGGCTGATTGTCGGTTTGAAAAGTGGTAGGCTCGTCCACTATGGTGGTCGCCGGAGTGAATATCGTCGAGCCGCCATCCACCGCGGTATTCAACGCTGCGGCGTACACGAACGGTTTGAATGCGGAACCAGGTTGACGTTCCGCGGCGATGTGGTTCAACTGGCTCAGCCCGTAGTCCCGTCCGCCTACCAGCGCCTTGATCTCGCCCGAATGCGGATCGAGCGCGATCAGCGCCACCTGCGGCTGGCCGGGCGGGATGGGGTCGAGGTGCTTGCGCTTGCGGAGTTGCTCGTCCACATTCTGCATCCCGATCCGGACCGCCTCCACGGCGGCGCGCTGCAGGTCCATATCGAGCGTCGTATAAACATAGTCTTTCTGGGGATCGTGCTCACCCAGACGGCTTTGCAGTTCATCGTTGACCAAGTCCAGAAAATACTGCGAATTGAGCGCTTCCGTGCCGCCCGCTTGCACCCGGATTGGCGCATGGACCGCGCCGCGGTACTCGCGATCGCTGAGAAGCTTGTTCTCGCGCATCAGATTCAGAACGCGGTTGCGGCGTTCCTGGACGCGCTCCGGATAGCGGAATGGATTGTAATAGCTCGGCCGCTGCACCATGCCGGCCAGCGTGGCCGCTTCCGGCAGGTTCAACTGCGAGATGTCCTTCCCGAAGTAGGCGCGGGCGGCCTCGCCGAAGCCGTTGATGCTGAACGTACCAAGGCGGCCCAGATACACCTGGTTTGCATAGTATTCGAAGATCTGCTGCTTAGTCAGTCTGTGCTCCAGGTGCATGGTGATGAGCAGTTCCTCGGCTTTGCGCTTCCAGTTTTTGTCCGGCGCGAGCCACAGAATGCGCGCAAGCTGCATGCTTAGCGTAGACGCTCCCTGCTCCTTGCGACCATCCTTGAGATCCACGTACGCGGCTCTTAGAATGCGGAACAGGTCGAAGCCGCCGTGAGAGAAGAAGTGCTTATCTTCGACGGACACGACCGCCCGCACCAGCGCGGGAGGGATTTCGGAGAATCTGACCAGCCGGCGCCTTTCGCGGTTGCGATCCGACTGGTTGGTGAGGAGTTGCGCCGGGAACTGGTATTCCCGGCGGTCGGTGTTGTCGGCCAGCGAAGTGATGCGCGCAACCCGGCTATCGGAGAGGCTGCCGGAAAACTGGACCACCGCGGGCTCCTGATCCGAATAAGATTCGCGCCCCGGGAAGATCGCGACCGCGTTCGGCCGGACGCCAAACGAACCAACCGGATTGCTGCGCGACTCACTATAGCCGTTCTCCCGGAGATACGCGAGGGCATCGCTGAGGGACAGGCGGTCGCCGACTGCGATGACGCGCGGACCGGCGAAGATGTTCAGAGTTCCCGCGAACACTCCGGCGCGCAATTTTTGTTCGGTCAGGCGCGCGAATTTGACGTAGAAGCAAACGAAGACCGTCAGGCCCGCCGCTGCGAAGACGGCGCCTGCAAGAAGCACAGCCCTGGCTATGCGGGTCTTATACCAGGCCGGGCGCTTTGCTTGGGGCTGTTCAGGCGGCCCTGCCGGCGCAGGTGGGGTCTCCGGGCTCAGTACACTGCGGACGTCTGACATGAATCGGGGCCCTCCACCGCTGTTTTGAAGGCACGTCGAGGGCCACGCGCGAGAGTGCGAAGGAGTACAGGCAGGCCGCTCAAGCTGTGGGGCAGGCCCCCGGCCCGCGGCGGCCTCTCAGGCCGCCTGGCCCGCTTTCAATAGGTTGCGGCCGGCCTTGACTATAAGTGGTCATGTGACCGCATAAGGTCGATTGGTTTTGACCAAGGGGACTCCAGTTCCAGGATTCGCCACGCCATCCGGCGTGGACTTTGGCGTGCACTGGGTCAAAGTGAATCATCGAGGCGACACTTATGAAGATAATCGAAGTTCTAGGTACAGCGGTTCTGCTCTTGCTTCCCGGAGCCATTGTTTCTGCCTACGCGCAAGAACAACACGAGCAGGAGAAGCAACCCCAGCAGAAGCAGCAACAGGCTAAGCCGACGCAGCACCAGCAACAGGCCAAGCCCGCACAGCAACAGGCCAAGCCGGCACAGCAACAGCAACGCGCGCAAAACCAGCAACCGGCTAAGCCCGCACAGCAACAGGCTAAGCCGGCACCGCAACAGCAACGTGCGCAAAGCCAGCAACCGGCTAAGCCCGCACAGCAACAGCAACGCGCCAGCGGAGCACAGCCTGCGGCAAATCATGGGCGCATTCCTGACGACCGCTTCCGTGCCAGTTTTGGCCGGGCTCATACGTTTCACGTCAATCGTGCCGAATTCGCCGGCGCGTCGCCGCGTTTTCAATACGGCGGTTTCTGGTTCGCCTTGGTTGACCCGTGGCCAGCCGCATGGCTCTATACCGACGACGTTTACGTCGACTACATGAACGGGGGGTATTTCCTGTGCGATCCGGTGCATCCCGGCGTGTATCTTTCAATCAACGTCGGTTGACGCGTTGCCTGTAATCCGGAAGCCGGCAGCTTAACCCTGGCGGCCCTGTAAACTCTGACATCGAGGTTGCCGGTTTCGCGATGCCGGCGCCGATTGGCAACCTCTTTCAGCCGATGGCGGACTTGCGCGTTCCCATCGGTCAGATCGGTGAATGAGCGCAACTGCCAGAAGCTGCCGCAGCGTGAAGGCCAGCAAGCGCGGATTGATGCGCAATGAGAAGCACCGTCACGACAACGTCCTGGTGCAGCCCGGCTTCTTCTAATCGGAGGCGTTTCGCCAAGGCTGCCGCCGGCTTTTGGCACGGGTGGACTGCGCATACGCGACGCCACGCCGAACGTGAATCTCCCATGCTCGGCCACCACGCATAGTGCCATTGTGGAGGAGTTGCCGCATCTTTGCGGTCGATCCCGGCGGACGTGCGAGAATGGTACCGAGCACGCCACGATGACAACCAACCTGCCGCTCTCCGGTGAACTGGCAAGACAGTTGGAAGATGCCGCCCCGCGCCCAACAGAAGGAGCCTGCCGAATTACTGGAAGAGGCCGTAAAGCAGTACTTGGAAAACCGCTCGTGGATGAAGCTCATGGGATATGGGCGACAACGGGCGAAGGCGCTCGGGATAAACACGGAAGAAAACATTGACCGCCTCATCGCTGAATCGCGAAGCGAACAGCGCGCCCGGATCGTGATGGATAATGAAGCACTGCGGTCGGTGCGGTCGTCGGACTGCATTTGACCGTCCCCCTCAGACGCCGTAAACTGAAGAGGGACCACTCTTGGTACTATCGATGACCGTTACCGTAAGAAACAGAACACCGCTTGTGGTGCCACCTGCCGTGCGCAGGCAGGCGGGTCTCAAAAGCGGCGACAGGCTCGAATTCAAAGTCTCGGGTCGGGTGATCACAATTCTCCCCAAGCCCCCGGCCGCAGATGACGAATACACGGCAGCGGAACGCCGGGCCATCGATCATGGCATCGCCCAGAGCGAGAAGGAATACGCCGCCGGCAAGTCCTACGGACCATTCGAGACGGCGGGGGAGGCGATAGCGTCACTCAATGCCAACTTGCGTCGGAGGTCGGCAGCCGCAAAGAAGCTTAAATCGGTCAGTCGATGAAGATCGACTTTACCGACCGGGTGCTCGACGCCTTGGAAGATGCACCTCCCGCGGGTGCGGAAGGCCTTTTGGCAGGCGCGCGTCAACCGACGGCTGGCGTTTCTATTTTAAGATCGTCGGCGACAGCTACCGGCTGGAACAAATAAGGAGGCATCCAAAATAACAAGCAGCCCCGAAAAACAGCCGCTAACCTACAGTTTCCAAAGGACATACTCGAAATTGGCTTCGAATGTCCGGTTTTGTCGTTCCGTCATCACCCGGCCATCCCAGCCCCGGCGCGTCACGCGCCGCAAAATCTTCCACGTTCCCCGCCCCGCCAGCGTCAACCCTTTGTGAGCCCGATTCGGCTACTGTTGTGCCTGTTGCCGGTGTCCCTGGCTGCCCAGACGCCCGACCTGGCCCCTATGCTTAGGGCCGTGGAAGCTCGCTACAACCACGCCCAGACACTCCAAGTCGTTTTTCATGAAGCATATACAGCGCCGGGCCAGCCTCGCCGGACGGAAAGCGGCACCCTGCTTCTCCGCAAACCTGGACGCATGCGCTGGGATTACACCTCGCCCGAGGGCAAATTGTTCGTCTCCGACGGCAAATTCCTCTGGCTGTACACCCCCAGCAACCACCAGGTCGAGAAGATGAAAATCAAGGAGAGCGACGATATGCGTGCTCCACTTGCATTTTTGCTTGGCAAGTTGCACTTCGATAAGGAGTTCCGCAACGTCCACGGCACCCCCGTCGCCGGTGGCACCCGCATCGCCGCCGATCCCAAAACCGACAGCCTGCCCTATACCAAGGTCGAGTTCGTAGTTAGCCCGGATAACCAGATCCGCCGCGTGCAGGTGACCGGCTACGATCAATCCATCCTGGAGTTCGACTTCGACCAGGAGAAGCTGAATCCGCCGCTCGAAGCCAGGCTCTTCCAGTTCCGCATGCCGCCCGGCGCCGAACTGGTGGAGTCCGCCCAATAATATGGCCGAATTCCTGCTCAAATACGCCGACACGCGAGGCCAAATCCACCAGCAGGTGGCCAACGCCGGCTCGGAACGGGAACTGCGCGACCGCTACACCCAGCAGGGCTTCCTCATCTACTCGATCAAATCAAAGAGCGGCCTGGCGTCCGGCTTCTCCGTAGGGTTTTCCAAGCGCAAGAAGCTCAACATCGAGAAGTTCCTGATCTTCAACCAGCAGTTCGTCACGCTGATCCGCGCCGGTCTGCCGATCCTGAAAGGGCTGGACCTGTTGGCCGACCGGCTCACCGACCCCAAGCTCGGCCCTTACATCAAGTCCGTGCGCGACGAAGTACGCAACGGCACGCTGCTTTCCGACGCCTTCCGCATGCAGGGCATTTTCCCCAAGATCTATGTGACCACCGTGATGGCCGGCGAGAAGAGCGGCAGCTTGTCGGAGGTCCTGGACCGTTTCATCACTTATCAGAAGCTCTCGCTGGCGGTGAAGAAGAAGGTCATGGTCTCGTTGATGTACCCTTCCATCCTGATCTTCCTGACCCTCGGCCTGATGGTGTTCCTGGTCACTTACGTGGTGCCCAATTTCGCGCAGCTTTACACCAGCATGCAGGCGCAGCTTCCCACGGTGACGGTGATCCTGATCGCCATCGGCACCACGGCGCGCAGCTACATTCTGCTGGTCTTCGCCGCGGTGGTCGTGCTGATCTTCCTGTACCGCTACTGGTCGCGCAAGGATTCGGCGCGCGCCAAAATCGATGGCGTCAAGCTGCGTGTGCCGCTGCTGGGCGATATCTGGGTGAAATACCAGGTGGCGCAGTTCTCGCGCGTGCTCAGCACCTTGCTCACCGGCGGCATTCCGCTGGTGCAGGCTCTGGAGACCGCCTCGGATTCGCTCGGCACACCGCTGCTGCGCCGGTCTTTGGACAAAGCCAGCAAGCTGGTGCGCGAAGGCCAGGCGCTGTCGGCCTCGCTCAAAACCACCGGTATCTTTCCGCCGCTCGCCGTCGATATGATTGAAGTAGGGGAATCCACGGGAGCGCTGCCGGTCATGCTCACCAGCGTGGCCGAATTCTACGAGGAGGATGTCAATACCCGCATGGCTGCCGCTCTCTCACTGATCGAGCCGGCCATCATGATTTTCATGGGATGTTTTGTGGCATTTGTATTGATCGCGTTGTATCTGCCAATCTTCTCGCTGGCGGACACCATCAGATAGGCGCCAGGACCCGTTTATTATGTCGCCCGATAAACCCAGACTAATCGATCCCACCGGCGAAGCCGCCCAGGCGCAGGCCGTGGCCGCGCGCTATCGCTGCGAGTATGTGGACCTGCGCGAAGGCTCCATCGACCACGATCTGTTCCGGACCATCCCGGTGGACCTGATGTTCCGCTACAACTTCGTGCCCTTGCGCGCGCAGAACGGCACGCTCGACATCGCCCTGGCCGACCCCCGCAACCTGAACATGATCGACGAGCTGGCGCTGCTGCTTAACAAGAAGCTGCGCGTCAAGGTCGCCACGCTGTCCCAGATCTCCGACCTGCTCAAGAAGACCGAGCAATCCCAGCGCGTGCTGGAAGAGGTCACCGAAGGTTTCACGCTGGACGTGGTGGTCGATGAAGAGAACTCCGAAGAGACGCTCTCCATCGACAAGCTCACCGCGGTCGATAGCGACATCGCGCCGGTCATCAAGCTGGTCGATACCACCATCTTCAACGCGTTGGAGCGGCGCGCGAGCGACATTCACATCGAATCGCGCGACCAGGAAGTGGCCATCAAGTACCGCATCGACGGAGTGCTGCACTACGCCATGCCGCCCATCGCCAAGGACTGGCACACCACCATCCTTTCGCGCATCAAGGTGATGAGCGAGCTGGATATCGCCGAGCGCCGCGTCCCGCAGGATGGCCGTTTCCGCGTGCGCTACAAGGGCCGCCTGATCGACTTCCGCGTTTCCATCATGCCCACCATTCACGGCGAGGATGCCGTGCTCCGCGTGCTCGACAAGGAGTCCATGAGCGAGAAGTTCGCCAAGCTCTCGCTCGAAGTGGTGGGATTCTCCGACAACGACCTGGTAAAATTCCGCCGCTATATCTCCGAACCATATGGCATGGTGTTGGTCACCGGACCCACCGGCTCCGGCAAGACCACCACGCTCTACGCCGCCCTCAGCGAGATCAAGAACGACGAAGACAAGATCATCACCATCGAAGACCCCGTCGAGTATCAGATCAAGGGCATCACCCAGATTCCGGTCAACGAGAAGAAGGGTCTCACCTTCGCGCGCGGGCTGCGTTCCATCCTGCGCCACGACCCCGACAAGATCATGGTGGGCGAAATCCGCGATCAAGAAACCGCCCAGATCGCCATCAACTCGGCCCTCACCGGCCACCTGGTGTTCACCACCGTGCACGCCAATAACGTGCTCGACGTGCTGGGGCGCTTCCTGAACATGGGCGTGGAGCCGTACAATTTTGTTTCCGCGCTGAACTGCATCCTGGCGCAGCGCCTGGTGCGCGTCATCTGCGAGCATTGCCGCCGGCCGCTGCAGTTCGAAAATGTCGCGGCGCGCCGCGCGGCGCTGGTCGAGTCCGGCCTCGATCCCGCCGAGTGGGAGCACGTGGAACTGCTGGAAGGCGCCGGCTGTTTCGAATGCGGCGGCACCGGATATCGCGGCCGCACCGCCATCCACGAGTTGCTGGACCTCACCGAGAAAATCCGCGAAAAGATTCTGGACAAGCGCCCCACCTCCGAAATCAAGCGCATGGCGCGTGACGAAGGCATGACCTTCCTGCGCGAGTCTGCCGTGGAGAAGGTGCGCAAGGGAGTCAGTACTCTAAAAGAAATCAACAAGGTGACATTCATTGAAGGATAACAGTCCAGCTCGTTGCCGAGCCGCGACCGTGAGGGAGCGGTCATGAACTTCCCCGCCCCCATCGCCGCCATCTTGCGGGAGCCGCCCCCCTCCATGGCTTTCGAGCTCTCCGAAGCCGGGATCTCCGTGGCGCGTCTGACCGCCAAAACCGAGCTCGACTTCCGTCCGTTGAAGCCCGGCGTGCTGGCCATCACGCCGCTGAAGGACAACGTCGTCCTGCCTGACGAGCTATCCCTCGCGGTGCGCGAACTTGCTCCCCCCAACGGAAGCCGCAAGCGCCGCGACGTAGCCCTCATCCTGCCGGACTACAGCTCGCGTGTCGCGGTCCTGGATTTCGACAGTTTTCCTTCCGACACCAAGGAACAGCTTTCGCTCATTCGCTTCCGCATCCGCAAGAGTGTTCCGTTCGACGTCGAAACGGCCGCCATCAGCTACTTTGTGCAGGCGGCGGAAGGCAAGAAGTACGACGTGGTAGTAGTGGTGGCGCCGCTGGAGGTGGTCTCCCGCTACGAAGCGCCGTTCCGCGCGGCCGGCATGAACCCCGGCCTGGTGACCACGTCTTCGCTCGCGGCGCTGAACCTGGTCGAGGACGGCGGCATCACCGTGGTGGCCAAGATCACCGGACGCGTGCTGACCGTGATGGTGCTCAAAAACGGCCGTTTGAAGCTGGTGCGCTGCCTGGAAGTGCATACCAACGACGTCGTCGAGATCGCCGCCGACTTATACCCGACATTCGTTTACATCGAAGACAACATAGGAGCCAAGGCCGAGCGCCTGCTGCTGTGCGGTTTCGCCGAGCGCATGGAAGAGGCGCGGCAACAGTTTCAGAGCGAGCTGAATGTGGAGGTGCAGCTTGTCCGTTCACCCCTGGCCCCGCCCGGCGAAAACAACGCCGGCCTGCTAGGTTACTTGAGGTCCGTCGGCCGTGACAACTAATACCAAATGGAGGGCGGGCTTTAGCCCGCGCGGGGCTTAAGCCCCGCTCTTCATCATGAGAATCCCCATCAATCTCGCCAGCCAGCCCTTCCGCCGCGACCGCGCGGTCCTGGTCGCCTCCACAGCCCTGGGCGTCCTCCTGATCGCGCTGCTGGTCTTCCTCCTCTCGCTGAACAACCTGGAAAGCGGACAAGTCGCGGAAACCCGCACGCAAATCGCGCGCCTGGAATCCCAAATTCGCGCCATCTCCGCCCAACAGTCGCGTCAGGACGCCATCCTGCGCAAACCCGAAAACGCCGAAGTGCTGGAGCGCAGCCTCTTCCTGAATGCCCTGCTCTATCGCAAAGGCATAAGCTGGACGCGCATCTTCGCCGACCTCGAGAAAGTGGTTCCGTACAACGTGCGAATCATGGCAATCCGTCCTTCGATAACCGGGCAGAATCAAGTCTCGCTCGACATGACCGTAGGCTCGGAAACGCCTATTGCGGTGATCGATTTATTGAAGAATCTGGAGGGTTCGCCGAGTTTCGGTGCGGTGTACTCGCACAGCTCGCTGCCGCCGACTCAGACCGACAAACTCTACCGTTGCCGCGTGAGCGTGAATTATGTCCAAAAGCTTTAGTGTTTCGCCGCGCCTGCTGGCGGTGAGTCCAAGCCTGAATCTGAAAGACCCGCGCGTCCTGGTGCGCGCCGCGCTGGGCCTGCTGGTCGTCGCCAATATCGTGGCGGCCCTGCTGGTCTTCAAGCCGTGGGGCGGCTCGGCGGAAGACCTCGCGCGCGAACAGATCGACTTGCAGCAGCAGCTAACCTCCATCACCGCACGCCTCGAAAAGACCAAATCCCTGGTCGCCAAGGCCGAACACGCGCGCCAGGCCGGCGACGGTTTCCTGACCCAGTACACCACCGATCGCCGCACCACTTTTTCCACCATCTTCGCGGAACTGGAGCACGTGGCCACCGAGGCCGGCATCCAACCCCGCCCCGCGTCATACGAGTTGGATCAGGTTGAGGGCAGCGACACGCTCTACCAGATGGACATCAGCGCAGCCTATGAGGGCAGTTATGCGAGCCTGCTCAAGTTCGTCAACCTGCTGGATAAGTCGCCGCGCTTCCTGATCATTGAAAGCCTCATGGCTGCGCCCCAGCAATCCAGCGCCGGAGACCTGCTGAGCGTCACCATTAAGCTGGATACGTTCGTGCGCGAACAACCGGGGAGCCCCATATGAAACTAGGCGCGGATCGCAAGAAACTCTACTTCCTCGGCGCGTTGATCCTGATCGGCGGCTACTTCTTCTATGACAACGTGCTCTCGGGGCCTTCCAGCCCGGGGCCCACCCGGCCCAGCCGGCCAACCGCGAAGTCCAGCCCGCAGGCGAGCCAGTCCTCTCCCGAGACACAAACTGGCGCCCGCCGGCAGGCCCCATCGTCGCGATCGAGCGAGGAGTTCCGGCCGTCGCTAAAGCCCAAACGTCCGGAGGATCGCGTCGATCCTATGTCGATCGATCCCACTTTGCGCATCGACCTGTTGGCCAAAGTGCAAGCCGTGAACATTGAGGGTGGCCGGCGCAACCTGTTCTCGGTCGGCGCGGCTCCGCTGCCACCGGAGCCGACCGTTGCCGTGAAGGGCGGCACACAGACCGCTACGGTAATGGGTCCGCAACCTCCGCCCGCTCCTCCGGCGCCGCCAACCGCGCCCCCACCTCCACCCATCACCTTGAAATACTACGGCTACTCCAGCGCCCGCGCCGACAATCGCAAACACGCCTTCTTCCTCGATGGCGACGATATTCTGGTGGCTGCCGAAGGGGAAACCGTCAAGAAACGTTACCGCGTGGTGCGCATCGGCGTAAACTCGGTGGTAATGGAGGACACGCAATTCAAGCACGAGCAGACCTTGCCCCTGCAGGAGGAGGCCGCCGGATGACACGCCGCCCCCAGCCCCAGTGGCCGCAGGCCACTCAGGAGTCCGGCTACGCGATGCTGCTGGTCTTCCTGATGGCCGCCATCATTGCCATCGCGCTGTACACCGAACTGCCGCGGGTGGCTTTCGAAGCCCAGCGCAACAAGGAGGAGTTGCTGATCGAGCGCGGCGAACAGTACAAGCGCGCCATTCAGCTTTTTGTGCGCAAGGTCGGCCGTTATCCCGCCACCATCGAAGAACTGGAGAGCCTCAACAATCTCCGGTTTCTCCGCAAGCGCTACATCGACCCCATGACGGGTAAAGATAAATGGCGCCTCATTCACGTTAACGGCGGTGTGCTCACCGACTCCATCATCCCGAAAACCAAGCCCGGCCAGCCGGGCCAGCCAGGCCAGGACCAACAGCAGGCCAACACCAATACCTTCATAGGCGAAGGCCCGGTGATGGGCGCCGGCAACGATCCCAGCCAGCAGCAGATCAATCCGGCTTTGCGGCGGCGCGCGAGCGATGACCGCCCGGTGGTGGCGCAGGAAGCGGCTGCCGCGCCGCAACCGGACGCCAGTGAGGACAGCCCCGCCAGCGATAGCGGCAACACGGAGAACGAGAACACCGACGAAACCCCGGCGCCGGGCACCCCTGGAGCGGGGATGTCAAATCAGACGCCCGGCATGGCTCCCGGGCGTATTCAGCAGCCGGGCATGTACCAGCCCGGCGCGTACCCCGGTCAGCCCGGCTACAACCCGGCGATGGCCAATCAACCTAATGGGACTCCCGGCACCATGCCGTACCAGGTATCTGGTCCGGGCGTCACCGGAGGCTTTCCCAGCGGTCAGGTCGCCGGCCAGTCGTCCAGCGGCAGTGTGTATGCGGCGCCCTCCTTGGGCCAGTCATCCGGCATGGGCACTGGCACGCCTACCGGTTTTGCAGGCCAGCAGGGTGGATTCCCGGGCCAGCAGGGTGGCTTTCCCGGCCAGCAGGCTGGGTTTCCAGGCCAGCAGGCTGGGTTTCCAGGCCAGCAGGGTGGATTTCCAGGCCAGCAGGGTGGATTCCCCCCCGGCCGCGGCATGTTAGGCCCGCAGCAATCGGGTTTTCAGCAGCAGGGTGGATTCGGACAGCAGCAACAAACGTCCGACTTCGGCAGCGGGAACGGCAGTGGCCCCCAGAATGGACCCGGTATGCAAAATATGCCCGGTCTTAGCGGCCCTTCCAGTATGGGGCCAGGCTCGACTGGCATGGGAGGCACGCAGGTCGGAGGCGGCATCGCCGGCGTCGCCAGCCAATACACCGGACCCGCAATCAAGATCTACAATGAGCGCAAGAAGTACAACGAGTGGGAGTTCGTCTACGATCAAGCCAAGGACCATGGTCTCGCCGGCGTGCAGCGCGGGGGCGGTACACCCGGCACGCCAGCCGGACAGATGGGTAGCATGCCCGGCCAACAACCAGGCCAGATGGGCTTCGGTCAAAGCGGTAACGCCGGCGCCACCGGCGGCACGTTCGGTCAATCCTCCAGCTTCGGCCAGTCCTCCACCTTTGGTCAATCCACGCCGCAGCAACCGCCACCGCAGCCCCAACAGCCTCCCAACTGAGACGCAAACACCAATCACCCGGCACGGCGGGCTGCGCCGGCCCGCCTCCTCTCCGCCGCGCGCACCTGCCGCTCGTCCATGCCGAAATAGTGCGCCACCTCGTGCCAAACCGTGTCTTCCACCATCCGTTTCAGATGCGCTTCCCCGTGCGCCAGCCGTTCGTGCGGACCCTGGAATATGGTGATCCGGTCCGGCATCGCAAAGCTCTCGAAGACGCTGCGCTGGGTCAACGGCCGCCCTTGATAAAGGCCCAGTAAAGTGCCCCCCGGTCCCACCCCGGCTTCCGCCAGTTGCGCCGGCGATGGCTCCGCTTCCACCAGCATCGCCACGTTCCTCAGCCGGCCCCGAAACCGGCTGGGAATCCGCCCGTACGCACCTTGCACCAACTTGTCGAATTCATCCTGACTCATCGCTCCTGCTATTCTACCTTCCATGTACTCTTTAATCGCTA
>JBEKPZ010000040.1:0-33157 GCA_049520215.1 Bryobacteraceae bacterium | reverse complement strand
ACATCTTCCCACGACGCATAGCGCGTCACCGTCTGATCCTGTTCGAAGGCCCGGATCAGATCGGCAAACGGCTTTTGCGGGATGGCATGGCGCGCAACCGTACCGCGCAAGGCTACGAACACGGGGTGATCGGCCTCGCCCGCATACATGGCGGCCAGTTGCTCACGCCACCAGGCCAAGAGGCGCAGGCTCTCGGCCGGCGAGCCCATTTCGTCGCCCAGGTCGTCGGCCCAGCGGCAATAGGCGTAAACGTTGTAGAAATCCTGATGCAGGCGCTTGGGGAGCAGGAAGCTGACGACTTGGAAGTTTTCGTAGTGGTGCGTGGCTAGCCAACGCGTGTAGGCTTCGGCTTCGGCGATCGAGCAGCGGGTCGCCAGCGCGGCGGGCGAGCGGACGTAGTCTTTAGGCGGGAGCAAGGCGGCTTGAGAGGCCGCCGCAGGCTTAGAGCCTGCCCCACCCATAATCACGGGATTATGGCCGTTTTGAGGTGGCCGTTGTGACTCATCAGGTGGCGCATCACTTCCAACAGGTTGGCCAGGGGCTCCTCGCTGTTGACGAAGTCGCGGGAGCTGATGTCGCCGCGGGTCACCAGGTCCAGCGCCTTGCGGATGTGTGCGGGCGTGTGATGGAAACTGGCCTTGCACGTGATTTCGGAATAGTGCAGCAGGTTGGTATCGAACATCACGCGGCTCTCATTGGGGCAGCCGCCAAAGAAGTTCAGCGTGCCGCCGCGCCGCACCATATCCAATACCCAATGCCAGGTTTCCGGTTTGCCCACGGCTTCCACGGCGATGTCGGCGCCGCGGCCGCCGGTGAGCGAGCGCACAGCCTCGACGGTATTGATATGCTGATCGGCGCGCACCAGTTCATGCGCGCCCATGGCTTCGGCACGGTCCAGTTGCGTTCTGCGCCGGCCGATGGCGATCACGCGGCACCCATACAGGCTCGCCAGTTTCACGAACATCAGGCCGATGGGACCCAGGCCCAAAATGGCAATGGTGTCGCCCGGACGCGGCGAGGTCTCTTCAAAGCCCTTCAACACGCAAGCCAGCGGCTCGATCAATGCGGCGTCGTGATAGCTGACGCCCTCCGGAATGCGGTAGGTGTTGCGCTCGACGATTCGCGACGGAATGCGTATGTACTCGGCATAGGCGCCATTATTGAATTGCAGATCCTCGCACAGGTTCTGCAAGCCGCGGCGGCAGAAGAAACACTGCTCGCAAGGAGCCGAATTGGCGGCCACCACGCGCTCACCAACCTTGAAGGCCTCGACTCCCTGCCCGACAGCCACGACATCGCCCGCCAACTCGTGCCCGAACACGGCGGGAGGCACGATCATCCGCGCGTGATACCCACGGCGGAATACCTTGACGTCGGTGCCGCATGTCAGCGCAACGCGAACCTGAACCAGGATGTCGCCATCATCGATCTTGGGAATGGACACCGGCTCTACCTGCAAGTGTTCCTTGCCATAGAGCACGGCGGCCATCATGTGCGTTTTCACTGTGTCCACCTCTGTGGCTGAACGATAATTTTCAACGATTCAGGACCGGGATGCAACGCCAAATCGAATCCTGAACGGATTTTAACAAGGGGCACCCGGTCGGAAATGAGTTCTTCCACGGGCAATGCCCCGCTGAAGACCAGTTCCGCCGAGTCCTTCTGCAAATCCACGGAAGCGCTGTAGCATCCGAACAAACTGCGCTCGCCCACGCAAATTGACGCGCCGGAAACCTCCACGCGCTCGGTTTCGGATGTTTGCGCAAACAACAGAATACGCGCGCCCGGACGCGAGAGCCGGATGGCCTCGACCACAATACCGGGCACGGAAGCCGCCACAATCACCAGATCGGCGCCGCGTTGGTCCGTCAGCCGGCGGACCTCCGCGTCCACGTTCGTCGCGCGCGGATCCCAGGCTTCCAATGCTCCGCAACGGCGGGAAAGCTCGCGGCGTGCGGCTATGGTGTCGGTGGTGACAATTGTTGCGCCGGTCCGCCCGAGCAGCATAGTGAACATCAGGCCGATGGGTCCCTGACCGATCACCACCGCCACTTCACCGGCTTCGGGCGCGCACTGCACCACGGCCTTCAAACAGGTGTTCACCGGCTCGACAAAGCTGGCGCGTTCGAATGAAACACCATCCGGAATCTTTTCCACGCCCCTTTCGACGATCCAGTCCATAACCCGCACATACTGCGAGAAACCGCCTCCGGCCGGCTCGAATCCGGCAGTGACGCCGACCTTTTTGTAGACCGGGCACTGCGCATAGAGTTTCCGGTGGCAATAGAAGCAGTTCTTGCAAGGAATGTGGTGAAAGACCACTACGCGATCGCCGGGCGCAAATCGACGAACGTCTTGCCCTACACGGACCACCACACCAGCCGTCTCATGTCCATAGATGCGCGGCGGGGCCAAAAGGTTGTATTCGATTTTCTTCAGATCGGTGTGGCAGATCCCGCAGGCCTCCACGCGCACGAGCATCTCGCCCGGCCCGATTTCCGGAATGGGCACCTGTTCCACGGAGACGACACTCTGGCCTTTGTACACAGCCGCTTGCATAGTTGGCGGGATACTCCAGTCAGAATCGGCAACCGGCAATGAATTCTCCTAATGAACGCGCAGCGATGCGGCAGTCACGGCGCAGCCGGAACAACTCCGCGAACGCCCTTCCAGGACTTCGTAATGCAGACGCTAAAAGCTTTATTGTACCGAAATGGCCGTCGGAAAGCAGAGCCTTGTTGAAATCGTTAACAAAACTCTGGCTGGCCGTATCCGTGACGGATCGTACGCAGAACAGGGGGATGCCGTGCGCGGCTGCGAATTGGGCGACCCCGCCCGCTTCCATTTCTACGGCGGAAGCCCCGCCCGCCCGCAGGAGGCGCTTTTCGGCGGCGGTTTGCGCCACATGATCGATGGACGCCAGCACTCCGGTTGCGTACCGGGCGGCGGACTGGGGCAGGTGCGCGTCGAGCCGGCCGCCCGCGGCATCCACTGCCGTGGCCCCGAAAATATCGCCGATTTCCAGCGCCGGATCCAGCGCTCCACAGAATCCCATACTCACGATCGCTTCCGGCTGGCACACCGGCCAGGCTACCTCAACGGCCTTGCCCGCATGCGCCGCGCCCGCGCCGTTCGCCACCATCCAAAGGTGCCGGTCGCCGCATTCGCCGGACCGCGCCCAATAGAGCGGCCACGCCAGCTTCCGCACGCCAGAACAAAACGGCAGCAGCCCGTCGAACTCGCGGGGTTCGGCGGCGACTAACAGTATCCGTTGGCCCGAAACCATTCTACAGCCCGGCGAAGCGCGCCTTCCGCGGGGCCCGGTGCGAACCCCAATTCTCTCGCGGCCTTGGCGTGCGAAACAAACATCTTCTTGCGCGCCATGCGGACGGCGTCGAGGGGCGCCCGCGGGGGCTTTCCAGTCACCCGCGCCCACGCGGTGGTGACGACCCCGGCGGCATAGGCGACCGCGTAGGGCAACCTAACGGTGGGAGCCGGGCGGCCCGAAATTGCGGCCAGTACGCCGAGAATCTGCGCCAGCGTCAGGTTCTCCGATCCCAGAATATAGCGTTCTCCAGCGCGGCCACGCTCGCACGCCAGAAGCTGCCCGATCGCCACGTCGCGCGCATCCACCACGTTCAGGCCCGTGTCGATGAAGGCGGGCATGTCTCCCTTCAAAAAATCCAGGACAATCTTGCCGGTCGGGGTCGGCTTACTATCGTGATCCCCGACGGGGGCCGTAGGATTCACAATAATGACCGGCAGGCCTAGTGCCGAGAATTCTAGCGCGGCTCGTTCGGCCAGGAACTTGGAGCGCTTGTACGCGCCCTTCATTTGGTCGAGAGAAACGGGGCAATCTTCGTTGCCTTCCCCGCCCTGCGGCACTCCGATGCACCCCACGGTGCTGGTGTACACTACGCGCTCCACGCCGGCGTGGCGGGCCGCCTGCAACACATTGCGCGTGCCATCCACGTTGGAGCGGTACAGTTCGGTCTCGTCGGCCGCCCAGAGCCGGTAATCGGCGGCCACGTGAAAGACCAAGCCACATCCCGCGACGGCGCGCTCGATGGACGCTGGATCGCGCAGATCGCCGTCCACCGGCTCGACTTCCAACTCGCGAATCTTGCTCGACGGACGGACCAGCGCCCTCACCCTGTGCCCGCGCTCTACCAGGAGCCGGGCGACGTGCCAGCCAAGGAAGCCCGAAGCGCCGGTGACCAGCGTGGGCATCATAAGCTGTGGGGCAGGCCCAGCGCGGCGGAGGGCTCGAAGCCGCAGTGCATCATGCAGTGCTCGCAGCGCGGGTCGTTGCCGGGACCGTAGTTTTCCCAGGGCGTCTCGGTCATCAGCCCCTCGAAGGTCTTGTAGTGGCCGTCGGTGATCAGGTAGCACGGCCCTTTCCAGCCCTTGACGTTGTAGGTCGGCGTGCCCCACGCGGTACAGGGCAGTTCGCGGGCGCCCCTGAGGTAATCGAGATAAAGCGGGGTCTGCTTGATATAGAACCTCTGCGCCAGGCGCTCGATGTCCTGGAACTTCTCGCGAATGTCGTCGCGGGTCATGAAGATTTCACGATCATCGACCGCCGAGTAGCCGTAGGCCGGCGCCAGTTGGTGGCCGTCCAGGTGGAATTGTTCCAGGTACTCGAAGAGCGCCTCGATCTCTTTCATGTCGGTTTCTTTGTAAATGGTGGTGTTGGTACACACCATGAAACCGGCGGCCTTGGCCACTTTGATGCCCTCCATGGCTTCGCGAAAAACGCCCTCGCGCTCCACGCAGATGTCGTGGGTTTTCTCCAGACCATCCAGGTGTACGTTAAAGAAGAAACGCTTGTCGGGCGTGAATTCACGCAGGCGCTTGACGATGAACATGCCGTTGGTGCACAGGTAGATGTTCTTGTTGCGCGCCAGGATGCCGGCCACCAGTTCGCCGATTTGCGGATACATCATGGGCTCGCCGCCGCAGATGGAAACCATGGGCGCGCCGCATTCATCCACCGCCGCCAGGCATTCCTCGAGCGGCACCCGCTCGGTAATCGTGGATTCGTACTCGCGGATGCGGCCGCAACCGGTGCACGTCAGGTTGCAGGCGTGCAGCGGCTCCAGCATCATCACCAGCGGGAAGCGCTTGCGGATCATGGGATGCGGCTGGCGATTGGCCCGGCTGGCCGGAGCGCCGTGCAGGATGCGGAAGGGGTTGGCCAGATCCGGCGCGGCGGACATGTCTTTCTGCCACTCCGGGCGCGGACGCATTCTGTTCTTGAAAATGTATCCGGCCATGCCGGCGGTCATGGAAAGGGGAAATCTCATAGGTTCGTCCAAGAGGCGGGCTGAGAGCCCGCTGCAGGCTGGAAGCCTGCCCCACAGAAATCGGATAGCGCGATCAGGGGGAAGTACAGGCGGTAGTAATGGTAGTTGAGATAGAAAACTTTGGGGAAGCCGGTTCCAGTGGCCAGTTCTTCGTCCCAGCCGCCGTCGGGCCGCTGGGTATCCAGCAGGTATTCGATGCCATGTTGCACGCTGAGACTGTTGGTATCGCCACCGGCGATCAGGCCCATCAAGGCCCACGCCGTTTGGGATGGCGTGCTTTCGGCCGGCACGAAGCAGCCTTGGTCGTAGCTGGAGCAACACTCGCCCCAGCCGCCGTCGGCGTTCTGAATGGAGCGCAGCCATTCGCCGGCGCGCAGGACCGGGGCTTCGCGGTCGTCGTAGTGCGCGGCGCGCAATCCCCGCAGCGCAAAGCAGGTGCCGTAGATGTAAGCAACGCCCCAGCGGCCGTACCAGCTTCCATCGGGCTGCTGGTTGCGCAGCAGAAAATCGACGCCGCGCTTCACGGCAGGATGGGAGTTGGGCAGGGCGTGCGCGCCCAAAGCCTCCAGCACGCGGCCGGTGATATCGGGGCACGCCGGATCGAGCATGGCGTTGTGGTCCGCGAAGGGGACGGCGTTGAGAAACTCCCAGTTGTTGTCCACGTCGAAGGCTGCCCATCCGCCGTCGCGGCCCTGCATATCCAGAATCCAGTTGATTGCGCGGCGATGACACGCCTTTTGAGCCGCCGCGTTCGTCGCTTCCGCGCGGCTCAGCGCCAGCAGGATCATGGCCGTGTCGTCGATATCCGGGTAGTGATCGTTGCGGAAGAAGAATCCCCAGCCGGAGGGCTCGGTTTTCGGGCGCTTCACGGACCAGTCGCCAGAAACGCGGACTTCTTTGGAGAGGATCCAGTCGGCCGCTCGGCGGAGGGCATCTGAAGAGCCGGACTGAAGTCCGGCGCCGGCTGAAGCCCGCCCTCCAAATTCGCCCACCGCGAAGCCGGCGATGGCCGTGTCCCAAATCGGAGAGAAGCAGGGTTGAAACAGGAAGCGCTTGCCGTCGTCGATCATGAGCCGTTCGAACTGGTAGCGGGCCTCCTGGCTGGCGGGGTGATCGGCCGGATACCCGAGCACGTCCAGCGCCATGATGGCGTACATCATGGGCGGATAGATGGCGCCCAAGCCATCGGAGTTCTCGCAGCGCGCGAGCATCCATTGCTCCGCGGCGCGCAGAGCCTTCCGTCGCAGCGCGCGCGAGCCGTGTTTTTCCCAGAACTTCAGGAAACGATCCGCGCCCAGGAAGAAATTGCGCCACGAGAAGAAGCCCTCGCTCCGCTGGAAGGCGAGGCTGACGCCCGGCTTGTAAAGCTCGTCCAGGTTGAATCCGGCGGGCACCGGGCGGCGCGGGTTGCTGGAGTGTACGATGGCGAGCGAAACTACGATGGCGCGCGTCCAGGCCGACATCTGGTAGATGAAATTGCCCGGCAGAAACATGACCTCCGGCGGGATGGAGGGGCAGTACTGCCGCGGATACATATCGAACAGGCTGAGGTTGATCTTGACGTAGCTGTTGGCCGCCTGAATGCCGCCGAGTTCCAAAATGCGCGCGCGCGCACGAGCCAGGGGCGGATCGTTGAGCGCCAGGCCGGCCACCTTGAGCGCGAAGTAGGCTTTGACGGTGGCGCTGATCTCCGAAGGCCCGTTGGCATAGATGTTGAAACCGCCATCCGGCAGTTGCCGCTCCAGAATCGAGCGCACGGCTTTGTCGACGAGGGCGCGCGTGGGCGGATTCCAGACGCCGGCTTCGGGCGGATGCATCCAAAGCTGCAACAGGATGTAGTCGGACTCCAAAGTGGTGTCGGCGGTCAGATCGGCGCACCAATAGCCGCCCGAGTCCTGTAACGCCAGGAGGCGTTCGGCCGCCAGGCGAGCGGCCCGCGCCGCCGCCGAGGTCATCGTATCTTGTGCGTAAGCGGTAGATGTGCTCATCGTGCGGAAATCGTCGTCAAACCCGGAGCCGTCCGAGCTAACTCCGGTGGCAGGGAGAAGCGCACGTCCTCGTCGATCAACTCCACTTCTTCCAGCCGGTGAAAACCTTGGTCCCGCAGGAATGCGACTAACTCCTCCACCAGATTCTCCGGCGCGGAGGCTCCCGCGGTGACCGCCACATTAAGAACGCCGTTCAGCCAAGCGATATCGACTTCTTCGTAGTCGTTGACCAGGTAGGCGCGCACCCCGGCGTTGGCGCTCACCTCCACCAGCCGCTTCGAATTGGAGCTGTTCTGCGATCCCACCACCAGAAGCAAGTCGCAGTATTCCGCCACGCCCTTCACCGCCATCTGGCGGTTTTCGGTGGCGTAGCAGATGTCCTGGGCGGGCGGCCCATCGATCAGCGGATATTTCTCTTTGAGACGTATGATGATGTGGCGCGTTTCATCCAGACTGAGAGTGGTTTGGGTGAGATAGCGCACGCGCGTGGGGTCGGGCAGTTGCAGACGGTCCACGTCCTCGACGGTTTCGACCAGGTAGCTGGAGTCGGGCGCTTCTCCCAGAGTCCCGATGACTTCGTCGTGATGGCTGTGGCCGATCAGCACGATGCTGTAGCCGTCGCGCGCGAAGCGTGCCGCTTCCAGATGGACTTTGGTCACTAGCGGACAGGTGGCGTCGATGATTTCCAGGCGCCGGGCTGCGGCTTCGCGGCGCACTTCCGGGGCCACACCATGCGCGCTGAATATGGCGCGCGCGCCCGTGGGCACCTCGCCGATTTCTTCCACGAAGATAGCGCCCGCCCGGCGCAGCTCGTCCACAACGTGTTTGTTGTGAACGATTTCCTTGCGCACGTAGACCGGCGGGCCGTAGAGATCGAGCGCGATTTTGACCACATCGATGGCCCGCACCACGCCCGCACAGAAGCCGCGCGGCTTCAGTAGATACACCTTCTTCTCCGAGCCGGGATTGGCGGCAATGGGTTTCAATGGCATGGTTGCGTCTGGGCGCTCTGAATCATTCGATTATAACAGGAGCGGTCAGGGTGCAAGCAGGGCACACCACGTCGGGCACACCACGTCGATTTATCCCGCAGCCAAAAGGTCCCCAAACCGCGAGGTTTATTCAGTTGCGCCTAATATCTCGAAGCGCTCTGCGGACTGCCCGATCTTGATCCTGGGCGTGCGTACGCAGCAACGCATTATAAAGGGTAGTTTCGATACGCGTCGTTCCATGGGGTGTTCGAATATCGGCAGACAGAAGCACATCGCCGTAACTTTGCATCCGTGTGCGAAAGTTCGCCCCTGGATTTCTTTCCGGCCATCTTGGCGGTTTAAAAGACTTGTGGTGCGCCTCGTAGGTCGCTCGCGTAGCTCCCGCCGGAATTCGCTCGATCGACAAAAGGATGACATACTCATTGCCGACCTTCTTCGGCTTTCCACTCTCGATCTCGAATGCTGCCCGGATCTGGGCCTTCTCGCTTCTTTGTGCATCTGAGACTTCGGATTCAAGGGCGTCGATGAGGCGAAGCCAGGGCTTGCCGCGCTTCGTGAAATCGACGGATTGGAGGCCAGAGAGCCGTGGGTGAATCGAGGCCCTGGCGATCTTCCCAGCGATAATCGGGATTACCGTTTTGCCCGCGCCGAGGGCGAACGCCCATTCGTAAGCGACATATGCCGACTTGACAGCGCGGGGCGAGAGCACCACCACCAGAGCGGCGGCGCTGCTTAGGGCCTTGTCAATCGAGGCCTGCCAATGCTCCCCCGCCCGCAAGGCGTCGATATCGCGCCACGTGGCAAGCTTCAGACTCTTGAGCCTCTTAGTCAACCGATTGACAAATTCGGCGTCATTCCGGGCGTAGGAAATGAATAGGTGATCCAGGGACATTGGGTCCATTCTACGCTGTTGACCGGCGCCCGGGGATTCCTTCGCTGGGTCCTGAGTTTGCCCCTTGGCGACGAACGGTTACACTGGATGCATGTTGGAATGGCGCCGGTTTGAAGCCGCAGGCCAGTTCGGGTTCGGTGTAGTGGCGTCGGACCTGGGCATCCGCGCGATCGAGTTGAATGCTGCGGCCGAACTGCCCGGACGCGAGTGCGAGTCCAATCCGGTGCTAAAGCAAGCCGTCGCGCAGTTGCGCGCATATTTCGCCGGCGAATTGCGAGACTTCGATTTGACTCTGGATATGCAGGGCACTGAGTTCCAGTTGCGCGTGTGGCACGAACTGCAGAACATACCCTACGGCGAGACGCGCAGCTACAGCTCTGTCGCCAACACGATCGGGGCGCCCAAGGCTGTGCGCGCGGTGGGCGCCGCCAACGGGCGAAACCCCATCCCGATTGTGGTGCCGTGCCATCGCGTCATCGGCGCGGGCGGCTCGCTGGTGGGATATGGCGGCGGATTGCCGCTCAAACGCTTTCTGCTCGATCTGGAAGCGCGACACTCCCACTTATTTCTGTGAACGAGAAGGCGGCCTGCCCCACTATTCCTATTCGATGCGGACTGAGCCCGATCCCGTGCGCACATCCACCAGCGCGCCGCCGCCTTTGACTTTGCCCTGAACCTCATGGCCGCCGACGCTACCGTGCACGGTGATGGGGTGATCCACGTACACCTGACCCGAGCCGGTATGTGCGTACAAATCGAACGCGGCGTCCGCGGGCAGGCGCACGTTCACGCCGCCGGAGCCGGTATGGGCTTCGAGCGGTCCGGCCGCCGTCTGTTCCAGATGCACTGTGCCGCTGCCGGTGTGCGCACTGATCGGGCCGTGGATGCCGGAGCCCTCGATCGAGCCACTGCCCGTGTGCGCGTCGACCTTGCCCTTCACCGCATCGAGCTGGATGCGCCCAGAGCCTGTCTGGATACGCACCGCATCGTCCACGCGGGCAACCGTGACGGACCCCGAACCGGTCTCCAATTCCGCGGGACCATGGATACCCTCCACGCTCTCGCTGCCCGAACCGGTGCGGGCGCGCAGGCGGGTCTCACGCGGCACCACCAGTTCATAGCTGATGGAGACGTGGCGGCGCAGCCAGTCGTCCTGCGGCACGCTGATCCGGATGCTGTTGCCGGTTTGGGAAATCGGCGGATTCGTCTCGATCTCGTGGATACGGTCCCCGTCGCCGCGGAAGAAATCGTTCTGCACGCGGACGACGCCGTGAATGTGCACGCTGGTAGTATCGCCGGGACGCACCTCGATGCGGCCGGAGCCCGTCTCGACATTCAGATCGACCGCGCCGTTAACGGTGAGAGTGCGGTCGAAGGAGCCTTCCCGCTGTGCGGCGGCCGATTGCAGGACCAGTCCGGCGAAGGCCAGGACGGCGGTGGCGTGGGTAAATCTCATAGATCCTCCTTGTGAGAGAAGAGATAGACGGGGCGGCGGGCCGAACGTTAGCTTTTACGATAGAGTGAATCTCATGCGATACCTGCTTCCTTTGGCCATTGTCGTATGCCTCAACGCCAGGCCGGCTGACAAACCGGCGGGCTGGGGGCCGGTCGAGTACCTGGTGGGAGATTGGATTGGTGAGGGAGGCGGCGGGCCCGGACAGGGCAGCGGATCGTTTTCTTTCAAGCCAGATCTGCAGGGCAAGATCCTGGTGCGCAAGAACCGCGCCGAATACCCGGCTAGCAAGGACCGCCCCGCCTTCGTGCATGACGACCTGATGGTGGTCTACCGCGACACGGCGGAAGCGGCTCCGCGAGCGATCTACTTCGATAGCGAAGGGCACACCATTCGGTACGACGTTCGGGCGCCGGCCGATGGCGGTAAGGTTGTCTTTGTGAGTGGCCCGGAGCCATCCGCGCCACGCTATCGTCTCACTTACACACCGGTTGACCAGGACCGCGTAAAGATCAAGTTCGAAATTGCGCCGCCAGGGCATCCCGAGCAGTTCGCGACTTATATCGAGGCCAGCGCGCACCGCGCGGGAAAGTAGGGGCGGTGAATGCACAAGCCCGTCCCGAAACCCCTGCCAGGCAATGCGGCCCTGATCGTGATCGATCTCCAGAAGGCCATCGACCATCCGAGTTGGGGTGAGCGAAACAATCCCGAGGCTGAGAAGAACGTGGCGGCGTTGCTCGCAGCATGGCGGTCGGCCGGGCGCCCGGTGTACCACATCCGGCACGATTCCAGCGAGCCCGCTTCACACTATCGACCTGGCCAGCCGGGACACGACTTCAAGCCGGAGGCCCAGCCGGCCGCCGGAGAGGTGGTGATTGCGAAGAAGACCAACAGCGCTTTCATCGGAACCGATCTGGAAACCAGGTTGCGCGCGGCCAACCTGAGCCCGCTGATAGTGACCGGAGTGATCACTAACAACTCCGTGGAAGCCACGGTCAGGATGGCCGGGAATCTGGGCTTCGACACTTATCTCGTGGAAGACGCGACCTTCACGTTCGCCCGCCGGGACTGGCGCGGTACTTGGCGCACGGCGGACGAAGTGTATGCCATGAGCCTGGCGAATCTCGACCGTGAGTATTGCACGGTGGTCAGTACGCGGGCGATTCTCGACGCGGTGGAAGCGACTATTGTGTCTTAGCCCAATGCTGTTCACTTAAGGATGCATTCGGTGGTGCAGACGATCGTTTTATTTCGCCTGCCAAGCGCTCCCCGAAGGCGGCAGACCACAAAGTGCGATGGTCTGCCCCACCAAAGTGAGCAGTATTGAACGATAGCCTGTTCCCGCAGTATCTCCAGCACTTCAGGCTTTTGTCTGATCCAGAGGTCCTGTGTTCCGCGTGCTTCCATGCACGCGCCGAGCAGCCGCGCAGTTCCAATCGGGATCGCCAAGTCGGTCAGTCTGCCGGGATCGAGCGTCAACATGCCCAGCCTATCAGCGGCGTAGTAGCTTAATAATAGCCGATTGCGCGGAGCGTAGCCAATTCATTAGACTATAGCGATCATGCCAGACAGTCACATGTCGCGGCGCCGATGGCTGGCGGTGTCGCCGCTCGGCGCGGGTTGGGCCGCGGTTCTCGCCGCGCAGGAGCACGCCCATAACGCGATGCGCTCGGCCGCACCCGCCGCATTGAGCGTCCTCAGGGCGGCGGAAGCCATGGAGATCTCGGCCATCGCCAGCCAGATTATTCCCAGCGGCGAATCGCCCGGCGCGCGCGAGGCCGGCGTGATTTATTTCATCGATCGCGCGCTGGCTACATTCGACACCGGCAAGCGCGCACTCTACACCAAAGGACTGGAGGAAGCCGAACGAAAGCGCGCCGAATTGTTTCCCGGCTCAAGGAGCATCGCGGAGTTAGCCACCGACCAACAGATCCGGCTGCTCGAAGCCATCGAGAACAGCGAGTTCTTCGAGCAGGTCCGCACGCACTCGATCATGGGCTTTTTCGGCAATCCCAGTTACGGCGGCAACCGGGATCTCGTGGGCTGGAAACTGATCGGCTTCGAAGACCGCTTCCATTTCGAGCCGCCTTTCGGCTACTATGACGGTCCCGGCGGCACGATGGGGAATCCGTGAAGCAATACCCGCCTTCAGAAGAAGTCGATTTCCTGATCGTCGGCGCGGGCGCGGCGGGCGGGGTCATGGCCAAGGAGCTTTCCACCGCCGGCTTCAGCGTGGTGGTCCTGGAGCAGGGACCCTATCTCCGCGAGAAAGATTTTGAGCACGACGAAATCAAGTACACCATGCTCTCGGCCATGACCAACGACCTGGGGCGCCAGCCGCACACGTACCGGAATTCGGAGGCCGCAAGGGCTACGGTGCCGGGCGCGAAAGTGGTCCAATATGGGCGGCAGGTGGGCGGCGGAACAGTCCATTTCACGGCGAACTACTGGCGGCTCTGGGAATCGGATTTCCGGCAGAAGAGCAAGTGGGGCGGCGTGGCCGGCGCCAGTCTCGCGGATTGGCCCATTACTTACGCCGATCTAGAGCCATATTACACGAAGGCCGAAGAGGAACTGGGCGTCTCCGGTCTGGCTGGCGCGAACCCGTTCGAAGCGTGGCGCTCCAAGCCGTATCCGCTGCCGCCGCTGCCGGTGAAGTCTTCCGGCGTGATTTTCGAACGCGCCACCCGCAAGCTTGGCCTGCATCCGTTTCCGGCTCCCATGGCGATTCTCTCGCAACCGTATCGCGGCCGCGGCGCCTGCGTGCACTGCGGCTTCTGCGAGGGCTTCGGCTGTGAGGTGCGGGCGAAATCGAGCACGCTGGGGACCGTAATCCCCGTCGCGGAGCGCACCGGGCGCTGCGAAATCCGCCCGGATTCGTATACGCGCAAGATCGAGACCGGAGCGGATGGCCGGGTCAGGGGCGCGGTCTACTTCGATGCGAATCGGCGCGAAGTCTTCCAGCGGGCCAAGGCCGTGGTGGTCTGCGCCAACGGAAGCGAAACGCCGCGACTGTTGCTGATGTCGAAATCCAGCCGGTTCCCCCAGGGGCTGGCCAACTCCAGCGGCTTGGTAGGCAAGCACCTGATGGTCGACTGCGGCTTTGAGGCGTTTGGGATTTTCGAACACCCGCTGAACGAATTCAAGAGCGTTCAAACCACGCGTGTCATCCACGATTTCTACGAGCCCGATCCGAAGCGCGGCTTTCATGGAGGCGGCGGCATCGACGCGCGTTTCGATTTCTATCCCATCAGCTTCGCGCTCTCGGGGCTGCCAAAGGACGCACCGCGCTGGGGCCGCGAATGGAAGAAGATGGTAGGCCATAATTTCGCGCGCACGCTGACCTTGGAGGCGCACGCCACCTGCCTGCCCCAGGAGCGCAACAGCATCACGCTCGATCCGGATACGAAGGACGACTGGGGGTTGCCCGCGATGCGGGTGACCTTCGACTATCATCCGGACGATGGGAGCAACATGAAGTACCTGCTCGCACGGCAGGTGGAGATTCTCGAAGCCACCGAAGCGCAAAAGATCTGGACCGATATGACGGATCTCTCCTTATTGCCGCACAACCACCTGCTGGGGACTTGCCGCATGGGCGACGATCCCAAGACCTCGGTGGTCGATCGCTACCATCGCGCGCACGACGTCTCCAACCTATTCCTGGTGGATGGCAGCAGCCTGGTGACTGCGTGCTGCCAGCCGACCTGCACGATCCAGGCGCTGGCTTATCGGGCCGCCGAGCATATCGCCGGGCAGGCCCAGAAAGCCGCGATCTAGATCAGGGCAACAGTATCAGCTTCGGCGGGGACGGATTTCAAAGTTCACGCCTTCCTGTGCCTGAAGATGAGCGAGGATGCCAAACAGGTTTCTTGCCGAAGGGTTGCCTTTTGGGCCGAACATTCGCATGAGGCTGCTGGCTGGGATGGATGTCGCATCTTCGAGCCGCCGAAAGCCAACCGTGGCGTTGATATAATTGCGCAGGATCGCACGGCCCGTCTTCTCGTCGCCGGATAGCATCAACTCGATCGCTTCACGAAGCAGCGTCTTTCGGAACCGCGGTTCCTGCTGGGCGCGTTGGCGGATCGTTTCACGAAAGTGTTTGGTCAGTGCCATGTTTTTTCTCTTGCGTCTTCCTTTTCCGGTAGTCTTCCCAGTTCGCATACGCCTGCCGGATGTCCAGTTACTGGCGCTTCTTCGTGCCACCGGCAAGCAGAATGACGAGCTGCCCGCCATCCCGCCCGAAATAGATGCGGTAGCCGAGCCCAAAATCAACCCTGCATTCGAGAACGCCGCCGCCAACCCCTTTCACGTTCGACAGGTTGCCATCCGCAATTCGCTCCAGCGCGGTTGCCACCTTTGCGGCGGCCTGCACGTTGAGTGCGCGGCGGCCTGCACGTTGAGTGCGCGCAGCCAGTTCGTAAACGGGCTTCGTCCGTCGGCATCTATCTATTCCCGAACGTCGAGCACGTCTCGATAATAACATATACGTTATCATTGGAGCGCTGCCTGACATGCAAACGGCGACGCTGACGCTGGCGTATCGCGCCGCCGAGCATATAGTAAGGCAGGCTCGCAGGGCCGCAAGCCAGGCATATTGATCGCCGGCAGGCTGAGAGCCTACCCCACCAAAGTCAGCGCCCGCCGCCGTCGTACACCCGGAACCTCCGGATTAGCGGTGGCGCGGAGGCATCGATGATCCGCAGCCGCACGCGGCGGGCGGTCGTGCGCGGAAACATGTCGATTTTCTTGTGGCCGATCGTGGCGCCTGTTGCCAGGGGCCGCCACCGCTCCCCATCCCAGGCCTCAATGGCGTATCGCTCGACGCGCTGGCCGCCACTGAGCCGCTCCATCACCGCGGCGCGGTCGAAGGTCATCGGCTCCTTCGCTGCGATTTCGAGCGGCGCCGACGACGACCAGGACTCCTCCGGCCCATCGCCGCCGGCTTCCCCGTAGATGCTCCGGATCTCCGCGCCGAACTCCTTCAGGCGCGCCACATCGGACTCCGGCAGCAGTCCTCGTTTGTCCGGCGCCAGGCCGAGCATAAGCTGCGCGCCCCGGCCTACGGTCTTGTGGTACGTCTCCACAAGTTCCGCCAGGGACTTCAGGCTCTTTTCGTCGTTGGGGTGCCAAAACCAATGGTCGGTGCGCAGGGGCGTGTCGGCCTCCGCGGGCCGCCATCGCAGGTAGCCCAGGCGGTCCACCACATTCCAGTTTTCTTCCGGGGCGAATCCGCTTTCGTTGCCGACCCAGCGGATGTCTCCATATTGGAGGAAGCCGACGTCGGCAAAAATCAGCGCGTTGGGCTGGTAAGTGCGCAGAGTTTTCACGTAGCTATCGAAATCGTAGACGTGCCCTTCGCTGCCTGCGCCATCCAGCCAGAACTCGGCGATCTCGCCGTGGCGGGTGACCAGTTCGGTCAACTCCTTGCGGTAATAATCGTCGTACTGGGCATTGCTCGCGTAACGCGGTTCGTGCCTGTCCCACGGTGAAAGGTAGACGCCGAACCGCAGTCCCTGGCGGCGGGCGGCATCCGCCACTTCCCGGACCAGATCGCCGTGGCCGTTGCGCCAGGGGCTGGCTTTCACGCTATAAGCGGTCTGCGCGGTGGGCCACAGGCAGAAGCCATCGTGATGCTTGGCGACCAGCACCAGGTAGCGCGCGCCCGCCGCCTTGGCCGCGGCCACCCATTGGCTGGCATCCAGTTGAGGGGGATTGAAGACCTGCGGATCGGCCGCGCCGTCGCCCCACTCCCGGTCCATGAAACTGTTCGGGCCAAAGTGGATGAGCACACCGATTTCGAGATCCTGCCAGGCGGCCTGCTGTGGGGTGGGCCGCATGTCGACGAAGTTCTGCGCCGCCAGTAGGAGCGCCAGCGCCAATCCCGCGAGCGAAATCTTGAGCACCGCCGTATTCTAACAAACGTAGCTCCATGCCACAGGAGTCCCGCGACGTCCCGTTCGAGTAAACGGCGACTATCGTTGCTGTCCGCCTTCATGGTGCGCCGAGGGCTGGCGACGGCCATACGGCCGTGATGCAAGCGGTCGCGGAGCGGTGGTGCGCGAGCATATCGGCTACGGCCCTACCGGGAGTGAGCATGCCGAAGCTTGCCAGAAGTTCTGCACCGGTTACCTCATGCGGATTTGCCAAGGTGGCCGCAATTCTTGAAGCCTGGGAACGCTGCCGCCGTCCCCAGAGGGGACCCCGGGCAGGATTGCCCGCCCTCCAGCCTGGTTTTCATCAGTTGTTGGCCAAATGCCGGAGCATGTCGCGATGACCGGCACCATCGCCTCCCATTGACCTCGTGGGCGACAGGTTTTCACGACGGCGATGCACTCGCGGCGGCTCTACCCCAACAGGTCCAGCGCCGCCTGAATCTCGCTGCGCGTGTGCAAATCCCCGATGCGCGTAGTGGCCTCGATCCCTTGCCGGTAGAGCGCGCGGGCTTCCTCGCGGCGGTCCAGCTTTTCCAGCGTCTGGCCCCCGTGGTAGTAGGCGGCCGAATAGTTCGCATTCACGGCCAGCAGCGCTTGATATTCCAGGATGGCGCGCTCCAGGTCGCCGGAATTGGCGTACTCCATCGCCAAACCATAGCGCGAGAAACTGTCGTTGGGATTCTGCGCCACCATGTTCTGCAGCACTTCGAGGCGGTTGCTCATACCTCATGTGTTACCATACCTGCCAATGGCATGTCCTTGTTTCTTCCCGGTCGAGCGGATTCGACAGGCGAACGGGAAGAAGACGCCGCCGATGCCGCTGGGCGATCGGTGGTCCGGCGTTTGCCGCGCCGCGCCGGACCGCGAGTGGCTGCCGGATGCGAACACCTTGCAGCAGCTTTGCAATTTTGGCTACGCGCGGGAGAAGTGCGCGCGCGTTCCGGCCGATAGGCCCGACGCGGTGCGCTTCACCATTTCACACGACCGCGACGGCCTTGTGCGCATCTATTGGGTAATGGAGAAGGATCATCTGCCGTTCGCGCACGGTCTTCTCGAGTATTCGCGCGCCGAGGCGGGCTTCCGGGTGGCCCATCCGGATGCCTGCGTCGCCCAGCAGGCGCAGGCATACGTCGGCAGCTATTTGCGCCGAAAAGGGGACTACGGCCGCCCATGAGCGCGCCCAATTCCAACCTCGATTCCGGCATCGATCACAGCCAGGGAAAGCCGGTGCGCGAGTCCATTTCCGAGTACTCGGAGCTGGCCTTGCCCACTGACGCCAACGGCCTGGGCAATGTGCTGGGCGGAAAGGTCATGCACCTGGTGGATCTGGCCGGAGCCATGGCCGCCATGCGCCACGCGCGCAAGCCGGTGGTCACCGCCTCGTTCGACCACATGAATTTCCTCCATCCCATTCACATCGGACAATTGATTGTGCTGCATTCGCAAGTGAACCGGGTCTTTCACACTTCCATGGAAGTCGGCGTGAAAGTGATGGTGGAGGACATGATGACCGGCTGCAAGCTGCACACTTGTTCGGCCTACCTGACGTTCGTGGCGCTGGATGCGCAAGGGAAGCCCACCGCTATTGCGCCGGTCATCCCGGAAACCGAAGAACAGCAGCGTCGCTACCGGGAAGCCGGGGAACGGCGGGAATACCGACTGGCGATGCGGAACCGCAACACAGGCTAAAGCCTCGGCCCCCTACGCCTTGTACATGTACTTGATGTTCGGCTTGTAGAGCAGCACGTTGGGCTCGCCGGCGCGGTTCACCTTCAAGCAACACTTGTCGTACCACTCGATCACGCCATGCAGGGTCTCGCCGTCCTTGAGCACGAAGACCATGGGGGTCTTCGATTGCATCTGTTTTACGTAGTAAAAGTTCTCGGCATTGGTTTGATCGGGCGGCACGGGTTTTTTCTGCGGCGGCCGGCGCGGCGGGACGATCTGCTCCTTGATCTCGTTCAGAGAGGGACGGATGAGTTTACGGTTCGCAGATTCCACTGGAAGCCTTCCTTATTGGCGCGTTAAGACATGACCCGCGGGGTCCGTTCACGACGAGAACGGCGCGGGTTCAGTTGGATCAAGTTTTGTCCGACTTGAAGATATATTTAACATATTGTCACGCTTACCGCAAGGCACCCGGCGGCGCCGCAGCGCCGCGCTCCGCAGTCAATTCTACCGCCGCCGCGCGCCACTCCGCGTCGAGCCGGACCGGCAGCCCGCGGTCCGGCAACTCCTGCGCGGTATAGCTGCCCACTGGCCGCGCGTCTTGGCTCGCCCGATAGCGCCGTGCCGTGAGCCCGCGCAGCCTGAAGGTCTGCTGCGCGTCGCTCTGGCCCAATCGATACGCCAGCACCACACGGCGTCCGGCATCCTGCGCAACGTCTCGATCGCCATCCACCCCTGGGGATCGTCGTGCGCCGGCTGCGCGGCCGGATGGTAGACGTCCGCGCCGTCGATGACCTGCCGCAAACGCTTATACCCGCCGAACTGGCCATTCATGGGTCACCACGTCCGAAAGCCAGGTGGTGTGAGCGTGCGCCAGAATGCCGGGGCCGAAGCGCAGGCCGCCGCTCGAACGGTTCTCCACCAACGGACCCGGGTGCGCCGCGCGCAGATCGTCCAGCCAGCGGTAATGAGCCTTCACGTGGCGATAGAGGACATCGCCGGCGCCCCCATTCGCCCGGCGGATCTGCGCAGGATCCAGATCCGGGCTGCGGGATCACATTGGACGTATTGGACATGCTCTACCTGTGCGGCCATGGAGAGGCCGGGCAGCACCGCGAACCACGCGGCGCGAGCGGCGCGAAGGGTGGTCATCTTGCGCATCTCTTTTTAGGATAAACTGTGGTTAGGCTGCACGCCCTCGAGAACCGCTTGGTTTTCCGGCGGCGCGGTCGCGAGCCGCAAACCGACATTCGGGCTGCCGTGCGAATTGCGCGGCGGCTGACGCGATTGCCACCCGGCAACTCCGGAGTCGAGCGCCTCAGAAGGAAGTTAAATGGAAGACAAACTCAAACTGGCCGTGTTCATCGACTTCGATAACATCGAGATCGGCGTCAAATCCACGTTACACCGGGAATTTGACGTGGCAGCCGTGCTGGATGCGCTGAAGGAACGCGGTGAAATCGTCACCTGCGTGGCCTACGCCAACTGGGGACGGCAGGAAGCCGCCACCCGCGCCATGACGGAACACGCCGTGCAAATGGTGCAGCGCGATCCGTCGCCGCGCGGCGACAAGAATGGCGCGGACATCAACCTGGCGCTGGATGCGCTGGAAATGGCCTTCACGCACGATCACATCAACGCGTTCGCCATCGTCAGCGGGGACAGCGATTTCATGGCCCTGCTCAACAAATTGAAACAGTACGATAAGCGCGTATTCGTGCTGGGCGGCAAAGCCTTCACCAGCACGATTCTGCAAAAGAACTGTCACGAGTTCATCAGCTACGAATCGCTGTTGGATGAACTGAAATCGGCCCCGCCGCCGCAGCAACAGCGGGCCGTCCATCAATCCGGCGGGCAGCCGCCGCAACAACAACAACAGCAGCAGCGCGGACCGCAGACGCACCGGCGTCCGGCGCCGCTGGATCTGGCCCAGGCCATGCCGCTCGTGGAGCGCGCCCTGCAAGCTCTGGAGCGCCGCAGTGTACGCCCGCAGCTTGGGCTGCTGAAATCCACCATGCTGCAGCTCGATTCCGCCTTCAGTGAGAAAGCGTACGGGTCGGGCTCTTTTACGGATTTCGTGGAGAAGCTGCAAAAAGCCAATTACGTCCACGTCACCGGCGGGGAAGGCCGTTACATGATCAAGCGCATTGGCGCGCCGGGTCCCGAGAAGGCCACCGTGCGGCCAGAGGCGGCCTTGCCCGTTCTGCGCGATGTGCTGGAGACGCACCGTATGGAAGTGGACGAAGGCGTGGCATCCGACGCGCTCGCCGAGTGGGTGAAGCAGGAGCACCCCGACTACGACTGGAAGCAATACGGCTTTCAGGAATTCAGCGAACTGCTGAACTATGCGCAGGACAAACTGGTGGTGCGCATCACTGCGGATGAAGAGAAGGGACTCACGGTGTACCTGGGTCCGGAGTTCCATCCGCCCGCGCCGCCCGAGCCTCCGCCGGAGCCGGCCATCGAAGAAGAAGTGGAAGAGCCGCAGCCTATCGTGGCCGGACAGCCCACCGCGGCCGGGATCATCCCGGATGTGGAACCCCCGCCCACGCGCGGCCGGACTACCCGGAAAAGCTCCGGACCGAGATCCACGGGTCCCAGATCCGCTGGACCGCCGAAAAAGCGCGCGCCCCGGCGCAAGAAGACCGAGGAGGGGCTGCCCCAATAGCGCGGGGTGGGGTGGGAGTCCTGCGGCCGACGTCCACGTCGGCCTGCTCGTGGTGCAGAGGGGCGGGTCTGGAGACCCGCCGCGTGGGTCGAAAACCCACCGCAAGTCATCGAAATTGGAGGGCGGCCAATGTTGGCTGCGCGCAGCCATGCTGGAAAAGGCCCGCGCCATGGAGGAATCCAGCGCCAACACCTACAACCAAGCCGCCCTGGAGTGCGGCGCGGCCGCCGACGCCTCCTCCAAACAGCTCTTCGAGCGCCTCATCGGCGACGAAGAAGACCACTTCGCCGATTTCGACCGCGAGTTGGAAAACGTCAAACGCTTCGGCCCCAGCTACCTCGCGCTGCAGAAAGCGCCGGCCACCGAAGCCGTCCGTTAGCGGCGCCGGTAATCCACGATCTCCCCCGCGCCCGACTGCAGCACGGCCGCCTTCTCATAGCTCCTGTCCAACAACTGCGCCAACTGATCGCGCTCCCCCGGCGTGCTGTACGGGCTTATCACCGCCACCACCCGCGCCGCGTCCGGAGGCTCCGCGCAAAACCTTCGCTCCAGCTCCGGCCGCAGGACCAGGTAGTACGCCGCGTGATTCATCGGCGCAACCGCCACGCACGCATCAGTCGGCAAAGGCGCGGCCAGCACGCGGGCCTGCGCCCCGAAGCCGTCTTTCGGAACAGTCGCCAGGCGGTAGTCGCTCACCACTGCCGCCGCCAGAAAAGCCGCCAGCACCGCATAGCCTGCCCAAAGCCGCCCGCTCCCGCGCAGCCGCTCGATGCCGCCCGCCAAGCACAGCGCCAGAGCCGGCGTCGCAAACAAAAGCTGCCGCGCTGCAAAGAAGTAGTTCACCAGCGCATCGATCAGGATCGGCCCCGCCAGCGTGACCAGCGCCACCGACACCAACAACCGCCGGTTCCGCAGCCCCTTCAACCCCACGGCCGCCCCTACCAGCAGCGCCGCGCTGCACACATATCCGCCCCCGCTCAACTCGTGCAGCAACACCAGCGGCGTCACCTGTCGCCACGAGAAGAAATACAACGCCATCGTTCCCGCAGCATCCTGAGCCTGGCGTTGCAGCACGTACCAAGGAACGAACGACAGAACCCCGACCGCCGCCGCGCAAGCGATTAGCCGCCTGGTCCCCGCACCAACCCCGCGCTCGCCGATCAGCCAGAACAGCCCGCCGAATACCGGCAGGATCGTCAATGGCTGCGAATACAGTCCCAATGCCACCGACGCGCCATACCAAGCCGCCGCCCGCACGCTGCCCCGCTCCAGCACGCGCAGCAACAGCAGCCACGACGCGAGCGTGCAGAGCAGCCCGAGCGAGTATCCGCGCGCTTCCAGCGCGTACCGGAATTGCAGCGGAATAGCCAGAAACACCACCACCGCCCAAACCCGCGAGCGGATCCCGAACCTGCCGCACAGAGCCGCGAAAACCGCCGCCCCCCCGATACTGCATAGCGCGGCCGGAATGCGCGCCACGTACGTCGAAGTGCCGAACAGATCGACGAACGCCCTCTGCGCCAGGTAGGGCAGCGGCGACGCGCCAGGATTCAACTGCACCCACCGCATCAGCGTCGCCAGGCTCTCGCGCCCCAGCACAAGCTGCTGCAGCTCATCCAGCCACAGCGGAGTGATCCCCAGCACCGCGAACACCAATGCCGCATACGCCGCGAGCGCCACCACCACCGCGTTCGGCCGCGCCTCGCGCATAAGGCTATCTCTGGTTGGACTTCAGGATCTTCTTGCGCAGCCGGATCGAGGCCGGCGTCACTTCCACGAACTCGTCGTCGCGGATGAACTCGATGGCCTGCTCCAGGTTCAGAATGCGCGGCGGCACCAGCCGTATGGCTTCGTCCGCCGTCGAAGCCCGCATATTCGTCAGCTTCTTCTCCTTCACGATGTTCACGTCCAGGTCTTTCGTGCGCGCATTCTCGCCCACGATCATGCCTTCGTAAACTTCGGTTCCCGGACTGACGAAAATCTCCCCGCGCTCCTGCAGATTGAAGATGGCGTTGCCGGTGGCCCTGCCGGCGCGGTCCGCCACCAGCGAGCCAGTGGGCCGCGAGGGGATCTCGCCCTGCCACTCGATGTACCCGTAAAACAGCGAGTTCATGATGGCCGTCCCGCGCGTATCCGTCAGGATCTCGCTGCGCAGCCCGATCAGGCCGCGCGACGGCACGTGAAACTCCAGCCGCACGCGCCCCGACCCGTGGTTCACCATCTTGTTCATCTTGCCCTTGCGGCTGCCCAGCTTCTCGATCACCACCCCGATGAAAGCCTCCGGGCAGTCGATCACCAGCAGTTCCACCGGTTCGTTCAACTTGCCGTCGATGGTGCGCGTCAGGATCTCCGGCTTGCCCACCATCAGCTCATAGCTTTCGCGCCGCATCATCTCGATCAGGATGGCCAACTGCAGCTCGCCACGCCCCATCACCTTGAACGTATCGTGGCCCAGTTCCTCCACCCGGATGGAAACGTTGGTCAGCAGTTCCTTGTCCAGCCGTTCGCGCAAGTTGCGCGAGGTCACGTAGGCGCCCTCCCGCCCGCCGAATGGCGACGTGTTGATGGTGAACGTCATGGCGATGGTGGGCTCGTCGATCTGCACCAGCGGCAGCGGCCGCGGATTCTCTGCGCTGGTGACCGTCTCGCCGATGGTGATGCCTTCCACGCCGGCAATCGCCAGCAGGTCGCCCGGCCGGCCGACGGTCTCGTCCACCCGCTTCAACCCTTCAAACGAGTACAGCTTCGTGATGCGTGTCGAGTGCTGCGATCCGTCCAGCTTGCAGATCGCCACCGTGTCGCCGAAATTCAGCGTGCCCTCAAAGACGCGCCCGATCGCCAGCCGCCCCAGGTAGTCGCTGTAATCCAGGTTCGCCACCAGCATCTGCAGCACGCCGTCCGGATCGCCCGCCGGCGCCGGTATGGACTTCAGGATTGCGTCGAACAGCGGCTTCAGATTGTTCGACTCGTCTTCCATCGAAGTCTTCGCCACGCCGGTCTTCGCCACCGTGTACAGCACCGGAAAATCGAGCTGGTCCTCGGCGGCGTCCAGATCGATGAATAGATCGTAGATCTCGTCTAGCACCTCCGGCACGCGCGCGTCCGGCCGGTCGATCTTGTTGATCACCACGATGGGCGGCAGCTTGGCTTCCAGCGCCTTCATCAGCACGTAGCGCGTCTGCGGCAGCGGTCCTTCGCTGGCGTCTACCAGCAGCATGACGCCGTCCACCATCTTCAGCGCGCGCTCCACCTCGCCGCCGAAATCGCTGTGGCCGGGCGTGTCCACGATGTTGATCTTCACGCCTTTATACCGAATGCCAGTGATCTTGGCCAGGATGGTGATGCCGCGCTCGCGTTCCAGTTCGTTGGAATCCATCACGCGTTCGACGTGTACTTCGTTCTCGCGAAAGATGCCGCTCTGGTTCAGCATGGCATCCACCAGCGTGGTCTTGCCATGATCCACGTGGGCGATGATAGCGATGTTACGAATTGCAGCAGGTGCGTTTTCCATAGGGTGCGTTTCAAACCGGCGTAAGGGCGAGGGGCTCTCTTATATGGTAACCGAATGTGAACGCTTCCATGGCGAACGCCGCAGGCGGTGTCAGCCGCGGCATATGCCTCTGGGGTCGTCCTGCTTCCGGCAGAGGCGGCCCCATTCTTCTTTGCGCGGTAGGGGCGCTTATTGAATGTGTATGCGCACGGGGCTGGCCGTCTGGCCATCCAACGTCAGCACCACGTCCACATCGCCACTCCCTGCCAAGCCGCGCGGTACTTCCACGATGACCTCGTCCAATCCCGCGAAATGGCCGGACTCCCCGGAATATCGCACCGGCGCGTCTTGTCCCGCTATCTGCACCTGAACTTCGGAAGCGTTGCGCACGCCGGATGCGTAGAACTGCAGCATCACCGTGTCCGATGACCCTTGCAGATCGACCGGTCCCGCCTGCATCGGCTGCGCGGATTGCGTCCCGTCCGCGTGGACCGTGATTACCCGCACCCCATCGGCATGCAGAAGCGCTCTGGCTTGCGCGGCAGCCCCCGTATAGACGGCGCCTGTCGCCGTCCCGATGACCGCCAAAGTCGTGGACACCGTGCCTTGCGAATAGACAAAGCCCGACTTGCCTGTGACAATCGAAACGGTCGGAAAAGCGGCAATGCTTGTGGAGGCCAGAGTGCCCGCCGGCAGCGCGATTACAGCCTTGATATTGATCGTACCTCCCAACACGGTTAACGGACCCAGCACCTGGATCGTGTCGGGCGGGTGCACCAATACGAAAGTCATGGCGGTGGGCTTTATGGTGTACGGCGTCGTAATCAGGGAAGATTTGACTGTGCCTGTCAACTCGATGGAAGCGTAAACCGCAAAGTTCGCGCTCGTTTGTGAAGGCGTCTTGGATTGGCACACATAGAGGGTGATGCTGAAGGGCTGGCCTGCCAGCTTGAGTTTGTCGGCTCCGCCGATCGGGTTGCTCCCAAACGTCCCCGAAGCTTGATAGGCGATCACCGTGCTAGGGCACGATGCCGCCAGGTTTTCCGAGGCGGCAAGGCCCGCTATCACCGCTGCCGCTATCGCTATAGATCGCATCTTTGTAACCATTGAAGTCCTTTCTCCTTTTATCCTCACGATTGGAGGTGGCGCAACGCTCACTCTCCGCTGCACTGTGTGTTACTTACTGCGCGGCTAACGACGGGCCCCCCACGAGATTGGAGGGCGCCGAGAGGTTACCGTTGGCATCCTCCGACCGCACGAAATACAGCACTTGCAGCGTCGAAGGGGAAGTCTCCGAAAACGTCGCAGTGGGGCCACTGGCGGTGACGCGGGTAATGAACACGACGGCTCCCGGGTAGCCAAAAGGTGTCGATGTAGACGTCGCCGGCTGAGTTGTTTTCGCCGAGGAGCACAAAGGCAGCGCTGCCACTGCTGCGTTGGTGCCGCATGCGGCCGCCAGGGGTCCGAAGATCGGAGGCGGCGTCGTATCGTTGGGCGACATGTTGATGCGATAGACCAGGTAGTCCTGCGCACCGGAGACGGTGGGCCAATCCAACGACACGGTACTGGGCACGGTGCCGTTCACAATGCCCGGCGCGGAGTGGAGCACCGGCGCACCCAACGTGGCGGCCGCAGGCCGGACCGCCGGCACTGCGCATTTCGGATAGGTGCATTGGGTCATCAGCATTTGGACATCCGCGCTGGTGATTTTGCCATCCTGGTTGACATCCATCGGATCGTTCGGCATGGCTTTGGCGTTTAGTCTGGCCTGCATCAGATTGACGTCCTTCATATCAATGACGCCATCTTTGTTAAGGTCCAACACGCTGTTATCGATCATGTAGACTTGCGTTCCGCCGACAGCCGGCCGCGCCGTGCCCCAATAGAGTCCAAAGGGGGTTTGTCCGAAGGTCCGGCCGCCGGTATTCATGCCGTCTCCCAGGCCGATCCTGCTCACCGCCGTCCAATGGATCCCGTCGGGAGTTCGGAACAGATCCGTACCGAATTCCTGGGCCCAATTCGCGGCGAATCCATTCTGGTTAGAGTGCTCGGCGCTCCAATCGTAGGTGCTCATATACAATCCCATCCCGCCCACACCCATTCTCCAGAAGTGTCCGGTAAACCCGTTGTCGAAGTATTGCCCGATTCCGCTGATGGGAAGGACTGCGTTGCCTGCGCCCGGGTTCGGCGGGGGGATGGTTCGCGGATTGCCCACCACCAAGTCCCAGCTATCCACCGTATCCAGCGATCCATCGGCATTATTCACGGGCACCTGTCCGGTGGTGTCGGGGTGGATGCGAACCAGCTCGCTGGGCTCGTCGGTGCCCACATACAGGCAACCACCCGCGCCGCCGGTGACTACACCCGATGTCGCCGGACAACCTCCTGGGGCAGTGTCGGAGAATATCTGCATGCTCAACGCGTAATTGGGAGCCAAGGGTTGCTGCTGCGAGTAGCCCGCATTCTCCGCAATAATCGGCGTCCAAGTATAGGGCGCGGTGCCCAGCCCGTCTGTCTTCCACACGCCGTACTCCGTGGGCGATCCCGCGGCGTTGTAAGGATTACCGGTGGCGGCATACATGAAACCGTTGAAGCTCTGCAGAATCCAGACGGGTAGCACTTCGGTGGGTGGGCTGACAAATTGGTAGTTGTCATTGCCGCCGTTAGGATTGGTCCCCGGTTTGGACGCAATCACCCGGCCTACCCCGGAGAAGTTTCCAACCTGCATATACAGTATGCCGTTCAGTTGGCCGCCCGAGCGGAACCCGAAATTCTGGAACTGTTGATCGCTCTCCGCCGCTGTGGAGATGTTGCCCAGGAAAGTCCCGGGATCCTGGGGAAGAGCGGTCCAGGTCACGCCGTCGGTGGAACGTAAGATGCGCGGCGGAGGCCACCCGCCGACCGTGTGATTGGTTTCAAAGATGGCGCCGGAAGTCACCGTGCCTGCGTATAAGGCCGTTACGCCGCCCGGTTCGTTAACCACCGTCAGGCTCCGGATACCCATTTCCCGGGCGGTCGCCACGGCTGCGCCCGTATTGCTGGTGGTGGTCAGCGAGTTAGGGGATTGGAAGACCCGTAGCCAGGTATTGGTCTGCGGAGTGTATTGCCAGATTTCGGCCCGCAGCGGGAGCAGATGATAATCCGGCGTACAACCGCCGATGGCCGGCGGATAAAGCCCCGGCAGCCCGGCTTCTATGGCCGCTAGGGCGCTGGTCACACAGTACACTTCCCGCCCCGTCCCCACGTACAACTGGGACTGGCCCACTGCGTTGGTGAACCAAGCCATCGACCAAGCCTCGCTATTCGCCTGGTCGCCGAAACCATTCGTCGCAATTCTGGTAAGGCCGGGTTGCCCGTTCTGTTGGTTCTCCTGCGCCATCACGCGCGAGTAGATCATGTTAAAAGAGTTATCGCCGAGGCGCAATTGATAGTGATTCACAAGTTCGACGCCCAGATTCATCGCATAACTGGTGGGGAGATATGTTTCCGGCTCCGTGACTAATTGGTCGTTGGGGGGAGCCTTTGTTCCGCCGGTGATCGACTGCAAGATGGGCCCGGTGACGGTGTTATTGCAGGCCGTGCTGGGTTTGGGCTCGGTGCAGAGATCGCCGGCAACGGTATAAAAGGGAATCTGAGCGCTCTCGAAGATGGGGTCCCACTGCCTTCGGAACTGCTGTACGTTCCCGATCTCCAGGGCTTGTACCCCCGGTGTCAACAGTCCCAAAGCCTGTCCAAGCGCCTGGCCATTGGGGGTAAGGAAGAGCCAGTTGGACAATGCGTCCCCCTGGTTTGGCGTTCCAAGAGTGAACACCGCGTTGGCGATGCCGATCCACTGCGGAGTGGCGAGGGCCGCCTGCAGATCGAGCCCTCCTTTGGAGTGACAGACGAAGTAAACCTTCGACACCCCGAAGTTGGCCAGTATCCTGGGAAACATCGTTTCGAGCATCGCCGCATTAGCCTGGATCGTGGCGCTGTTGTTGCTGTTGTCCGGGTTCATGCTCACGAAGGCCGTGCGGAATCCGGCTTCGTAAGCATAGTCGTACATGTCGTTACCGGTTCCGGCGCCAGGACCGTTCGGCCCGCACGGAGTGGGGGAAGGCGGACAGTTGTTGGACTCCAACCAGTCTGCATAACTGCCCGCTAAGCCGTGAAGGAATACCAATACGGGACCGTTCGCGCCGCCCGGCGCTGTCGTACCGTAAAACAGGTTAGGCAGGACGCCGTCGACGGTGACTGGTGGTGCGGACTGGGGCGTCTGCTTGGGCGCGGTTCTGGCGGCAGACGTCGCGTAGGCGTCCGGCCCTCCGGCTGGCGACCCCGGGAATGCGCTGACCCCCAGCATAAACACCAGAACCAATCCCAAGACTCCAAATCCGAACTTGTGGAAACCGATCGACGGTAACATGCAATCTCCTTCAGGCAGGCCGGGCGTTTTAGACGTTACTCACTAAGCCGACGTTCGACCTCACTACGCCCGGATAATTCATTATGCGGCAGGAGGCGCTGAGAAGCGCAGTATCTTTCGGACAATCCGCATTGCTGGCGGCAAGGAGGCGTTGTTCCCGCTCACTCCGGGCGCTACATTAAGAACATGTGGGTGACCGCGGCGAACTGGCTCCGGAAGCTTTGGATAAATCCGCTGGAAACCTACATGGCCTCCGCGGAGGCACACCGTGGAATTGTATATGGCGGCGCCGCCGCGCTTGTTTCGGTGATCGCCTATCTCGACTGGAAAGTACCTGAAGATTCCATCGGATATCTCTATATCGCGCCAATTCTTTTGGTATCGGCGATCCTGCGTGGTTGGCAGATCGCGGCGTTCGCCGCGGTGTGCGGAGGCTTGCGCGAAGCGTTCAGTAACTATGAACTCCTCAGCGCGACACATCCCACGCCGGGGGCTGGCATCCGGGTTGTCGTCGGCGGAGCCGGCTTCGCCCTCGCGGGTTACTTTGTATCCGAGCTGAACCTGAAGCGGCGCTTGATGGCGCAGAACGCCGAAGAGCGGGAACGCCAGGTGCAATTGCGGCTGGAGATCCAGCAGCAACTCAATGTGGTGATCGAAACGAGCCCCTTGGCGATTCTGATTCTGGATAATCGCGGAACCATCTCGCTGGCCAACGAATCGGCGCAACGCCTTTTGGGTTTGAGCGCCGAACGCATGCATGGCACGGAAATTCAAGCCCACCTGCCGATACTGAACCGTTTCTTGAAAATGCAGAGGTCGTCGGCGTACGTGCATACGAGTGTGGAGAGCCGCGGCCAGCGCGCGGATGGCGAGACGTTTCTCGCACACGTCTGGTTATCGACGTTTGCGGCGCCATCCGGCCGGCATCTCGCCGCATTCATCTGGGACGCCTCCGAGAACCTGCGAGACCGGGAGGGCGCCGGTCTCGACTCCATGATGGCAACATCCCGGATACTCGTCGGCGCAGTCAGTCACGAAATCCGCAACCTCGCAGCTGCTGCGCATGCCGCGCACCGTGGTTTGGCATCCCTTCCCGGAATCTCGGAAGCGGAAAGCTTCAACACCTTGGGCGCCATCATCGAGGGTATGGAGAAGCTAGCAGCCTCCGGGTTGGGTTTGGCTTCGGATCGCGCCACGGCTGTCACCGACTTGGGGATGGTGTTGGATGAAGCGCGCGTGGTCGTGGATGCCTCGTTTCGCGATTCCGGTTGTGCGGCCATCTGGAACATTGCCAATGGACTGCCCTTGGTTGAGGCCGATCACCACAGTTTGCTGCAGGTTTTCCTGAACTTGGCGCGTAACAGCCAGCGTGCGATGGGCGACCGCAAAGTAAGAACGCTCTTTGTAGAGGCTGTTGAAGAAAACGACATGATCGCGGTGAGATTTCAGGACACGGGCCCCGGTGTAGCGCGTCCGGATGATCTATTCAAACCGTTTCAGCCAGGCGCGAGATCGACAGGCCTGGGCCTCTATATCTCCCGCGCCGTTCTTCGATCATATGGAGGCGACCTCCGTCACGAACCAACAACCCAGGGCGGGTCGTTTGTAGTCGAACTCTGGCCGGTCGAGCGGCAAAGGTGACCCTCTTGGACGGTGAAACGGTCAAGATCAAGGCATTGCTGGTGGACGATCATGCCCTGTTCCGGGAGAGCGTCGCCCTGGCGCTGCGCGCGGAGGACGATCTTGAGGTGTTCCACTGCGCCACGATCAAAGAGGCGTTCCAAGTTCTCCAGCGGCAATCGGTTGACGTAGTGCTTCTCGATCACGATCTAGGCGTGGAGAGAGCCTCGCAGTTCCTGCCCTCCGCGCGCCAGTTCGGGTTCACTGGACGCGTCCTCATTGTGACCGCGTGGGTCAGCGACACCGAGGCGCGCCGGCTGCTGCGCCAGGGAGTCGGCGGCATTTTCGTAAAAGAGAGCCCCTTGAGCGCGCTCGCCGAGAGCATCCGTAAGGTGCACGCGGGCGAGACCTGTCTCGACCGTCGCTATGGCAGCCTGGCCGGCGAGGAACGCCATCCGGATACCGAACCAAGATTCAACGAACGCCAGCGGAAAGTGCTGCGATTTGTGCTGGAGGGATTGTCCAACAAGGAGATTGCCTGGCACCTTCAGATTTCCGAGAGCTATGTCAAGGCGATCCTGCAAGCCTTGTTCGAAAAGACCGGCGTCAGGACCAGAGGTCAATTGACGCGGGTCGCGTTGGAACACTACGAAGACCAGCTCTGACTAAGTGCGGATCGCGTGGCGGCGCTGGCATTGTCCGAAAGATACTCTTGAGACGCTGGCGATCTTGTCCCATACTCAAGAGGTTGGCCGACGAGTTAGTGGACAACCAAGCCGGCGTCACTCCGGCCATACGGTCCACCAATGTCAACGATGTCAAAGACAAAAGACCCGGAACACGGCAATCTCCAGTTTCCCATGGAGATTCGCTACCAGCGAGTGAAGCGTGGCCGAGGCTCGGCCGTTGGCGTAGGGAAAGCCCTGCAAATGAGCAGCCGCGAGATCCTCTTTACCACCCAGCATCCACTCAAACAGGGCGAAAGGGTGCGTCTGGCGGTGGACTGGCCTGCGATGCTCGAGAAGGACTGCCTCACGAAGCTCGAAATCCGCGGATCGGTAGTTCAGAGCGAGCCCGGCCGGGCTGCTGTCGGCATCGCCAGCTACATAGTAACCGAGAGCCCTGTGAGTGGGCTCGCCGGGAGCATTCCGCAAATGCGCGCGAGAGACGTCTTGCGCCCGGCGTCCTGGCAGCCTGTCCCGGCGGCGCAGCCATCCGGAGCCGGAACCCCGCTTCGACGAGCGGCAGCGGAAGTCGGGATACGAGGTCAATTGATGCGAGTCCGGTCGAAAGAAACCCCGCCTTCGGGTGGGCGGAGGAGCCACCAACGGGCGCTCGCAGGGCTGCCGGAGCCGCGCGGCGGCGGTCGCTAGGGAAGAGAATTATGGGGAATTGGCAGGTTCCAAAATGACCAACGACTCTCTCCACGGAGACCAGGCGCCGCGAGCGCCGCGCCGGTTTCCCATTCGGCAGGATGTGCGCTACCAATGCGTGAAGGGCAGCCGCGTCTTGGCCGTCGGCGCAGGCAGAACGCTCGAAATGAGCAGCCGCGAAGTGAGGTTCACAACGCGGCAGCCTCTTGAGCGCGGCCAGAAAATGCGGCTGGCAATGGACTGGCCGGCCATGCTGGGAAAGACCTGCCGTATGAAACTGCAGATCTTGGGCCGAATAGTCCACACCGAGCCGGGCGAGGTCGCCGTCAAGATCGAGAGCTACGAATTCCGCACCCGCGGCACTCAACGGAGGGATTGGTAGCCGCTTGGCCAGATCTTCGCCTGAAACGTACTGCGCCGCTCACGCCCTGCCCCGCCTCCTCGCCAGGCCAAAATCTTTACCCGCGCGTCAAAAATCAATTTACATCGGAAATGTTTTGGTGTATATTGAGATTGCTCTGGCCAAAAATCCGCGCGCGAGGGAATGTACGCTGCCGTTACGGTTACGTTGAATCGCGATGAAATGGAACGCAGGCGCCTGGAAGCTGCCGGGGACCTGCTCAAGGGGATCACCCAAGCTCGGGTCGCCCGTAAGTTCGGGGTGAGCCGGACCACCGCTTCCCGCTGGTACCGCACTCTGGAGGGGCAAGGCTTGGAACGTCTGCGCAAGCGCAAAGCGCCCGGACGTCCCAGCCGCTTGTCATCCACCCAACGGGCGGAGGTGCGCGAGATGTTCGCCGCCGGCCCCAGGGCTTTCGGTTTTGAAACGGATCGCTGGACCACCGCCCGCCTGGCGCAGGCCATCGAGAGCCGCTTCGCCATCCGCTACGATCCGGATCACGTCGGCCGCCTCATGCACCGCCTGGGTCTCCGCCCCAAGCCCGCTCCCGTTCTGTCCGCGGAGCCCGTGCGCGAGATCTACGCGATCCCTAGCGCCGGGATTGAAATGCAGGTCTAGCCGCGCCGGCGGCCGTCACGAGCGTGAAATCTTGCGTGCCCGGAGGAACGAGGAGATGCCGTATCCGCCCAGCAGGCAAACCCCGATGGCCAGCATGGTCAACTGCAGGACCGCTCCGGCACTGCCGTCAAATTGGCGGACGGCCCGGAAGCCGGACAAAACAAAGGCGATGGCCATCATCGTGAACACGAATCCGACGATCTGGTGCCACAGAGTGTGGGCCGGTTTCACCACCGCCGGGACTACGAATCCCAGAAAGCGGCGGCCCTCTTTGTAAACTCGCGCTCCCTCGCGATAGATGTTACGTTTGGGCACAACATCTTGATATTATCAGAAGTAATGGTACCT
>JBEKPZ010000039.1:0-33420 GCA_049520215.1 Bryobacteraceae bacterium | reverse complement strand
AATGGTGGGCGCGACAGGACTCGAACCTGTGACCTCCTGCGTGTGAAGCAGGCGCTCTAACCAACTGAGCTACGCGCCCGAATGGCGGGGTACTCTCCGATTCTAAACCACCGCGCCCTCAATGCGCTACCGGGGGTGCAGGGGCCGCCGGCGCCGCGCGCCGGTCGCGCAAAGCCGCCTGCGCCTCCTCGAAAACCTGCGCGAAGAAATCCCGCGACGAAGGCGAACAGCCGATGTGCATCGTCTGCTTCCCGGGCGGCTCCTCGACGAAGCCCAAAGCGCCGCTCCACCCCAGATCGTCCAGCACAAACTGCAGGCACTCCCACTCGCCCGGCGGAAGCCCGGACACCGCAAGGTCGAACACCTGACCGCTGGCGTGGTCCATCGCCCGCGCGCCTCGCGCGCCTTCCGCCGCACCGCCCTCGGCCTTGGGAATAACCAGGGCGGTAGCTTCCAGCGGCGCGAATGCCTCGCCCGGGCGCAGCGCCGCGTACAACCGACGCGTCTCGAACGCAATATAGGCCAGCGCTCCAATCGTGGAAGGCCGCGCCTTCACGCGCCAGTTGTCGTCCGCGCCATTCCCCTGTGGCAGCGCGTACGCATCCACCCGGTAACCGAGGAACTCCGGGTCGTCCGGAGCGATCGCCAACTTGCTCGCCTCCTCGTTGCGGATCGGATCGCCGCCGCCGTAAATCAGATCTTGCGGCTTCAACCAGACCGACAGCCGGTCCGGCGCCCTGAGGGCCGGCGACGCCGGATACCTGTACTCCGCGGCCAAATCCCGAAACTCCGCCGGGTCGTCCCGATACATGCGCAGCAACTGCTCCGCCCGCATCACGCGGAACCAGTAAGTGGGCGAGTAGTCGCGATCCATCTGCCCGTGAATCGCTTCACACAGATCGCGATTCCATGCCGGGTTGCAGCCGAAGAAGACCTTGGCCACGCTGGCGGGAGGGTCGTCCAGCCCTTTGATGCTCTTCGCCATGGCCCGGAAATCGGCCACGCAGCCCTCGCCGCAGTGGTAGGCCCAGATGGCCCAGTCGCGGCCACCGTAGCGTTGCTCCATTCCGGCCAGATACAGGGCCGCGGCCGGGATGGCTTTGTCGGGCTTCAGCCGGTCGTCCCGCACCATCGCCGTGTAGGTCTCGGTGTGGCGCACCGTGCGATACACCAGCTTGCCATGCTTGTTCCGCGCCGCGGTTTTCGTCTTGGTCACGCGATGGCGCGTCGCATACACAATCCGCAAGCCCATGCGTTTGCCGGTGGCCTCGGCAATCTGCAGGATGCCGCGCGGACCGGCCGGACTCTCGGCGTTCCAAACCCCCCAGCTCTCCAGATAGGCCATCGCCTGCAGCACCGATGCCGGGAAGCCGCTCTTCCGCTCGGCATCGCGGAACAAGCGCTGCAACCCGGAACTGTAGATGCGCTCTGCACCCTGTGCCGCCATCGGCTCGCGCATGATCCCGAAGGTCTGCGATTGGATCATGGCCTCCGTTCGCCGCGCCAGCGTCTCGCCGGTCAAAGCCTGGCGATCGATACCGATGCCCGGCAAACGGTGGGAGGGCACGAAGTACTCGGGTTCGGCGGGCGAAGCGGGCGGCGCGGCCGTGAGGGCCACGGCCAGCGCGGCGAGACATGGGCTCAAGCGGAAGATCATTTCGCCGACCAGGGATGCAGCCCAAACTCCATGTGCAGCCTCAGGCTCTCGATCCAAACCGGCCCGCGGTCGTGGTTGAACGCCAGGTTGTTGTCGTGCTGCAGATCGAAGGTGGCGAAGAAACCGGGGAACAGCCGGGCGCTGTAGTAGCTCTCCCAAACGTATTCGGGGGCGTAATTCAGCCTCCCGTCTCCGATCAGAAAATCGAGCCCGCCTTGCGCCAGGTAGACGGCATGCACGCCGGAAATACCGCTGGCGGTGAAGGAGGTGGCGGCAACATCGTTCTTCCGCTTCCACTTGGTGCCTTTCACCGATACGCCGCCGCTGGCCAGACGATCGATGGCCGTGAAGGCGAAATCCTGAGTCTTGCCGTCGCCCCAACCCAGCCGCACAAAGAATCCCGTATCGTGCGTGACCTCCTGCTCCAGGTTCACGCCCGTTCCGTACTTAAGTGTTCCGTAATGTTTGACGGCATCCACATTGGGAGTCGTTCCGGTCTGTTCACCCAGCCTGATGGCATCCGCATAGCTGCCCGAATGCGTGTGATTGAAATACTGAAGCAGCCGGATGGTTCCCGCATGCTTGCCTAAGGTGAATCGCCGCTCGCCCTCGAAGACGGTGCCTAGATCCACCAGCAGGCGCCGGTCGAAGTGCCCGCCGTTGGCCACTGTGGGCTCGGCGGCGTTGGCGTATCGCCACGACCAGTTGCGTGTGTGCAACTCGTGCACCCAGCCCCAGGTGTAGCCGCGCGTATCCGCCGGATAATCCCACGCGCCGTTATACATCACCGCCCAGGTCATGAACTGCGAGCGCGGATCGTGCGTGTAGGCATTGTTGTCGAAGAAATCCGTGAGAGAGAACCGGCCGGCCGTAATCGTGTAGCGCACCATCGGGCGGTCGCCCGCCAGTTGATTGTCGTCGCTCTCCACGTGTTCCTTCTCCGCTCCGAAGCCGAAGTCGTAAGTGAGATACAGCCGCGCAATATACGGCTTGGGCGTAGCGGTGGCCACCCGCGGCAACTCGCCGTTGGAAGGGTTCGCCAATCCATTGACGCCGCTGAATCCCTTGCCGCCGGCGATCTCCGGATCGAAGACGAACTGCAGATTCTTGGCCAGCCTCGCATCGAAGAACAGCGTGGTGGTCAGGGAGGCGTCGTCCTCGCGATAATCCTGCAGACTAAGTGGCCCTATATAAGGGGCATTGAAGGTGCCGTGAGTCTGGCCGATGGACGTAGCCTGGTAATACAGGTTCCAATTCTCGGAAGCCGGGACATCCGGCAACTGAGCCATTAGACAGCCGCCGAATGACAAAACGGTTACAACGATGATTCGCACCCTCATGCACAACTTCCAATCTAGCAGGAGCCGCGCCTGCCTGCCGCCGCAAATGGTAGTCTCAAGAAATGCACTCCAAATCGCGAGCTTTACCAATTGCAGTTGCGGCGTGTGCCTTGGCTCTCTCGGTGCCGGCCCACGCCCAACCCGCCCCCGCCGGCAAAACCGCGGAGCAGTCCTTCAAGAACATTCAAGCCCTGCAGGGTACCCCAGCCGATCAGGTGTTCCCTGCCATGCAGTTCATCGCCGCGTCGCTCGGAGTGGAATGCGACTTCTGCCACGTACAGGGCAAGTTCGATGCCGACGATAAACCGGCCAAGAAGACCGCGCGCCATATGATCGCCATGACGTTGGCCATCAATAAGGACAGCTTCAACAGCCGCAAGGAAGTCACGTGCTATACCTGCCATCGCGGCGGCCACGACCCGGTGGGGACGCCGCCAGTCCTGACCAGCGATGCGGAACCCGAGCACGCCGAGCCGGCTCCGGCCGCCGCCACCGCCGCGCCTACCGCCGATCAGATCCTCGATAAATACGTCGCGGCGATCGGCGGCGCCGAAGCGCTGCACAAGATTTCAAGCCGTGTGTCGAAGGGCAACATCGCCGTTGCCGGTCACGACACGCCCATCGAAGTTTTCGCCAAAGCTCCGGATAAGCGCGTGTCCGTGACACATATGGCGTCGGGCGACAGCATCACCGCTTTCGACGGGCAGGGTGGATGGCTCAGCGGCGGCGCGGGGCACCCGGCGCGCGACATGTCGGCTCCGGAAGCCGAAGCAGCCAGGCTCGACGCCGATTTCTACTTCGCCACGCACATCAAGGAGATTTTTACCGGATTCCGCGTGGGACGTCCCGATAAGATCGGCGACAGCCCGGCCTATACGTTGAACTGCATGCGCCAGGGCCTACCGCCGGTGCGGCTTTACTTCGACCAGTCGTCCGGCTTGCTGCTGCGGCAAGTGCGATATGCGGACACGCCCGTCGGCCGCAACCCCACCCAGATCGACTACGCCGATTACCGCGAGGTGGATGGCGTTAAGGTGCCTTTCCGCTGGACGCTGGCGCGGGTCAACGGGCGCTTCACCATTCAGATCCAGGAAGCCAAGCAGAACGTGCCCATCGACGACGCCAAATTCGCCAAGCCGTAGTGCAAAGCTTGTGGGGCAGGCGTCCACGCCTGGGGCGGGTCTCCAGACCCGCCCCAAGGGCCGACGTGGACGTCGGCCGCAGACCTGGAGGTCAGCCCCACCTCACTCATCCCGCAACGCCACCATCGGATCGATGCGTGTGGCGCGCAGGGCCGGTGCAAAGCAGGCCGCCAGCGCCGTGCCCAACAGCACCGCCATAACCAGCGAGAGCGTCAGCGGATCCCGCGCGCGCACGCCGAACAGCAGACTGTTCAGTACGCCGGCAATCGTGACGGTCGCAAGCAGCCCTAGCACCAATCCCCCGAACACCGGAAGCATCCCTTCGGCCAGCACTTGCCACAACACGGCGCGGGGCTCGGCGCCCAACGCCATGCGGATTCCAAGCTCGCGGGTGCGCTGTCCCACGGAGTAGGAGATGGCCCCGTAGACGCCGACCACCGTGAGCAGTCCGGCCAGCGCGCCGAAAGCCGTGAACAGTATCGCGCCCAGGCGCGGCGCCCACAGCGACTCGTGACTCGCTTGCATGGCCGTTTGCAGATTCGACAGCAACACATCGCGGTCGAGACTCTGCACCTCGCGCCGCACTGCGCCCAGCATCGCCTCCGGCTCGCCGGTGGTGCGCACCCATAAAGTGACGGCGGGCGCATAGCTCTGCCGCAGGCTCAGATAGACCATTAACCGGGGCGCCTCTCCCGGACTAATGTACGTGCAGTTCTTCGCCACCCCCACGATCTCCACTGGCGCGCTGTCGCCGAAGAAGCGCAAGCGCCCGCCAATGGGATTTTTCCCGCCCCAGAAGTGCCGCGCCATGGTTTCGTTCACCACTGCCACGCGCGGAGCGGCAGGCGAGTCCCCGCCCGCAAACGCCCGGCCGCGCAGCAGCGGGATGCGCATGGTCTGAAAATACCCCGGCTCTACCAGATCGATCGGCGCCACCGCGCCGGGTCCCGTACCGGTCTCCTGCCCTTCCACGGAAATGCTGCGCGCCCGTTGCACAGTGAACGGAGGGTTGAAAGCCACGGTCGCGGCGGCGACTCCCGGCAAGCTTGCGGCGCGCTCTATCACGCGCGCGTAATACGCGCGCCCCTGCGCTTCGGTGAAACCGCGCGCCTTCACGTTCAGAGCGAGCGTGGCCATATGCGCGGCGTCGAATCCAGGATCTACCGCCTCCGTATTCCGCAGGCTGCGCAAGAACAGGCCCGCGCCCGTGAGCGCGACCACGGAGAGCGCCACTTGCGCCATGACCAGCAAGCCGCGTGCATGCGCGCGATGTCCCGCGCGCGTCCACGGGCTGCGGCGTTCCCTCAACTCCGTCGCCAGATCGGTGCGGGTCGCGGCGCTCATGGCCGGCGCCAATCCAAAGACCAGCGTGGCCAGCACCGCCACCAGGAGCGTAAAGCCCAACACTCGGCCGTCAAAACTGAGCATGGCGTCGCCGCTTAAAATCCAGGGCGGCCGATAGCTCCACAGCAGATTGCGCCCCCAGCGCGCCAACACCAGGGCCGCCGCGCCTCCGGCTATCGACAGCAGCGCGCTCTCCGTAAGCAGTTGTCCGATCAAACGCCCTGGCCCCACCCCCAGCGCCAGGCGGAGAGCGATTTCCTTTCGCCGGCCTGCCGCGCGCACCAGCAACAGGTTGGCAACATTGGCGCACGCTATCAGCAGCACCAGTCCGCTGGCTCCCAGCGCCACGCCTCCCACCATCTCCAAACCGCCGCGCGAATTTGGCTGAATGACGGATTCGGCGATCGGCAGCAGAGTTATCGCGCGGCCCTGGTTGTCCGCCGGATACTCCCGCGCCAGTTGGGCAGTCAGCGTCTTCATATTGTCTTCCGCCTGTTGCCGGCTGACGCCGTCCCTCAACCTGCCGACGACGGAGAACAAAAGCGCCTTGCGGCGATCGACCCAGTCCGCCATGGAGAACATTTGCGGGTACATCGCCATGGGAACCCATACGTCGGCGCTGACCAGCGCATTGGGGCCATGAAAACCCTTGGGAGCCACCCCTATGATCGTGTACCCGCGCTGGTTCAGACCCACGGTCGCCCCGATCGCACCGCGGCTGGCCGCGAATCTGCGTGTCCAGAAGGCGTAACTGATCACCACCACCGCGTCGGCGCCAGGGAACCGGTCTTCCTCGGGAAGGAACGTGCGCCCGAGAACCGGCTCTACGCCCAGCACGTCGAAGTAGTTCCCGGATACAAGCTGCCCCGGCACATCCCCCAGTTCGTTTTCTCCGGTGAGCACTGCCTGGATCGGGGTATACAGCGCGAGACCCGAGAAAACCGTATTGCGGTCGCGGTAATCCTTGTAATTCGGATATGAGTTGTACAGCAATCCTGGGTTGATGCGGTCCACCGTGAACACCGAGACCAACCGCGCGGGATCGCGCACCGGCAAGGGCTGCAGCAGTACCGCGCTGACCAGGCTGAAAATGGCGCTATTCAGGCCGATTCCCAAAGCCAGGGAGGCCGTCGCCACCGCTGTGAATGTGGGGTTGTTCCGAAGACCCCGCAACGCGTAGACAAGGTCTCGTCTCAAATTCCAGTATAGAGTGGGGCGGGCGTCCACGCCTGCAGCGGGTCTCCAGACCCGCTCGCCGAGCGAAACTCGCGCTTTTTGAACGCGAGGCTCGCCGCCAGGTGGGGCAGGCCCTCGGCATGGCCCTCGGCCTGCTGCGGCCTCTCAGGCCGCTCTCCTTACTTGCGCAAAGGTCTCGGTTTTTCGGGGCGAAGAGCGGCCGGAGGCTGCGCACAGGCCGAGGGCCTGCCCCACAAATTGCGGACTCTCACTGCCGTAAGGGCGTCACCGTCTCCCCGTTGTGCAGCGTCAACTCCGTGGGCAGCGCCACCTCGCCGCCTTCCGTCAGTCCCGCGAGAATCTGCACGCGCGTCACGCTCGACACGCCCGGCTGAACCGCTCGCCATTCCAGCCGATCGCCGCGCAGCGCGAATACGCCCACGCCATTGGCGTCCCGCCGCAAGCACTCCTTGGGAATGGTCAGCGCCTTGTCCACCGTAGCGGTGCGAATGTGCGCATCCACATTCGTGCCTGGCAGCAGCGCGCGCCCCGGATTGTCGATGGTGCACAGCACTTCACCCACCTGCCGGCTTCCCAGCGCCACAATGCTGGCCGGCTTACGCTCCACGGCGCCCTCCCAGGCGCGGCCCGGCAGCGCATCCCAATTGATGGTCACCGGCTGGCCTTCCTGGACGCGTCCCAATTCGGGCTCGTCCACATACACACGCACGCGCAAGCGTTCGGTGCGGCCCACGTTCGCCACCAGGTCGCCGATGTTGAGATAGGCCCCCGACCGCGCCGCGAGATCGTAGACCACGCCGCCGATCGGCGCATGAATCGTGGTTTGCGCGATATGGCTCTTGGCCAGTTCCACGGCGGCCTCGGCGTCGCGCAACCGCGCCAGCGCCACCGTCTTGTCCGCTTGCGTAACCAGCGCCGCGCGCCGCTTCTCCAGCGCCTCGATCCCCATGTCCGAGGCCTGCAGCTTGCTCTTCATCTCATCCACTTCCAACTTCGAGGCGGCCTGCTTGTCGGCCAGTCGGCGCAGCGAAGCGTATTCTTTCTGGTCGTGGTCCTTTTCCACCCGCAAACGGGCCAGGTCGCTTTCGATAGTGGTCAACTCGAGCTGCTTGCCACCCGCGTCGATCATGGCCAAATCCGCCCGCGCTTGTGCCACGCGCGCTTCGGCCGCATCCAGATCGGCCTGCAGGCCCGCGTCGCTCAGGAGGGCCAGCGGCGCGCCCTGGCCCACCGTCTGCCCTTCCTCAACGGGCACCTTGCTCACCAGCCCGGCCTGCTCCACCCGCACCGCCACCCACTGGATAGGCTCCACCTTGCCGTTGGTGGGCAGGGTGCTGACCAGCGTCTCGCGGACGACCTTCGCGAAAGGGACCTGCGGCGCGGCGTTGTTCCGGTGGTAGGCCCACCAGCCGAGAGCGGCCAGCGGGATCGCGAACAGCCACAGCAGTTTTTTCACTGCTACCATCTTAAGCCTCGAAGGCTCGCGCGAAGATGCCCAGCCTCGAAACCGCTCCCCGACGGTCTCTGTCGGGCAACTCTTATGGCAGCAGCCTGTCGCGGCTTTGCGCGTGACGAACGTAGGCTTCCGCGTGGAGATAGCCGCTTTCCACGCCGCGGAACCGCGTCACCTGGCTCTGCAGCGCGTAGAACTTATCGGGCGCCTGCGAAGCGTGCGCGTAACAAGCCATCCGTTTGCGCGCCTCGGTTGCGGTGATGTCCACGAAATCGCTGGGAGCGAACATCAGCGTGTCCTCGCCATCGGAGACCTCGTAGTAATAGAAGGCGAACTGCCTGCCCGTGGCGAGCCAGGCATCGTAAGCGAGCATGGAAATGGCGCGATGATCGCGATGCCCGTCGATCGGCCAATGCGTGAAGAGCACGTCGGGCCGCTCGGCATCGATCAGATCCCGGAATTCCTTGTACCGGGCCGCGTCCACCACCGCGTGCCCGTCGCACTGCCCGGCGAACAGGGGGCGCGCCTTCAGGATCTCGCAAGCGCGTTTGGCTTCGGCGACGCGCACATTGCCGGCGGCATCGCTCGCCGCCTCCGGACAACTCTTCTCGCCGCGATTCAGATAGAGCAACACCACGTCATGGCCCTGGTCCGCATAGCGGGCGATGGTTCCCCCGCATCCATACTCCGGATCGCCGGGGTGCCCGCCGGTAACGATCACCTTGAGCTTACGCCCGGCGGGCGATTCCGCGCGCCCCGTTTCCAGTCCCAGTGCCGCCACGCCAGCCAGGCGCGCCGCTTGACCGAGCAGATCTCTGCGAGTGACCGGCATGTATAATACCTCCCTCAGTGAAACCTCAGCGTCACGTCCACTACATTGGCGCCCTTGTGAATGTTCATTCCCGAGCTGAAAGTCCTGAACTTGCCCCTCACCAGCGGCAGCGCGGAGCGCACAAACTCATCGACATAAGGCTGGTTCATGGGCGCGCCGCCGGGCAGCTTCCACAGCGCGGCAAGGCGCTTTTCGGTACCCTCATCCAGGCCTTCGATGTGCAACTCGCCGAACAGGAATTGCGGACCTTTCCCGACTACTAGGTCCACGTCCACCACCTGTGTCGCCTCGTGAAACGCGCGCACAGGCTTCGAGAATACCGTGATGTACCCATCGCGCCGCAGCACCTGTTCCATCTTGTTCACGGATGCCATGAATTGCTTCCAGTTGGCCGGCGCTCCGTACGCGAATCGGGCGGCATCGTGCATGTCGGCGAGAGGAAGAGCATCGCCGGTCAGCACGACTTTGCCGAGCCGCCAAACGGGACCTTCGTCGATCGCGGCCGTAACAGCCACCGCGCCGCCGCCGGCATCCGCCATCTTCACGGACGGGAAAGCCACGGTCAGGCGACCCAGCTCATCGTAGAGCGGCCTCAGGTTGAATTCCAACTTGCGCCGGAAATCGCGTTCGGTGTATTCCTGATCCATTGCCACTTTCGCCATCGCAGCCTGCAACCGACCGTCCGCGATCGCCGCATTACCCTCGAAGCGAATCGCGGCGACTTTGGGAAGATGGGCCGGACGGCAAATGACCACCATCTTGCCGGTATGCAAGTCGGCCTCGGTCTTCATCACGATCTCTTCCGCATGGTTCGACTTCCGCAGCGCGCCTTCTATTGCCCGCTTGTAATAGTCCGACGCGCGATCGTTGTTCGGCATCTGCCGGTCGATGAACCCATCGGCGGATTTGAGTTGTTGCCACAACTGTTCCGCATCCAGGCCAGGGATATCCAGTTCGACCGGTGTGCGGGCTGCCTCTTCGGTAATCTCCAGCGTGACCCCGTATCCAGCAGGGCCGCCGGCAGCGGTGGGATCGTACCGGTAGTTGACGCTCGAGAAGAACCCGGTCTCGAAGAGCTTCTGCGCAGCGGCATCCAGTTCGGCACGAGTGACCGCCTGTCCTATGCGCAAGCCGGACGCGGCGATCACGGCTGCCGGCGCCAGCCGCTCGCTACCCGCGACTTTGATCTCCACGATCGGACGCTGCGCCAGGGCCGCGGGCGCCAGCATGAGCGCAACAGCCACGTGGCAAGAGCGCATGATCTGATACTATCTCAAGCATGAAGTTCGCCGCGATGCTATTGGTGTCGTGCCTAGCGCTAAGCGCGGCCGATCGCATCGTGGTGATTGCCCATCGGGGCGAACATCGCGCGCATCCCGAGAATACGCTTCCCGCCTTTCAAGCCGCTATCGATGCCGGGGCGGACTTCTTTGAACTGGACGTGCGCACCACTTCCGACGGACGCCTGGTGCTGATGCACGATGCCAGGGTGGACCGCACCACCAACGGCAGCGGGGCTGTCCGCGAGATGACCTTCGACCAGATCCGCGCACTGGACGCCGGCGCGAAGTTCAACGCCCAGTTTGCCGGCACGAAGGTGCCGTCCTTCGAGGAGGCGCTGGCTCTGGCGCACGGCAAAATCGGAGTCTATGTGGACTCCAAGGACATTGCGCCCGCCGATCTGGCCGCCGCCCTCACCAAGGCGGACATGCTGAATTCTGTCGTGATTTATGGAGGCGCCGGCTTTCTGAAGAAGGTGCAGGCGCTGAACCCATCCTTGAAAGTCATGCCGGAAGCATATAGCGCTGCTACGCTGGAAAAGCTGCTCCTGGATCTGAAACCGCGCGTGGTGGCCTTCGACGCGGGAGATTTCACTGGCGACACGATCGCGGTGGCCAAGCGCGCGGGCGTGGATATTTACGTGGACCGCCTGGGGTCCGCGGACAACGCTTCCGCCTGGCAGGACGCCGTGGACCGGGGCGCAGCCGGCATTCAGACGGACCGGCCCGCCGAACTGGTCGAGTACCTGCGGTCCCGCAAGCTGCGCGGCCGTGACTAAGTGTGCTGGGCCTACTTCTTCTCGGTCTTCTTCTCGTCGGGCTTCTTCTCGTCCGTCTTCTTATCGGTCAGCGCTTTGATTTCGGCTGGCAGATCGAAGCGCCCCGGCGGTATTTCCGCATTGTGTTTGACGCTTTCGATCTTCACCACAATATCCATGCCCGGAAGCTTTTGCGCAACGGTGTGCGGCGTCAAGATGCCGCCTTCATCCCGATAGTCGCTCAGAGCCATTTCGGCGGTAATGGCGCCATCCGGAGTAGTTATGGGCACTATAACTTTCACCAGCAAGTTGGAACCCTTATCGTAGTAGCGGGTTTCGGCTGCGCCTTCGTTGGGCGTGAGGACCACCTTATAGCAGGCCTTGCCACCCACGTCCTCTGTGCCTGCAAGTTCGGCTTTCTTGTAGAAATCGCGCCAGCGTAGATCCGCATTCACGGCGTCGCGGCGCAGGGCGCTGGCCCGTTCGTCGCCTTCCTTGATGCGCGGGCCTTGCTGGCCGTTGATCGCCCATGCCACTTGCCCGTTGGATCCCTCTTCCGCCTTGCCGACGGGGGCTGGAAACTCGATATCGGTGTAGGCCTTGTCGGGCGCGGCCTGGTAGACGGTTAGAGTTCCGCTGAGACCGAATGTGGTAATCTCCAGCGTGCCCGTGGCAATTTCGGTCTTGATCCTTTCATAAGCGGCGCGGCCGCCGGTGACTTCGATGTACTTGTCCAGAATGGCTTCTGGCTTGATGTCGTCGGCTGCGGAGGCAGCCGCGGCCAGCAGCAGCAGGGCCGGGATGGCGATGCGGTATCGGGAGATCATGACGATGGTTTCCTCTCGATTCACTGTAGCGCGATTTCGACGGAGGATGGATGGGCCGGCGGGACATTATCTACTACGATTGGCAGCCGCGCCATAGCCCAGCGCGCGCAGCAAGTCGTGACGCGATGCTTATCGCCACGCGCTCATTATCGCCATTCCACGGTAGTGGGTGAAGGGCATACCGTGGATGTGCCCTCATACAGCCAGCACCGAGCCTTCGGGCCTGCGCAGAAGCAGAATAGACGCCGATATCGCCGCACAACGTCCCTCTTGTGTCTTGTGCGACGATCTGCGGCCCGCGTCCGGATCGCACGGAACGTCCCATCGGGCCAGGTCCCCTAGGCCGTCGGGGGGAGGGTAAGACGCGAGGCGAAGTCAAGTGATGCGCCCACTCAGGCCCGATAGACGGGCGGATGGCATCCGACCTTCCGCCCCTCCACCACAATGCATGCCGGCCGGGCTTCACCCGCAGCCTATGCCTGTGCAAGACGGCTTACAAGGGCTGATTTGATAGCTCTCCAGATCTTCGAAGTATATGTCGGTATTGGTCGCCGCAAAGAAGATCGAAAAGACATAATCCGCGCCCCCTACGTCTCCGACCGGGCAGGACGCCGGAGCGAAGGAGATCAATGCCGGCGTGGAGCTGGTCGCTAACGGACCGGGCGGAATTGGCACCGGTGGGTTAAACGAGGCGGAGCTGCCATTGAACGACGCATAGCTGAGTTGGTCCGCTGCCGTAGTCCATGCCAGATAGAGCCCTCCGGGCGGAGTAGCTGGCGCGTCGAAAACGCCCAAGGCGGGTGCCACGTCTGTTTGGGCGCCCGCGACCGGATTCGCCGACGACCACCGGCCTCCGGACAGAGGAAGAGTCGCGTATTCGATTTGATTGCTCCCTTCTTCTACCCACGCCAGATACAACGTACTGTTATACACAGTGAGGGCTGGTCCCATTTGGGTATTCGTGGAGAACCCCGTATTCGCAATGGAGCTCCAGGAGCCGCCGGCGTAGGTTGCAAACATAATCGAATTGCTCGCCGTAGTAAAAGCCAGGTATAAGGTGGAACCGTTTCCGGCTAGAGCCGGCGCAGCGGTCGTCGCGGTATCGGCGACCGGCGCGTTGGGCTTGGATGGAGCCGGAAATGCAGATGTGGCCGCATTCCAACTCGTCATGTAGATGCCGTCGCTAGGCTCTTGCTGTCCCTTGAACGCCAGGTATACGGTGCTGTTGGCCACCGCCAGAGCCGGCGCCGAGTTCGTTTCCGAAGTGAAATTATGTTGCGCGGACCATACCGACCCATTCAAGGTCGAATACCAGACCGAACCGGGCGAGTTCTTCCCCTTCCATGCCAGGAAAGTGGTGCCGCCTAGGGTGGCCAGCGCGGGACCCGCGCTGGTTTCCGCTTGCGGCACCTCGGTCTGGGCCTGTGCCGGCTTCGGCAACCCCGGCAAGAGCGCCATCAAGGCAATCGTCATGTAACCAATCGAACGTTTCATTGAATTTTCTCCTTTTATTTGAAATTTCGGTGCTGTGGGCTGGACTGTTTCCGCCGGCCGCAACGGCATCGCGTCTGTTCTCTGAGAGGCACTTCGTTGCGTGTCTTTACTGCCTCTCACACACTCGTGCGGAAATCAGGCGGGAAACCGATCATGTCCGGCGTTTTTTCTGTGGAGGTCCGGCTAATGTTAGAATTAATGCGCGCGCCCACACGGGCACGCGTAGGGCGAGGGGACCGTTGCATGTCTTCACCCCAGGACCTGACGGGGTTACTGCGCGCTTGGGCCAACGGCAGCCGACCCGCACTGGAGGCCTTAACGCCTTTGGTTTACGCGGAACTGCGGCGCCTGGCCGGCAGCTACTTGCGGCGCGAACAGCCTGGCCGAACCCTCGAATCCACCGCGCTGGTGCATGAGGCCTACCTTCGCCTGGTGGACTCCAATCTTCCGGATTGGCGGAGCCGCGCGCATTTCTACGGGGTAGCCGCGCACTTGATGCGGCAGATCCTGGTCGATCACGCACGCGAGCGAAATGCGGCGAAACGTGGAGGCGGCGCGATTCACTTATCCTTGGAGGAAGACTTGGCGCTATCGCCGGAACGGGAGACCGACTTGGTGGCGCTCGACGAAGCCCTGGAGCGGTTGACAGCGTGCGGACCGAGAAAAGCCCAGGTGGTGGAACTTCGCTTCTTCGGCGGGCTGAGCGAGGACGAAATAGCCGAAGTCCTCAAAGTATCCGCGATAACGGTGAGACGCGACTGGCAATTTTCGAAGGCATGGCTGCTGCGTGAACTGACCGGGCAGTAAGATAATGAATCCCGACGATCTGGAGGAAATTGAACGTCTGTATCACTCCGCCCTGGAGCGGCCAGAGCGCGAGCGGTCTGCGTTTCTGAAAGCGGCGTGTGGCGCGGATGAGGGGTTGCGGCGCGAGGTGGACTCCCTGCTTGCCTATCGCGACGGGGCGGAAGACTTCATGGAATCTGCTGCCATGGCAGTCGAAGCGCGGGCGCTGGCCCGGGACGAGGTCCCCCTTCAAGGCCCTGGCGGCGGGGATGCCAGGCTGCTCGGCAAAACGATTTCCCGCTACCGCATTCTGGAAAGGCTGGGAGCAGGCGGTATGGGCGTGGTTTATAAGGCGCAAGACACCGTCTTAGGCCGCTACGTGGCGCTCAAATTCCTGACTGAATCCGCGGGGGCGGAAGATGACGCCGTGCTCCGGCGTCTGGGTCGCGAGTTGCAGCCAGGCTCCGATTCTCATGCTGTGGAACGCCTCAAACGCGAAGCCCGCGCCGCCTCAGCCATAGATCACCCCAATATCTGCACGATCCACGAGATTGGCGAGCATGAGGGACAGCCGTTCATCGTCATGCAGTTTCTGGAAGGCCAGACCCTCAAAGACCGCATCACCGGCCGCCCGCTTCCGCTGGATGAGTTCTGGGACCAGGCCCTGGCAATCGCCGGAGCGCTCGAAGCCGCGCACGCGAAGGGGATCCTGCATCGGGACATCAAGCCCGCCAACATTTTTGTGACCTCGCGCGGGGAGGTCAAAGTGCTGGACTTCGGGCTGGCAAAAGCGATCTGCGCGCCCAAGGCCGACGCGGCCTTCGGAACGGCGCTTGCAGCCAGTAACTCTCTGACAGACGCAGGCGCGGCCGTCGGAACGGCGCCTTACATGTCCCCCGAGCAGGCCCGCGGGGAAGAATTGGACGCGCGGTCGGATATTTTCAGCCTGGGCGCGGTGCTTTACGAGATGGCTACGGGACATCAGGCATTCCCAGGCAAGACCTGCGCCGTGGTTTTCAACAAGCTTCTGAGCCATGCACCGGGGCGGCCGTCGCTCCTGAACCCGGAGCTGCCCCTGCCGGCTGAGCGGATTATCGACAAGGCGCTGGAGAAGGACCGCCACCGCCGTTACCAGACCGCCGCCCTTTTGCGCGCGGATCTACAGGCCGTGAGAGACGCGTGCCTCGCAGGGAGCGCGCTGCCGGGAGGTGTGCTCCGGCGGGGCGTGTCACAGCGCGCGGCGGCCATGGCCCTCAGCCTTGCGCTCATCGGGATTGCGGTCCGGTACGCTGGGCCGTGGCGTCCGAAGATTGGATCGTCCCGTCCGTCCATAGCTGTTCTGAACTTCAAGAATCTTTCCCCGCGGCCGGACAAGACGTGGCTTGCCTCCGCGCTCCCCGAAATGTTGACCACCGAATTGGCGGCCGGCGAGAAGCTTCGAACCGTCTCCGGAGAAGACGTGGCGCGCACCAAGACCGACTTGGCGCTGCCGGACGCCGACAGCTACGCTCCGCGCACTCTTTTGCGAATCCGGAAGAATCTCAACGCAGACTATGTGGTGCTAGGCTCGTACCTCGCTTCCGGGCCAGGGAAAATCCGGCTCGACATTCGCCTGCAACGAGCGGCCGATGGTGAGACCGTCGCCGCCGTGCCGGAATCCGGCGACGAGTCCGAGATCTCGGATTTGGTGGCGCGTGCTGGCGTCAAGCTGCGCCAGAAGTTGGGTGCCGGGGAAATCACCCCCGCGGACGCGGCAGTAATCCGGGCCGCGCTGCCTTCAGATCGGGAAGCCACCCGGCTCTATGCGGAAGGCCTGACGAAGCTGCGGTTCTTTGACGCCAACGGCGCGCAGGGTCTGCTCCAGAAGGCCGTGGCCGCCGAGCCCCAGTATGCGTTGGCCCACTCCGCGCTCTCGGCCGCATGGTCTGAGCTGGGTTACGACGCCAAGGCACAAGAGGAAGCCAGGAAAGCCTTCGACTTATCGGCCGGCCTTGCCCGAGAGAGTCACCTCACCGTCGAGGGCCGCTATCACGAAACAATGCACGAATGGGACAAAGCCGCCACGGTTTACCGCACGCTCCACGGTTTCTTCCCCGACAACATCGATTACGGCCTACTCCTGGCGCATGTGCAGACTAACTCCGGTAAGCCTCGCGACGCTCTGGCTACCGTCCAGGACCTTGTGCTACTGCCGCCCCCAGCTTCCGGCGATCCTCGCATCGACCTGGCCTTGGCCGAAGCGTATCGGGCACTGTCTCAGTTTCGACAGCAGGAAGCTGCCGCCGCGAGAGCCGCGGAAATGGCCGGCAAGCAGGGTGCCAGGCTGTGGGCCGCTTATGCAATCCGGTACCGAGCCTCGGCGCTTCACAATCTCGGCAGAACATCGGAGGCGGCCGCGTCCTATACGGAGGCCGTTCGCGTATTCTCCGCTGCCGGTAACCGCAAGGAGGTCGCCAGGTGTCTGAACTCTATGGCGGCTCTGGCTGATGGTCAAGGCGACTATCCACGGGCCCGGCAGCTTTACGAGCAGGCTGGCCAGATCAGCCGCGAGATCGGTTACCCGTTCGGTGTGGCGGCGTCTTTAAGCAATGTCAGCGAGTTGCTTTCTGAACAAGGCGACTACTCCGGCGCGGAAAAACTGTGTCGACAATCGTTGGTTGTCTACCGGCAGATTGGCGACCGGCCCCATTACGCGGACGCGCTCACCGATTGCGGCGTCGCACTCCAGATCTTGGGCAATCTGTCCGTGGCAAAGGAGATGTACCAGGAGGCGCTCGGAATCTATCGAGAAGTGGGTAACCACGACCGAGAGGCCTTCAGCATCGACGCACTCGGTTCTCTGCTCCTGGATCAAGGCAACCTTACGGAAGGCCAGAAGATGCTGGAGCAGGCCGGCGCCTTCTGGAAAGAAAGTGGAAATCGCGGTGCCCTTGCATTCGCCCTCTCCAACCTGGCGGAAACTGCCGAGACGCGCGGGGACCTGTTGGCGGCACGCCAGAAGCACCAGGAGGCCTTGTCCATCCGGCGCGATTTGGGACAACAGGTCGGCGCCGCCCAGAGCGAAATCGGTCTCGCCACATTGTCGATTGAAGAGGGGCGCCCGGAAGCCGCACTGGCGCCCGCCAGGGAAGTAGCAGAAGTGTTTCGGATCAACAAGGCGCCGGATGACGAGGCCGCTGCGTATAGAATCGTCGCCAGGGCGCTGCTGCTGGAGCACAAGGCCAGCGAAGCTATAGACGCAATCCATCGGGCCCAAGGCCTCGCTGCGAAAAGCCAGGACTTCAGAGTGCGCCTCTATACCGCTATCATGGCAGCCCGCGCGGAAGCCGCCCTGGAGGGAGCACACGGCTCTGGCGGCCCAACTCGGGCGGCGGCCAGCCTAAAAAGCGCAGCGGCGGAGGGGAGGCGGCGCGGCATCCCCGATATCGAATTCGAAGCGCGGCTAGCCCTCGGAGAAGTTGAATTCGGTTCGGGAAATGCGCGGTCCGGCCGCCAGGACCTATTGACCTTGAAACGAGACGCCCAAACTGCGGGATTCGGCCTAATTGCCGCCAAAGCTGAGAAAGCGATGCGGTGAGAGTGCCAAGCCAGTGCCCTCGTCGGACCACGATGTAAATCACGACCCTGCCCCACTCATCCTTGCCCCTGATATGGATGGCGCGGTGCTGGCGGATATCGACGCCGGTCTCAATGGCCCATTTGGCGATGCCATAGAGGAATACAAACAAGCATCAGGGCGGCCACGGCCAGAACCACATCCATGGCGAACGCCGCGGCCCGCTGCCAAAAGTCCGCTATGCCCGATTCCTGCGTCGTAGCGCCGGCCCGTCTCCATCTAACGACTGATACTATGACTGAGGATCTCCCATGAACCGTGCTGCGATGTACGCTCGTCTGCACGCCCGCCCCGGACGCTGGGACATGATCGTGGTGGGCGGCGGCGCCACGGGTGTCGGCGTGGCCATCGACGCGGCGGCGCGCGGCTACGGCGTGCTGCTGCTGGAACAGAACGACTTCGGCAAGGGCACTTCCAGCCGCAGCACCAAGTTGGTGCATGGCGGTGTCCGCTACCTCGAACAGGGCAATATTTCGCTGGTCATGGAAGCGCTGCGCGAGCGCGGCCTACTGCTCGGCAACGCGCCGCACCTGGTCCACGACCGCGCCTTCGTGGTGCCCAACTACGATTGGTGGGAAGCGCCCTTCTACGGGCTCGGTCTGAAGGTCTATAACCTGCTGGCCGGCAAATACGGCTTTGGCGCGTCGCGCATTCTCTCCAAGGAGGAAACCCTCGAACGGCTGCCCACCATCAAGACCGAAGGGCTGCGCGGCGGCGTCATTTACTTCGACGGGCAGTTCGACGATGCCCGGCTGCTCATCGGCATGGCCGCCACCGCCTGCGAGTTGGGCGCCACCCTGCTCAACTACGTGGCAGTGACCGGCCTGACCAAGGACGCCGAAGGGTTCATCGACGGCGTGATCGCGCGCGATGCGGAAAGCGGCCAGGAATTCCATGCGCAAGCCGAAGTGGTGATCAATGCCACGGGGCCCTTCACCGACGACCTGCGCCGCCAGGCGGACGCCTCCATCGCGCCCATGATCGCGCCCAGCCAGGGCGTGCACCTGGTCTTCGATCGCTCCTTTCTCCCAGGCGAGAGCGCCATCATGGTCCCGCACACCAGCGATGGCCGGGTGATGTTCGCCATCCCTTGGCACGGTCACACGCTCATCGGCACCACCGATACTCCCGTTGACGGCGCCTCGCTCGAACCGGTGGCCATGGAGCAGGAGATCGATTTTATTCTGTCGACCGCCTCGCTTTACCTGGCGCGCACGCCCACGCGCGACGACATCCTCAGCGTGTTTGCCGGCATTCGCCCGCTGGTGAAATCGGCTAGCGGCGGCGGTACCGCGACGCTGTCGCGGGACCACACCATCTACATCGAGAAATCCGGCCTGCTGTCGATTTGCGGCGGCAAGTGGACCACCTATCGCCACATGGCGGAAGACTGCGTGAACCAGGCGGCCATGCTGGCGCGCTTGCCGGAGAAGGCTTGCGTCACCGAGCATCTGCACCTGCACGGATTCCATCCGGACGCGGACGCGTTCGGCGCCTTGAAGGTGTACGGGTCGGATGCGCCGCCGATCCAGGACCTCATGCACGCCGAGCCGGCGCTCGCCGAACCGCTCGATTCCGCGCTGCCATACACGGGCGCGGAAGTAGTGTGGGCCGTCCGCTGCGAAATGGCGCGCACCGTCGAAGACGTTCTGGCACGCCGCACGCGGGCGTTGTTCCTCAATGCCAAGGCGGCCATGCGGATGGCGCCGCACGTGGCCGGGTTGATGGCGCACGAACTGGATCGGGACGACGCCTGGCGGACGCAGCAGGTGGAGAGATTCCGAGAGGTTGCCCAAAACTACTGTCCGCGGCCCGGAGCGGGAGCGGAGAAAAGTCTGGTATGATGCTGGTAGCGGAGCCGGTGCTGCGTACACCGGCCCCGCAACAGCGCTTACCGCTGGCCCCTACGGGTCCATACGATCAACGCTGTTAACCGGCCGATCAGTTTCAGCCGGATTACCAACAGTAGGATCATAAACGATCCCCCTTTCTGCTCCGCGTGGAGGCCCGGTCGAGAGCTGGGCTTCCTCGTTTTGAAGCTCAAGTGCTTCGCGCGAGAACCCGCTCATCCACGTTTCCACGGAAAGGCTATTGATGTAGTGGCGGTGCGCCGCGAATTCTCACTGGCATTTGTTGGGAATTATGCACGCAGGAATCTGGTATGATGCTGGTAGCGGAGCCGGTGTGCGGCACCGGCCCCGCAACAGCGCTTACCGCCGACCCTTACGGGTCCAAACGATCAACGCTGTTAACCGGCCCGATTAGTTTCAGCCGGATTACCAACAGTAGGATCATAGACGATCCCCCTTTCTGCTCCTCGTGGAGGCCCGGGCTACTCCCGGGCTTTCCCGTTTTCGAAGCTCAAGTGCTTCTCACGAGAACCCGCTCATCCACGTTTCACGGAAAGGCTATTGATGTAGTGGCGGCGCGCCGCGAATTCTCGCGCGCATTTGCGTCAACCGTTGAGCACCGGAATCTCCCGCCGGTCGATCAGGCCGGACACCGCGGCGATATCGCGATCCAGCGCCCGGTCCGCTTCGACGAACGCGCTTACCGCGCGGACGGCCCGGTAGATGGGCCGCGTGCCTGCCCCCAGGCGGCCGCCGCCGGCGCGCAGATCGACGGCCTGCACCGTGGAGAGCAGCGCGATGGCCACCGCGCTACGCAGCAGACGCACCACGTCCATAGCCGTCAGCGCGGAGTGCGTGCCGAGGCTCACGATATCCTGATTGAACTGCTCGGTGGGCAGCGTGTGAATCAGGCTGGGCGCGCACCAGTGCCGGATAGCCGTGACCAGGCTGGTGTGCACGATCTGCATCCCCTTGAAGCCTTGATACACGCCCACGTGCGGGCTCAGCGAGGGCGGCAGGCCGTTTGAGAAGCGGTCGTCCATCAGCAGCGCCATTAGCGAGTGCAGCCAGTTGGCGAGATTCGCCAAGTCCAGTTTCAAGCCGTCCATGGCGCGCGCGATGTGCGCTCCGTAAAAATTGCCCGTATGGTAAACCCGGTCAGTTGCGGGATCGATGAGCGGATTGTCGTTCACCGAATTAGCCTCGCGTTCGATCACCGTGCGGCACTGCGCCAGTGTCTCCTCAATGGGACCTAGCCCCTGCGGCGCGCAGCGCAGCGAGTACGGACTCTGTATGGATTCGTCGGCCGCTGCCACGCCATGGCTGCCATTGCTCCCGTTGGCGCGCCGGTTGGCCTCCTCGACGCGGCCCCGGATCTCGTCCAACGGCACGGCCAGCTTGGAATCGAACAGCAGGGAATTGAGCATCTCCGCTACCGCAAGCTGGCCTGGATGATGCTTCGCCAGGTGGATCGCCGGATGATAATAATCGGGCGACGATCCCAGCGCCTCCGCGGCCATCGCCAGCACGCCCAGCGACAACCGGAACAAGTACGCCGCCTCATCCACCACAATCGAGGCGATGCCCGTCATCACCGTGGTACCGTTGAGCAGCGCCAGACCTTCTTTGGCCTCCAACTCCAGAATGTCTGTGCCCTCGGCTCGCAGAGCCTCCGCGGCAGGCGCCCGGCATCCTTTGTAAAACGCCTCGCCGCGTCCGGCCATGACGCGGGCGATGTAAGCCGAAGGGCACAGATCGCCGCTGGCGCCCACCGAACCGAACCGCGGCACGACGGGCGTGATGCGATGATTTAACAGATCCAGCAGCCGCTCGATCACCACCAGACGCACGGCCGAAAATCCGCGCGCCAGTGCATTCGCGCGCAAGAGGATGGCGGCCCGCACCGCTTCTTCCGGCAAAGGCTCGCCCACGCCGCACGACAGAAACTCGAGCAGGTTCTGCTGATGGTGCGCCAACTCCTCCGAAGGGATTACGTATCGCGCATTCCCGCCGAAACCGGTATTGACCCCGTAGACCACTTCGCCCGCCGCCAGTTTGCGTTCGAGCGCTTCGCGGCTTCGGCCAATCCGCCGCCGGAATTCTTCGTCCGTACTCAGCGCGACGCTCTGCCCATGCCGCGCTACGGCAATAATCTCATTCAGTGAAAGATGGTTCTCGGAAATACAGACCGCCGCGGTGGGCGCGATCAGAGTCGCCATACTTGCATCCCTTACACCACAGTGCAGTGGTGTTCTGGCTACAGTATGGCACTGCGTCCGGCTGGTGTCAATGCGTTCCCGACGCGCGCACCACGATCGTTTCGTTGGCCTTCAGGTCGACGGTTTGCTCGACTCCGGCGCCGCCGTGTCCAAGCGGCCGCGTACTTCTCCGGTCCTTCGGCGCCGGGAGCGCTTTCAGCTCTTGCCGGACAATTGCGGTCTTGCCCGCCACGATGGTCACGCTCCAAGCCCGTCTATTTGAGCGCGTACGTGAGGCCGGCGGTGAACTGGAAGGAATTCTTCTTGAACGGGGGCGGCGGGTCGTTCAGGAAAGTATCCAGCGCGGCCAGCGCCACGCTCAAGCGCTTATGTACGGGAAGAGCCAGGCTGACTCCGCCAGTCCCGAAATACGCCCTGCTGTTGTTCCATGCCGGTGTAAAGGAGATCTGCTCGTTGAGCAGGATGCCATGTTGAAACTTGCGCGTAAAGATTTCGCCAAAAGTCGATCCAACCAGGCTCTGGCTGGCGCCGGCACTGAAGCTCTGGTCGATATACGACATCGCCGCCTTAACATCGAGTTCCGCCGCCCCGGTCTTGTATGCAGTCCAGCCCAGCCCGCCACCGTACATTTGTTGGAGGTCGAGGCCTTGCGCGTAGTTGTGGTCGAAGACCGCCTGGCCGTATCCGAAGACGCGCGGCGAGAAGTACTTGTCCTCTTCGATGCCGGCGTGAAAGATGTCGGTCTTGATATCGAGCGAGCCAGGCTGGGTGACCTTGCCGTAGGCGACGCTGAAATTGAGGATTGTACGGGTGCTGGGAGGCAGCCAGCTCTCCGTAGGCTCGGCCCGCACCAGGGCAATCCCACCGGTGAAGGTGCTGGCATCCTGGGTGGCATGCACAACGCTAGCTCCGGCGGTGGCCGCACCGCCCCAGTCGTCGAAAAAGCCAGCATTGCGGTTCATGGCTTTTTCAAAGTCGGGCGCGGGGAGCATGAAGCCCGCATCGGCCACGGGAACGGTGCGCGACGCGCCGGCCGCGGCTTCGAGGGCGATCTTCTGGTCCGTCATGGCAACGTTGCCCTGCGGCACCTGGCTGACATCCATGTGTCTGACGAGCTTCGCATTCTTGCCAACGACGGCGAACGGATGCGATGTGCGCAGCTCCTGAATCTTGCTCCAGGCGACGGTGACTTCACCAGCCATGTCGCTCTTGAAAACGACGGAATCGCCTTTGGCGCTCTTAAGCTGGCCGATGAGCTTCTCGCCATCGGTGAATATCAAAACGTCCGGCTGTGGCTTGGCGGCGGGGGGCGCCTGAGAGTAAAGCAGGGCGTTCCCACAGGCCGCGACCAGTGCTGCGCGTACGATGAATGAACGTAGTTTGCCGATCAAATCTCGATCTCCTAAAGTTGTGTCTGACGCCTGAAGTGGGCTTAGCGGGCGGTGCAGAATCGCGCGGCGCACTACAGCCCGGCCACGCTCAGTTTGCTGCCTCAAAACAGTTTAGCACTCTGTGCGAGCGGCCACCAAATTCCGAAAAAGACTTTGACAGAATCGCCGCGATGTGTGCGATGATAATTGTCCGCGGAGGAAACAGATGTCGTTAATGAAGCGTATCAGCGCCGAGTTTCTCGGCACGTTCTGGCTGGTTTTTGGCGGCTGCGGCGCCGCAGTTCTGGCGGCCGCATTCCCGCAATTGGGTATCGGATTCGTCGGTGTGGCCCTGGCTTTTGGCCTCACGGTGATGACCATGGCGTTCGCCATCGGTCACATCTCGGGATGCCATTTGAATCCCGCCATCACCGTCGGCCTGGCGGTGGCCAAGCGTTTCCCCTGGAACAATGTGCTGGCATATATTGCCGTGCAGGTGCTGGGAGCCATTGTGGCCAGCGGCGTGTTGTACGCCATTGCCAGCGGCAAGCCTGGGTTCGTCCCCGGCGGCTTCGCGGCCAATGGCTTCGGTGAGCACTCCCCGGGCGGTTACTCCCTGGAATCGGCGATCCTGGCCGAGGGCGTACTCACTTTCATGTTCCTGATGATCATCCTGGGCGCCACGGATAAGCGCGCTCCCGCGGGCTTTGCGCCGATCGCCATCGGCTTGGGGCTGACGTTGATCCACCTGATCGGCATCCCGATCACCAACCTATCGGTGAATCCGGCGCGCAGCACGGGGCCGGCGTTGATAGTGGGCGGATGGGCGCTGCAGCAGCTCTGGATGTTCTGGGTAGTGCCCATCATAGGCGGGGCGATCGCCGGTCTGGCCTATCCCTGGCTTGCCGCCGAGGAAAGACCGCAGACTAAAACTAGAGCCGCCCACGCCTGATCCGCGAACCCTTGTGGGGCAGGTTGCCAACCTGAAGGCCGATTGTCAATCGGCCTTCCGTTTGCGGCTTGCCCTACTCCCGCCAAATAATGCCTCCCCGCCGCAGCCATGGTTCGTATTTGCTTGCGAGGCGGGAAACACAATGAAAATCGCAACGATCGCATTGGCGGCGGCCATGCTCCCGGCGTGGGCGCAGGAAATCAAGCTGTCGGTCAATCTGGAGGCTCTGGCTGGCAAAGCCGAAGAAACCGTATCGGTAAGCCTGGACAAGCCCATGCTGCAGCTTGCCGGCAGATTCCTTCACGATAAAGACGACGACCAGGCGGAGGTGCGCAAACTGCTCGCCGGGTTGGACGCCATCTACGTGAGGAGCTTCCAATTCTCGCAGGAAGGCGAATACAACATGGCCGATGTGGAGGCTGTGCGCAGCCAGTTGCAGAGCCCGACATGGGGACGCCTGGTGGGCGTCAGATCCAAACATGGCGACAATGTGGACGTGTATTTCAAGGACACCGGCAATGGACACCTGGGCGGCATCGTGGTGATCGCCGCCGAACCGAAAGAGCTGACCATCGTCAACATCCTTGGCACGCTGGACCCCGAGAAACTGGCGGATCTCAGCGGCGAGTTCGGCATCCCGAAGTTCGAGAGTTCCAAGACCCGGAGGGAGGCCCGATGAAAGCGCGGGCATTGGCGGCGGTGTTGCTGGCTCTCGCGGCGACGGGTGCGGCCTTCGGCGGCGATGCGGAATTCGATCGCATCGTGAAGGCCATCGAATCCCGCTACGGGACGCGGCCCCTGCACATCCCTTTTATGGGCGCTGCGAATTTCTTCGTGAAAGTGGCGCGTCCGGAGGGCGCCAGCGGCTTCAAACTGGCGGTATTCGAGGATCTGAAGGACTTGCATTCCGCGGCGGATCCCGGCGAGTGGCGCGAACGGGACCGCTTTATGGATACGCTATCTGGCCCCAATCTGCATCCCCTCGTGCGCGTGCACTCCCGGCACCATGCCGAGGCGACCTACATTTTCATGGGCCCGGTGAGTAAGTCGAGTCCGTCGACACGCGTGCTGATCGCCACCTTCGAACACAACCAAGCCACGGTGATCGAGGTGAAAGCGAACCTCGAGAAGCTGCTCAAGTCGCTCGAGGAACCGGAACACGCCGGCCGCGCGATAGAGGGTGGGTCTTAGATTAGAAATCCTCAGTGCGCGCTCAACATATTCGCAAACAAGCGGTACGCCCCCGCCACCCCAGCCGGCAACTCCCGAAACCAAGCATACCCGCTAAAGATATACACGCCCTTCCCATAGCGCGCGTATAACATCCCGCCAGCCAGCGGCTTCTCGCCCGGATCGTGCGATTCCAGCACCGTCTGGTACCGCGCATCCCATTCCGAGGCGAAGTACAGCCCACGCTCCTGGATCCACCCTTCGAAGTCCTTCTGCGTGATCTCGTTCGGCGTGCTCAGCAGTGGGTTCCCAAGATTCGTAAACGTCACCGGCGCTTCCTCTACCGTGACGCGGTCGTGCCCCACCTTGAACGGATACGGCCCCATCGGCACCAGGTTGGCGTCGGTCACGTTGTACTGGTCGATCAGCTTGCCGCCATTGTGCACATAGTCCAGCAGACGCGGCAGGTTTACGCGCAGATCCGCGCGCGTGTTATAGGCCCGCACGCCGGTCACGATCACGTCGAATTCCGAGAGGCCGCGCTGCTCCAGATCGGAAGCCGTCAGCAGCGTCACATCGCAGCCGAGCTGGCGAATGGCGTCGGGCATCTCATCGCCCGCGCCCATCACGTAGCCGACTTTCCGCGCCGTGACCCGCACATCCGCCCGCACCAGCTTGACCACCGCCGGCGGGAACACAGTCAACGGCGGCAGCGGCGGATGCGAGATGACCTGCATGCCCACGCCGATTTCGCGGCCGCCCACATGCGCTACGCCGCGAAGCTGCGCCGGCGGATCAACCCCTTTTGCCGGGGTCACCGCGAAGGTCAGCGCCTGCTGTTGGGCCGCTTGCGCCTGTTCGAAATTCCGTGATACCGGCTCCGCGCTCCATCCCGCGTCCAGCGCGAGACGCACATCGCCCGCCACCTTGGGCACATCCGCGCGTACCTGGATCGCCACTTGGCGCGCGTCGCCCGAGGGGAACAGCACCACGTCCTGCGGCAGGTTCAACGCCACCGGCGGCACCACTGTCAGCGCGCGCGTCTGCTCGCCATCCACGCGATCCACGTAGCGATGGCGCACGGGCCGTAGCAGATCGAACGCCACGCCGCCAGCCTCCAACCCGAAGCGCAGATTCAGCAGCGGCGGATCGTCGGGCAGTCCGACCATGCGCTGGTCGGAGATGGTGTACGTATCGCCCTGTTTGGGTTCCCGCAGCCAGAAGGGCTGTGAGTAGGGCTGATCCGCCGGAACCGCGAACTTGAGCTGAGCATTCACCGGCTGGTTCGACTCGAGCGCCGCACGATGGGCGTCCGTGCGCGATGCGCCGCCCATGCCCTCCAACGTCAGGCTGTCCAGCACCATCGGGAACACCGAGCGATTCAGCGCCGTGTACCCCACTTCCACGGTTGCGCCCGGCGCCACGGCGTAGCTGTCGGTGTTCGCATCCAGCCACAATCCCGCGCATAGCGCGATCGCCTCGTTCAACTCCACCAGCTTGTCGCTCGCCCACGGATCGTGTATCGTAGCGATCTGCGCGCGCGCCTTCAGCAGCAGCGGAATGGTGCGCTCCGGATGATCCGGCTCGAACGTGCGCACCGCCTCGGCCAGAATGCGCCCGGTCTCCGCGCCGCCGGGCAGGCGGTTCCAGGTAGTGTCGATGCCATCGAAAGCGTCTTTGGCGTCCTTTGCGGGAGCGTCGCCCGCCACCGGCACCAGGAATTGCCGCGACGGCCCCGGCCGTTGCGACGCCCCCATGCCCTGGCTGCGATGCATGCTGCGGCTCATCCCAGCAATCTGGCTGTACGAAACACCCAGCACCGGATTGTAGGCGCCGGTATCTACCTCGATGCGACCCGGAGTCTCCGCCGCGTCCTTCTCCATCTCCTTGGTGAAGCTGAAGGAATTGAACAACAACCGCCGCGCCTTCCACGGCTCTACGAATTTCAGTTGCTCCGGAAAGCGGCTGGGATCTCCCGCCGCGGCGAACGCCTCCTTGCCCAGGATGGCCGACACCTGGTGTTGCCCGTGGCCGTCCCTCGGCGTGCCCGAAAAGCGCAGAATCACCACATCCGGACGGAACCGGCGAATCACCCACACTACGTCGGACAGAATGCGCTCGCGTCCCCATTTTTCGAGCGTCTCTTCGGGCGTCTTGGAAAATCCGAAGTCGATGGCGCGCGTGAAGTATTGCTCCGCGCCATCGATCCGCCGGGCCGCCAGCAATTCCTGAGAGCGGATCAGCCCCAGCAAATCGCCCTGCTCCGGACCAATCAGGTTCTGCCCGCCTTCGCCGCGCGTCAGCGACAGATACCCTGTGCGCATGTGGCGGCCGCGCGCGTAATAGGCCAGAATGGCGGTATTCTCGTCGTCGGGGTGCGCTGCGATCATCAGCACGCTGCCCAGCACCGTCAGCTTCTCCAGTGATTGCTCGATCGCCGGCGTGCCGGAAAAAGGTGTCTGCGCAAAAGCGGGCGCGAGCAGGAACAGGCAAGTGAGCAGTGCGGCGACCGCTCCCTGACGGTCGCGGCTCAGTAAGCGGTCGCGGCTCAGTAAGCGGGAGTTGGCGGAATGAATGCGCATCCAAGATAATGGTAGTCCATCATGAAGATCGACTGGAACGGCTGGAAGATCGCCTTGGGCCGCCGGCTCCGTCCCCTGGCGGAGCAGCCTGCGCCCGCGGTCCCGGCTCCGATGCGTCTCGGAGTGGCGCTGGGCGGCGGTTTCGCGCGCGGCCTGGCACACATCGGCGTGCTCGGCGTTCTGAAGCAAAACGGCATTCCGCTTCATTTCATCACCGGTGTCAGCGCCCGAGCCACCAGGCCGGCAGCGCACGCATAGGGCGCTTCCTGCGCAAATTGCTGAAGTGCTACACCTTCGAACAGATGCGCATTCCGCTGGCCGTGGTGGCCCCCGACGTGGTGACCGGCGAGGCCGTGATCTTCCGCGACCGCGGCGATGTGGTGCTGCCCCTCCGCGCAAGCTGCTCCTATCCCGGCCTGTTCCAGCCGGTGCGCTGCGGCGAGCGCCTGCTGGTGGATGGCGTATTGGGCGCCACGCACGTGATCTCGCTGCACCTGCCGATGCAAGGCGCCGCGGCCACCCCCACCAATATGTTCCATGTGATTAATCGATGCTTCCAAATCCTGCACAGTCGCACCGAAATCACCTGGCGGCAGCATTCCGACCTGGTGATCGAGCCGGATGTGCGCGGCATGGAATGGGATTCCTTCGATAGCGCCCGCGCAATTGATTCAGGCCGGCGACGAGGCTGCCCGCAAGGCTCTGCCGCGCATTCAGGCGTGGACAGGTCTCCCGCGGAACTAAGTTCACAGGCTAAAGCCTGTGCTACCTGTGCGTCACAGGCTAAAGCCTGTGGTACCTGTTATGCCATATTCAAAATTTGCCTGACCGTGCCGCTCTCTTTCTGGATCTTGGTCTGCAGCATCATCAGCGCCTGAATGAGCTGCTCGGGACGCGGCGGGCATCCCGGCACGTACACGTCGATCGGGATCACCTGGTTCACCGGGATCAGCGCGTAATTGTTGAACACGCCCGTGGAGGTGGCGCACGCGCCCATGGAAATCGCCCACTTGGGCTCCGGCATCTGCTGGTACAAATGGCGGATCACCGGCGCCATCTTGTTCGACACCCGCCCCGCGATAATCATCAGGTCCGATTGCCGCGGCGAACCGCGAAACACCTCCGCGCCAAAGCGCGCAATGTCGAAACGCGACGCGCTCATCGACATCATCTCGATCGCGCAACACGCCAGCCCGAACGACATGGGCCAGATGGAGTTCTTGCGCGCCCAGTTTACGGCCATGTCCAAGGTGGTTAACACCAGGCCTTCGGAAGCCGCGGCCGCGGCGCTGGCGACGGTCTCGTTGTCCAGGCGCTCGAACAGTTCGACGGGACCGCTGGCAAAAGGTGCATCCATATCTCCCATTCTACGCTGAGAGCGTGCGCCGTGTTAAGGCTGGCCGTTGGGCCTTGGGGCGATGGGGGGCGCCGCTGAGGACCCGCGGGAGCACGGCATAGTGACTTGCCCCTCCGGGGGCGTGCCAGACCAAGCCCATTTTGATCTTTTCGGGTGTCTTGTCATGCTCTTCTTTCTGGCATTCGATTTTCTGGCGTTCGATGCGTTCTTGGCGGTAACGTTGCAGGTCGGCGATGGTCGAGGAGATGGCTCGCTGGAGGCGGACCTGCGTGAGGTAGGCGCGGAGGACGTTGAAACGGACGCGCTCCTTGGCCTCTGGACTTTGGGGGCCGGTAGATTTTGGCGCGTTGCGTCGGTTGGCGCGTATCTGCTTGATTGTAGCCATGGTTACCTTTTCTGCCGAACAATGCCAATGGGGGGTAGAGCGGCGGGTTTCGGGGCGCCGGGAAAGGCAAAATGGAACCACAGATGGACACAGATACACACGGATAACACCGATGTGTTTTCCCGGGCTTGCCGGACGTGCCGCTCTGCCGAAGTGGCGGGTAATTTGAGTGACCCGATTTGAGGTTAGCGCGCGGGATGGGCGGGAATGGTGTGGCGTTCGGGCTGGGTGTGAGGAAGTGGTTTGTTCAGAATGATTTACGGGGAGGAGAAAAGGTGCGGCGGCGTGAAGGCACAGGGTCGGGTGCGGCGTCCGCCCCGGCCTTCGGGCTTTGACATTCCAATTTGGAATGTCAAAGGTTCGGCTTCTTCAGGGCTGAGCTGAAGCATGAAATCATCAGGGAAGCGGTCGCAGTTGCGCTTCACAGCTTTGTTGAGGTTGAACGTCTCAACCTGGTTGAGTTCGGCCAAACCGCTGTCGAGGATGACCTTCTGGGCGCGGATCCCGTAAATGCGGGCTCGATCAGTTGCACGGGCGCGAGTGAATTGCTGACGGCTGGGATTTGGGGAGAGTTCGGGCATTTGAAAGATCGTCGCCGCTCAAGATCCAAGTTCTCACCGAAGGTGCACCGGAAATGGTGCAGTGTCCGTTTCCGAACGGCGCAATCCGGCTGTGAACAGTAGTTGTCCAGGCCCTTGCGCAACGCCTTTGGTTTCAGCAGGGCTGCTGGAATGAGAGTTGCTTCTGCGTACCTTCCAATGAAACTCGCTTTGCGCAACTTGTTGCGAAACCCGGCGTTCGCTGTAACCGCAGTCCTGTCCCTGGCGCTCGGCATCGGCGCCAACACGGCCATCTTCACTCTGGCCAATCAGATCCTGTTGCGGATGGTCCCAGTCAAGGAGCCCCAGCGTCTGGTCGCGTTCCATTGGACCGGCCAGTTTATTGGAGGAAGCACGCGCGGCTACCAGGACAATTTTTCGTACCCTCTGTATGCCGATCTGGGGGGATCTTCCGATGCCTTCACCGGCATCGCCGCACGATACCAGGACACGGTCGACGTATCCGACCAAGGACCTGCAGAGCGGGCCACCGCCGAACTGGTCTCCGGCAACTATTTCGACGTGCTCGGCGTGACGCCGGCGCTGGGCCGCCTGCTCACTCCCGATCAAGACAAGCTCAAAGGCGGCGAACCATTCGTGGTCCTGAGCTACGATTACTGGCGGCGCCGGTTCGGCGGCGATCCGTCCGCAGTGCACCGCGCAATCGACGTCAACGGGCATCCCATGACCGTCGTGGGTGTCGCGCAGCGCGGATTCCAGGGTGTGTCGCTGATGAGTCCGGCGGATCTGTTCGTCCCGCTGATGATGAAAACCGTGGTCACACCCACCTGGGACGACATGAACCGGCGGGACAGTATCTGGCTGCACGTGTTTGCGCGGCTGCGGCCGGGCGTCGATCCACTGGCGGCGCAGAGGTCCATGGCCGGTGTGTATCGCGCCGGTCTGGAACACGACCTTGCGGCGAATGGGCGCGATGCCAAATTCTCCGAGCGGTACGTGAAGAATCAGCTCCGGTTGGTCGACGGTTCGCAGGGTTTCGGCGGCATGGGCGAGTTCTTCTCGAGGCCGCTCTACGTCTTGCTGGCGATGGTCGGGACCCTGCTGCTGATCGCCTGCGCGAACGTGGCCAACCTGCTCATCGCGTGGGCGCAAGGCCGCCAGAAGGAGATCTCCATCCGGCTGGCGCTGGGCGCTTCGCGGCGGTCGCTGATGCGGCTCATTATGATGGAGAGCCTGCTGATCGCCGTGGCCAGTGGGGCGCTAGGGCTGCTGCTTTCCGACTGGATTGCTTCTTTGCTCCTGAGCTTGCTGCCGTTCCAGAACATCACAGTCGCCATCCGCACATCGCCCGACTGGCGGATACTGGCGTTCACGGCCGCAATCAGCCTGCTGGCCGCGCTGCTGGCCGGAGTCGCTCCCGCGCTGCAGGCCACCCGGCCGGACTTGGCGCCGGCGCTGAAGAACGAGTCCCGGGGCGCCTCGCTGGGGCTGGGCCAGACCCGTTTCCGCAGAGTCCTGATCTGCGCGCAGGTGGCGTTGTCGTTCCTGCTGCTGGCTACGGCCGGGCTGTTTGCCCGCGGCCTTTACAGGCTGATGACCGTGAACTCCGGCATTGAAACCAACCGGCTGCTGGCATTCTCCATCGATCCGTCGATGCACAACTACACACCGAACCGGGCACGGAGGTTGTTCCTGGATTTGCAGACCGCGCTCGCACGCGTGCCCGGCGCGCAGGCGTCCAGCGGTGTGTCCTACGCGGTGCTGGCGAACAATAACTGGCAGAACACGGTGCATATCGAAGGGTACCGGCCATCCAACGGTGAAGACATGAACCCCGGCTATAACGAAATGCTGCCCGGATTCTTCTCCACCGCAGGCGTTCGGTTGATCGCGGGGCGGGACTTCAACGAGAGAGATACAGCCGGCGCGCCCGCCGTGGTGATCGTGAACGAGACGTTCCAGCAGCGCTTCTTCCCGCATGACAGCTCCCTTGGGCATCGCATCGGCTGGGGCGGCTCTGGACCTACCCCTATGGAGATCGTGGGCGTGGTCAAGGACATGAAGGAGGGCGACCTGAAGGAGAAGCCCAAACCCTGGACCTTCACGCCGGTCCTGCAGAATCCTGCGCCGGGAGCGGTAACATTCTATGTGCGTACGGCGCGGAACCCGCTTACCGTAGCGCAGGCGGCCCGCCAAGTGGTGCATCGGATGGATGCCGCGCTGCCTGTGTACGACCTGAAGACTCTCGATGCGCAGATCGATGAGACCCACTTCCTCGACCGTCTGCTGGCGTGGCTGTCGGTGGCGTTCGGGCTTCTGGCAACGCTGCTGGCTTCTATCGGCCTGTATGGCATCACGGCGTTCAGTGTGACGCGGCGCACGCAGGAGATCGGTATCCGCATGGCGCTGGGGGCGGCGCGCGGCAATGTGTTGCGGCTCGTAATGCGGGAAGTGCTGGTGCTGGCCGCGGCCGGGTTGGTTATAGGGGTGGCAGCCAGTCTGGTTCTCGGCAGGCTGCTGGAGAGCCAGCTCTTTGAGATGAAGGCCAACGATCCGGCGGTCATCGCGGGTGCGAGCGCTGTAGTGCTGCTGGTTTCGACCGTCGCGGGCTATCTTCCCGCGCGCCGCGCCACGCACATCGATCCGATGCAGTCGCTGCGCTGGGAGTAGGTTTTAGTCGCCGAAAGAGCCGACTTCTTCGCGTTCCTCGACCCGCTCGACGGGCACGAGCTTCGGCGCGGGCTTCGGGGCGAGCTGAATCGATCCCAGCGGCACCAGGTCGGGCGTCGGCTGTTCTTTCAAGACGTGCTGGCGATAAAGCTTCGCCATGCGGGCGTTCTCTTCGTCCTGCTTGATTTTGGCGGCGCGGGCGCGCAGTTTCTCTTCGCCGGAGTTCTTGGCGATGCCCAGCTTGTCGAGATCGTGCTGCACTTCGGTGGTGATGATGCCGTCGCGCAGCACCATGGAGTGCTCGGCGCTCTGCATCGCGACCTTCTTGCCACCGGCGAAGATCTCGTGCCGGCCGTGCTCGTCATACCACTTGGTGAGCGTGGCTGTCATGTGCATCTTCTCGATAATGTTGCGCCAGCCGATCCCAGTGTTGTAAGCGCAGAACGAGATCTCGCCTTCCTGCGTGGCGTAGGGGATGATGCACTGCTCGGTGCGCCGGAAATCGTAGTTGAACAGATCCTGGAACCACATGCCGGCGATCAACAGGAAGTTCCAGCGATCCTGGCGGCGCTTTTCGAT
>JBEKPZ010000038.1:0-33784 GCA_049520215.1 Bryobacteraceae bacterium | reverse complement strand
GGCCGGCGACGACGACGGAGTTTACAAAAGCACCGATGGGGGACAAACCTGGTCCGAAACCGCCCTGCAGGCCCAAGCAGACCCGCTGGCCGCCGATCCCGTGGTTGCGAACACCTTCTACGCCGAGGCGCAAGGCGGTATTTACAAGACCTCCGACGGCGGCGCAACCTGGGCTCGCTTCGGTCCGAGCGGTGTGACCACGTTTGCTATCGCGCCCGACGAGAGGATCTACGCGGGCGCGAGTTTTGCCACCAAGGCGTTTGTCACCAAGCTGGATCCCACCGGGCAGAACATCCTGTATTCGACCTATATCGGCGGCTCGGACTACGATCAGGCCACCGGCATCGCCGTGGATCAACTGGGCAACGCCTACGTGACGGGGACCACGGCCTCTCCGGATTTCCCGACGACGAAAGGGGCCTCCAACGCCTCCGCAGCCGGCGTATTCATGCTGAGACTGAACCCCGCAGGCGGCGCCCTGGGTTACTCCGAGATAGTGACTGACAATATGACCCAACCGGCGGGGATCGCGGTGGATGCGGACGGCAGCGCTTACATCACGGGCACCACCGGTGGAGATCTGCCGGTCACTCCTGGCGCCTACTTCACGACTCCGCCTGCCGGCGAGCCATCGTTCCTCTCTTACCTGTACGGTTACGACGCCTTTGTGCTGAAGTTGAACGCCTCGGGCGCGCTATCCTATGCCACGTATGCCAACCAGCCGCAATGTTGTACTATGCCTCCCGGAGGCCCCACTGTGGGGAACGCAATCGCCGTGGACGCGTCCGGCAATGCGTATATCACCGGCTCCCATTTCCTGCTGAAGTTCAACGCCTCGGGAAGCGGCCTGGTATATTCCGCGCCGACGGACCCTTGGGGTCACGGCACCTACATCGGTAAAGCCATCGCGCTCGACGCGCAAGGGAACGCTTACGTCGCCGGGCAGACCGGCGCGCAGCACGCTTATGTGAGTAAGTTCAATGCTAACGGCCAGGCGGTCTTCAACACCGGTAACCAGACGTTGGCTGGTGAGCAAAACGACAGCGCGCAAGGCGTCGCGGTGGATTCCGCCGGCAACATCTACGTGGCTGGCAATACCATGTCACAGGGTTTTCCGATGCGCAGTCCGGTACAGGAGGCATTCGCCCCAGTCACCGGCTTCCTCGCCGAGTTGGACAATTCCTCCGGTCTGCATTTCTCCACCTATGTGGGCGATAGCAGCTACTTCCAGGTCAGCGGCCTGGCGCTCGATCCTTCCGGCAATCCGGTCTTCTGCGGCAATACATACATCGGGCAAATGGTCGTCAATGGCTCACAGATCTACGCCCAGACCGGCGCCTCCCAGAATGTCTGGGTGGCCAAATACGATACCTCGGGGATTCCCGCCTTGCGGCTGGATGCGCTGCGCAACCTGGGGAGTCAGTTGCCTGTTACGGCGTCGCCGGGTGAACTGGTCACGATCGGTGGCGCGGGCTTCGCGGCGGACGCCCAGGTTTTCTTCAACGACGTGGCTGCTACTATGATCCCCGGCTCCGGCGCACCCATGGCGATCGTGCCCTATGCGCTCGCCGGGCAAACCTACGCCGTTGTGCACATCGAGTCCGGAGGCCAAAGCTCAAATACGGTTTTGGTCCCGGTGGCGCCGGCCGCGCTGGGCATCTTCACGGTGAACGGTACGGGTACGGGCCAGGCGTTGGCTTTCAATCGGGACGGCACGCCAAATTCCCAGAGTTCTCCGGCGCCCGTGGGTTCGGTCGTCACATTCTACGCTACTGGCGCGGGCCAGACCGTGCCTCCGGGAGTGGATGGCGTGCTCGATCGCGCTACGCCCGCGAATCCCACCCTCCCCATCACCGCATTCATTGCCTACAACCAGGTCTCGTCGGTTCAGTTCAGCGTGGGCCCGGCGTCCGGCTTTCCGGCTGATGTGCTCACGATTCAGGCGACCGTGCCGCCCCTGGGGCTCCAGCCACCTGGCCAGGCTATGTTGGAGCTTGTGGAGAACGGCGTCCCCAGCCAGGCAGGAGTCACCATCTGGATCGCGCCGTGAATGGGGTTGGCGGCCTGAGAGGCCGCCGCAGGCCGAGGGCCTGCCCCACGAGGACTCACTCTGACAATTTCAAGATCATTCCCGTGTCCGTGGCCAGCCACAGCGAGCCATTGCCCGCCGCCCGCAACATGGCCCGCACGGCGGTGGCGCGGTAATCCACGTCCATCTCCTGCCAGTCGCTCAAGTCGCCGCTCTTCAGGATTTTCAACTTACGCGGGATGGGAGTGTGCTGCAGCTTGCCCACCACTTCCACTCCCGCCAGGTAGCCGGTCCCGGATGGCAGCAGCAGCACATCGGTAATGGCCCGGTCCGGGGCGTTGTAGACAATACTGCTCTTGCCCGTAGTGCCGTCGATCAGGTGGACCTCCGACGGCCATTTGAATGTGTCCGTGAATTCGATCAACCCGAGTCCCCGGCCATCGGGCAAAAAGGACCCGCGCGCGATGCGGCCGAACATCGAAGCAGTGGATGGCTTCCACGTCTTGCCGCCATCCCTCGTATCCAGCATGATCGACAGGTGCGGCCACTCCCGCCGCGTGGCCGTGTCTTGCGCGTCCAGCCAATCGGGCTTGCCGGAATCGCCGGTTCGCGGCGGGGCGCTGAAGCCGTCGATGATACCGGCTTTAGCGGTCACGAAGGTGATGTTGTTGTAGGTGGTGTACTCGGGGTCCGTATGCGGTTCCGCTGCGGCGGCGATGGGCTCCCATGTCTTGCCGCCATCCTCGGTCTGGTATGCCAGTTTATGCGCGCCGACGGCGAAGCCGCGCGCTTCGCCGACGAAATACACCTTCATCAGCAGCTTCGGCGATTTGGGCAACTCGTGCCACTCGCGTCCCGCGTCGAGGGTCCGCCAGATCCCCTCCGGCGTGACCATCCAGCCCAGCTTGTCGTTCAGGAAAAACAGCGAGATCGGGACATCCTTGATTTTGGACACCGTCCAGTGCGCGCCGCTATCGTCGGTGGTCAGGGTAACCGGTTTCGAAGTGCCTTTGTCGTCCAGATACCCAGCCGCCACGCCGCGTGCCGCGGAAGGGAATTGCAGGTCGTTGATCACCAGCGAGGAATTGTCTTTATCGTAGAAGTATGCGATCTGCCACTTTGCAGCGGACAAAGGAAAAGAAGTCAGAAGAGAAGTCAGAAGACAGAAGTCAGAAGTCAGAATAAAAGCTCGTGTTCGTCGAGGTTTGCGGTGCGGCACGATTTTCATAGTATCCTATCGCGGACTTCTGCCTTCTGCCTTCTGTCTTCTGCCTTCTGTCTTCTGACTTCTGTCTCCCGTCTTCTCATCTGGGCCTTATCGGCCCCGAGGACAACACCAGCTCGACATGATTCGCCGATTCCACCGCCGTCGGTGGCATGCGCGCCAGCACCAGTACACAGCCCACCTGTTCCCCCAGCGTGGTCAGCACCTCCATCTCGCTGCCGCTAGGCTGGTGCGGCATGCGGTGCTGCACGTTGATTACTCCCACCACGCGGTTGCGGGCGATCACCGGCGACGAGAGAAAGGCTTCGAACGAATCTTCCGGCAATTCGCCAAAAGTCTTGAAACGCGGGTCCTTGTACGCCTCCCGCGAAATGGACAGCAGCCGGCGCTCACGCGCCACCCAACCCGTCAGGCCTTCATTCAGTTTCAGCCGGATCTTGCCGATAGTCGAAGGGTGAGGCGTGTTCGAAGCGCAAAGCACCAACTCCTCGTTGTCCAGCAGATACACCAAACACGAATCGCATTTGGTGAATTCCACGGTCAGCGAAACGATGCCTTGCAGCACTTCCTGCAAGCTCAATTCGCGCACCATCAAGCGGCTGACCTTTTGAAAAAGCTGCAACTGTTGTTCGGTGCGTTGCAAGCGCGATTCGAGTTCCTTGGTCTTCGGCACGCTCCTATTATAGCTTTGGCGGCAAAATGCCCAAAATGAGTCCTTCGGTGGAGACCGGGCGGCCCGGCGAGGCGTGCCAAACGTGGCAGGTGCCGGAGTGCCCGTTCCCGATCGAGTGGTCCGCGCCCGTGCTGGAGGAGATTCGCGCGGCCGCCATGGACGCCTTCTTTTCGCTTCCACACGGCGGCGCGGAGATCGGCGGAGTCCTGTGGGGCACGCGCGCAGGCGGCCGCGTGCGTATCCTGGAGGCACGACCGCTGGAGTGCGAGCACGCACTGGGCCCCACATTCACGCTTTCCGCCAAAGACCACGCGCGCCTGGCGGCATTGCTGGAGGAGGGCGGCCCCGATCTGCGCGCGTACGGTTGGGAGCCGGTCGGGTGGTACCATTCGCACACGCGCAGCGAGATCCTGCTGTCCGCACAGGACGTGGAGATTCACAATCGGTACTTCCCCGACCCCTGGCACGTTGCGCTGGTGGTGCGCCCGCACGCCATGCGGCCGATGCGCGCCGGATTCTTCTTCCGGGAAGCCAACGGCTCGATCCATGCCGCTTCCAGTTATCGGGAATTCCTATTGCAACCTGCCAGGGAGCCGGTGGTGGCGCAGGCGGTTTCGCCTGCCGACGCGTCCCGGCCGCCTGAACCGGACCCCGAACGCGCCCCGCCGGCCAGCGTACCCGTCGCCATGCCCCCTGCGAAGCGTTCCCCCCCGTGGCACTTGTGGGTTGCGATCGCACTGGGCGTGGCGGCAGGTCTGTTCGGTCTCAAGATGGACTGGACACGCGCCTTTGCCGCCGATCGAGCGCCTTCCGTTTTGTTGATGGCGTACGATCTCGACGGCCAGTTGCAGATTCGCTGGGACTGGACCGCGGAGCCGATTCGGAACGCGGAGGCGGGGACCCTCGAGATCGCGGACGGCGCCACGCACTCCGTGGTGGCACTCGAGAAACAGCGGCTGCGGAACGGCACGGTCAGCTACGCCCGGATCGGCGCCCGTGTGGACGTGCGCCTGACGCTGCGCCAACATGGGGGAAAGGTCTGCGAAGAGTTCACCAGCTTTCTCGGCCAGGGCGGCGCGCCGGAACTTCGTCGCGAACTGCAAGACCAGGCGGTCCGTACGCGGGAACTCGATCGCGCCGTGGCAGATCTGCGCCGCATCGTCCGGCGCGACCCGCAACCACGCCAGCGGGACAGCCCGCGCTAGGGCAATACTGTTCACTTCGTGGGGCAGACCATCGCACTTTGTGGTCTGCCGCCTGCGGGGAGCGTTGGCAGGCGACATAAAACGATCGCCTGCCCCACCGAAACATAATTAACCTGCTAAAATCCATCCAATGCATTCGTCGCGGCGCGTGTTCCTGGGAGCGGTCACGGCTGCCTCGTACCAACGCCTGCTAGGCGCCAACGACCGCATACAGTTGGGCTTCATCGGCTACGGGTTGATCGGCCGCCAGCACGTCCACGATTTCAAGAATCAGAAAGATGCGGATCTGGCCGCCATGTGCGAGGTGTGCCAACCGCGCCTGGAAGAAGGGCTGGCGGCATGCGGGCCTGGCGCCAAGCCCTACCGGGACTTCCGCAAACTGCTCGACGACAAAGAGATTCAGGCGGTCGTCGTTTCCACGCCCGACCACTGGCACGCACTACTCACGATCATGGCTTGCGCCGCCGGCAAAGATGTCTACGTGGAAAAGCCGCTGACGCTCTTCGTCAAGGAAGGCCGCTGGATGACCGAGGCCGCGCGGCGTTTCGAGCGCATCGTGCAGGTGGGCACGCAGCAGCGCTCCGGACCGCATTACCAGAAGGCCCGCGAACTGGTGCAAACGGGCTATTTCGGCAAAGTCCACAGTGCGCGCATGGGTTCCTATCGCAATATCATGCCCGGTTTCGGCAACCCGCCCGACGGTCCGCCGCCGCGCGACCTGGACTACGATATGTGGCTCGGCCCGGCGCCACAGCGCGCCTATAATCCGCATCGCGCGCTGTATCATTTCCGCTGGTTCTGGGACTACTCCGGCGGCCAGATGACCAACCTCGGCGCGCACGATATCGACATTGTGCAATGGTCGATGGGGGTCGCCGGTCCACTGGCGGTTTCTTCGAGCGGCGGGAGGCTCGCCCTCCGTCATGACGAGGATAACGGCGAAACTCCCGACACGCAGGACACCGTATTCGAGTACCCTGGCTTTACCGCCGTGCATTCGCTGCGCGAGGCCAGCGCCGGACGACGCGCCGGCTTCGGGTTGGAGTTTTTCGGCGCCAAGGGCAGCATGACGGTTTCGCGCCGCGGATACGAAGTATTTCCCGATATGAAAATCGACCCCGCCAACGCCATCCCGGTTTTCGAAGGCCAGCCGGCAGGAGGCCCGCAGCACTCGGAGGATAAGCCGGAGCCCTGGATCGAGGCGCGCAAAGAGCCGGGATCGTCGGCCGAACAGTTCGATCTGCACGCGCGGAATTTCCTGGATTGCATCAAGACCCGCCAACAGCCCATCTCCGGCGTCGAGCAGGGGCACCGCACCGCGGTGGCCTGCCACCTGGCTAACATCTCGCTGCGGCTGGGCCGCAAGATCCACTGGGACGCGGAGAAAGAGGAGATCGTCGGCGATCGGGAGGCTTCCGCGCTGCTGGTGCGGCCGTACCGCAAACCATGGGACGACGTGCTGCGAAGCTTCCATTTGTGAATCGCGGAACGATTCTGGCCCCCGCCGCACATTAGGAGAAAGGGGCGGGTCTGGAGACCATTCGCTGTGGGGCAGGTTGCCAACCGGCAGGCCGATTGTCAATCGGCCTTCGCGAGCAAAGCTCGCATTGGCGGGGCTAAAGCTCGCCCGGACGGTTCTGAAGACCCGCCTGCGTGAAATCCATTCCGCCGCACGCCAGTCGTGCGATAATTCCAGGAGCATGCAAAACATTCTGATAATTACATGTTTTTTGTTTGGCCTGGCGATTGGAATGGTGCTGGCCTGGGTGGTGCTGCGGCCGGCGGCGCGCCAGGCCTACGAGCGCGCCAAGGCCGAGTGGGAGCCGGAGCGGGCTGTCCTGAACGAGCGCCTGCAAAACAAGGGGCAGCAATACAAGGAACTGCAGTCCGCCCTGGATGACGCGCGCCAAAAGCTCGCCGACACCTTTAAGGCGCTCTCGGCCGATGCGTTACAGAGCAACAACCAGGCGTTTCTGGACTTGGCCAAGACGAGCCTGGAACATACTCACGAAACCGCCCGCGGCGATCTGGATCTGCGGCAGCAGGCTATCGCCGACCTGGTGCGGCCGGTCCGCGAATCGCTGGAAAAAGTCGACAGCAAGATTCAGGACCTGGAGACCGCCCGCGCCGGGGCCTATGCGGGACTGGTCGAGCAGGTCCGCGCGCTGCTCGATGGCCAAGCCCAGCTCCGCTCCGAAACCAGCCGGCTGGCCACCGCCCTGCGCGCGCCCAGCGTGCGCGGCCGATGGGGCGAAATTCAGCTCAAACGCGTGGTCGAGTTGGCAGGCATGTTGGAGCACTGCGACTTCTACTCCCAACCCGTCGCCTCCACGGAGGAGGGTAGATTGCGGCCCGACCTGCTGGTCCGGTTGCCGGGCGGCAAGAACATCGTGGTGGACGCCAAGACGCCGCTCGAAGCCTACCTGGCCGCCAGCGAGGCCCCCGACGACGATGCCCGCGCCACGCTCTTGCAAGATCACGCGCGCCAGGTGCGCGCGCACATCGCCGCGCTCGCCCGCAAGCAGTATTGGGAGCAATTCGACCCCGCGCCGGAGTTTGTGGTTCTCTTCCTGCCCGGCGAAAGCTTCTTCAGCGCCGCTCTCGAAAAAGATCCGTCGCTGATCGAAGCGGGCGCCGGACAACGCGTGATTCTGGCCACGCCCACCACCTTGATCGCGCTGCTGCTCGCGGTGGCTTACGGTTGGCAGCGCGAGAACATCGCGCAAAATGCCGCGGAGATCAGCCGCCTGGGCAAAGAACTCTACAAACGGTTGGCCTACATGACCGGCCACTGGGACCGCCTGGGCAGGAGCCTGGAACGCGCCGTGGAGGCCTACAACGAAGCTACTGGCTCGCTGGAGTCGCGTGTGCTCGTGACTGCCCGCAAATTCGAAGAGCTCGAAACCAGCCCGTTTGGTTTCGTGCTGGAGAGCCCGCAGCCGATCGATACCCGGCCGCGAACCCTGCCCGCGCCGGACGCTTAAAGTGGGGCAGGCTCTCAGCCTGCGGCGGCCTCTCAGGCCGCCCTCTTTGCCGACTCTGTCGATCTTCCTCTTGACATTCTACACGAAAAGCGGCATACTCCTCTTGGATGTCTACAAGAAACTCCAAACCCGATGTTTTGCAGGGCACGCTCGACCTGATGGTCCTCCGCACGCTCGAAACCCTGGGTCCGCAGCACGGTTTCGGACTGGCCAAGCGCATCCAGCAGATCTCCGCCAGCGCGCTCGACCTGAACCAGGGTACGCTCTACCCCGCACTGCTGCGCCTGGAGCAGCGCGGCTGGATCTCGTCCCGCTGGGGCGCCTCCGATAAGAATCGCCGCGCGAAGTTCTACGAGCTGACCAAAGCCGGCCGCAAACAGATTGGCCGCGAGACCGACGACTGGGAGCGCACCGTCGCCCTGATGGCGCGTTTTCTGCGAGTGGCCGATTAGGAGCTTTCATGCGCACGCTATGGAAACGTCTGACGGCGATCTTCTCGCAGCAGCAGCGCGACCGCGAGCTGAGTGAAGAGGTGGAAGTCCACCTGGAAATGCGCGCCGCCGAGCTGCGCGAGCAGGGTCTCGATTCCGATGCCGCGCGCGCCGCCGCTCGCCGCGAATTTGGCGGCATCGAGCAGATGAAAGAGGCGTACCGCGACCGCCGCGGCGTGCCCTGGATTGAGGGCCTGGCGAAGGATGCGCGCTACGGCCTCCGCGGCCTGCGCCGCAATCCCGCTTTCACCCTCGCTGCAGTGCTCTCGCTGGCGCTGGGCATCGGCGCCAATACGGCCATCTTCTCGTTCGTCGACACCCTCATGCTGCGCATGCTGCCGGTGGAAAAGCCCGAGCAACTGGTGAATCTTTACAGGACCGGCGGTTGGGGCAAGGGCTACGCTTCGTATCCGCTCTATCTGGAATTCCGCAAGCACACCGACTTGTTCGCCGGCGTGTTCGCGCGCAGCTTCGCGGCCAAAGTGCGTTTCGACGCGGGTCGCAGCAATTCCGTCCAGTATGTCGAGCGCGAGTATGTCACGGGTAACTACTTCGATGTCCTGGGAGTGAAGCCGGCCATCGGCCGGCTCTTCACCGACGAAGACAACCGCATCCCGCAGGGTCACCCGCTGGTCGTCCTCAGCTACGATTTCTGGCGCAACCGGCTGGCGCTCGATCCCGCCGTCCTCGGGCGCGTGCTCATGGTGGATGAGCGGCCCGTGACGGTCATCGGTGTAGCGACGCCTGCGTTTCATGGCTTGGACGTGGAGAGCCGTGCGGATATGTGGGTGCCCGCGATGATGTTCCGCGGCGAGATTATGCAGTCCGGCCAGCATTGGGTCTGGATCATGGCGCGCCGCCGGCCGGAGATACCCATGGGCCGCGTCCAGGCTGCCGCCAACACCATCATGCAGCAATACCTGATGAGCGTCTACGGCGGCCAACGCGCGAGCGCCTTCGGCAGGTTTGCGTTAGAACAGAAGATCGAGGTCCGCGACGCCGGCGTGGGCCTCTCCATGCTGCGCGAAGCGTTCGGAAAGCCGTTAACAATCCTGATGGCGGCCGTGGGCCTGGTGCTGCTGATCGCCTGCGCCAACGTGGCCAACCTGCTGATTGCGCGGGGAGCCGCGCGCCGCCGCGAAATTGCCCTGCGCTTCTCGTTGGGCGCAACGCGCTGGCGGCTGGTGCGGCAGTGGCTGATCGAGAGCCTGATGCTCGCCCTGCTGGGCAGCATTTTGGGCCTGGCATTCGCCGTTTGGGGCGAGCGCTACATGCTATTGTTTCTGCCGCCCGGCACCGATGAGGGATTCTCCGTCGCTCCGGATTCGACGGTGCTGGGGTTCACGCTGGGCATATCGATTCTATCGGCCGTCCTGTTCGGGCTGGCGCCGGCTCTGCGCGCCACTTCTCTCGATCCCGCCGCCGCCCTGAAAGATGGCGGGTCGCCACAACCCGGCCGCGGCGCCCGCGCCAGCTTCCGCAAAGCCCTGGTGGTGGTGCAGGTGGCGCTTTCCGTAGTGCTGGTGGTAGCGGCGGGATTGTTCGCGCACAGCCTGGCGGGCCTGCGCTCCATCGATCCGGGATTCGTCGCGCAGAACGTAGTCACATTCTCGCTCGATTATCCGCGCGCATGGAAGGATGCGGACAAGGAAAAGCACCGTGACATGATGCTGGCCCGCCTGGCTGAGGTGCCCGGCATTTCCTCGATCAGTTATGGGATCCCAGGTCCGTACCAAGGCGGTGACTCCAGCGCGTCTATCCGCGTTCCCGGATCGGTCCGCACGGCCAAGGAAGGCGTGGAGATTAGCACGCAGTCCATAGGTCCCGCGTACTTTGCAACCATCGGCATCCGGCCGCTGCGGGGCAAGGAATTCGATGCGGGCGACCTGCGCTCCACGCGCAAGATCGCGGTGGTCAATGAGGCGTTCATCCGTGAATTCCTGCCGGGGACGCCCGACCCCATCGGCCGCAGCCTCAGCTTCGACGACGCCAAGCCCGAAGGCGGTGAGCCCACTTACATCGTCGGCCTGGTGCGGGACATCTTGCACGACGGTCTGAAGACCACTGCGAAGTCCACCGTGTACGTGCCCTTCCGCAAGAACCCGTTCCACATCGATCCCGCCATGCTGGTGCGCGCGGAACTGCCGCCGGCTGCATTGCTGTCCGCGATCCGGCGCGAGATCGGCCGGATCGATCCGGAAGTAGCGCTGGTCGAGCCGCGCACCCTCCGCGAGCGTGTGGACGACTCCATCTTCGTCGAACGCATGATCGCTACGTTGAGCGGATTCTTCGGCGCCCTGGCCTTGTTGCTGGCCGCCATCGGCATCTACGGCGTGATGGCCTACGCGGTCACGCGGCGCACCGCGGAAATCGGCCTGCGCATCGCGCTCGGCGCGGCGCCGGCCGGCATCGAGTGGATGGTGCTGCGCGAAGGCCTGCTGCTCATCGCGCTCGGCGTCGCCATTGGGCTGCCGGTCTCGCTGGCAGCGGGGCGCATCGGCGCGTCGCTCCTTTACGGGATCAAGCCCAACGATCCGTTGAGTTTCGGTTTGACAATTGCCATGCTGCTGGCGATCGGTGTCCTAGCCGCGTTTCTCCCCGCGCGCCGCGCCGCCGCGGTCGAACCAAACCAGGCGCTACGCCACGAGTAGGCATCGGTAGGAAGGTTGCCGGGTTAGCGGGCCGAGCCGGCCATAGTTAAGATGAGTTCTTCGCACAGGACCCACCTTGGGCTGTGGTCCTTGCTGGGGCATGAGGGAAACGTTTCCCCAGCCTGCACGTGGACTTCGCCGCCGCATATCGCACAACGATAGCGGCCGCTCTCAGGGCTGGTTTGACCAATTTCACGCATATTATTCAGGTTACTCCGATTCAGATCTCGGCGGGCTACGCCGCCGCGAGGATGTTCTCTAGCGCCAGTTCCAACTGCGGATAGCGGAACGTGTACCCCGCGGCTTCGGCGGCCTTGGGCAGCACGCGTTGGCTGGCCAGCATCACTTCCGACATCTCGCCGAACATGAACTTCAGCGTGAAGGCGGGCATGGGAAAGACTGCCGGCCGCGAAAGGCTGTGGCCGAGTGCCTTGGTGAAATCGGCATTGGTGACGGGGTTGGGCGATGTCCCGTTCACCGGCCCGCGCATGGGATTCTCGAGCGCGTGCTGGACGATGCCGACCAGGTCGTCGATGTGGACCCAGGACATCCACTGATCGCCGTGCCCCATTTTTCCGCCCATGCCTGCCTTGAACGGCGGCACCATCTTGGCCAGCGCGCCGCCGTTGGGGCCCAGCACCATTCCGGTGCGCAACTTCACCACGCGCATGCCGAGCGATTCCGCCAGGTCGGCTTCCTTCTCCCAAGCCACGCAGACCTCCGCCATGAATCCGCTGCCGGGCACGGACGATTCGGTGAGGATCTCTTCGCCGCGCGAGCCGTAGTAACCGATGGCCGATCCGCATACCAGCACGGCCGGGCGCCGACGGGTGGTGGAGAGCGCCTGCACCAGGTTGCGCGTGCCCGTGGCGCGGCTCTCGAGAATCTTCTGCTTCACCTCGTCGTTCCAGCGCTGCGCGATGGGCTCGCCCGCCAGGTGTACCACTGCATCGGCGCCATCCAGGCTCTCTTCCGGCGGCTGGCCCTTCATGGCGTCCCAAACGTACAGTTGCACGCCCGGCGGCAGGTTCGTTCCGGCGTGCCGGCTCAAAACTCGCAGCGTGTGATTTCCGCTGGCGAGCGCCTTCATCAGCCGGCGCCCGATGAAACCGGAAGCGCCGGTAATCGCGATGGTCATAAGGTTAGGGTACCGCAGTTGGTGGGGCGGACTTCAGTCTGCGCGGGGCCTCCAGGACCCGCTCCCCTTTACCACCCAGCACGTTCGCCATCTGTGGCGAAACTGGCCGCGAGATCTTTCCATAGTCCGGCATGTAGACCAGCAGACCGCCGGTTGCGGTGGTCTTGGAGTAGCCTGCCACTAACTGATCCTTGTAGTGGTCCGGAAAGAAGTCGAACGGATCGGTTGGGTCCGCATCGATTAGCTGCATATCGGTGTCATTCATCGTCAATTTGCCAAACTTCAGCACACCGCCGCGATACCACATGTAATTGCCGCCGGAAGGCTTTCCGGCCAGCAGTTTTCGCGCGCCTCCGAACGTTTGGATAATCTCGTCGCCCTGAATTCTCACGGCAGTGATACGGCCACGCATCTTGGGGGGCGGCAACATCTGCGCCGCATCCAAGATGATGTCGTTCCCGTCTACGCTTACACCTTTAGTCTTGCGGGTGTTGATCAGCTTAGCCATATCCAAACCGAACAGTTTCATTACGCCTTTAACCGGCAGATGAGCGGCCTTCATCTGCGTAGGTTGTATGCGGATTCTCCCGTCGGCCGTCGCGCTCATGGTACCAGTCATTTCAAAGGGAATCCCGATCCCTTTGTTCAGCGTACCGGCCTGTTTAATCTGGTTGCCTTCTATGGTGAGGCTCAGATTCTTAAGCGGCGCGTCCGGTGCGGCAAACACGTACGTGTTGAGGACATGGCTCATGCTGGCAGCGCTGACGCCCACTTCGGCGGAGTCGATCGCTACCACGTAAGACATCTTGTCGTCGAACGCGGGCGGCTGCCCTTTCCTGGTTGAAAGAAACTGGCCTGACAAATAGTGTATGTGCAGAATCAAGGCCGCATCAAGGTGAAGATTGACGTTTACCATCTCCACATGCGTTTGGTGATTCCCCGGTACCTCGACGGCGGCCGGCGGGATGTCTTTGCTTTGCTCGATGGGCGCGCTTACCTTGTCTTTACCGGCGCCGCAGCCGCCGAGAAAGAGAGCTGGGCCATACAGGCAACAGATCGCGAGATAAACTCTAGGACTCATAATCGCGGCACCCACCTCTTACCGCGACGGATCTCTTCCCCGCGTGGCTTGGACGCCTTTTAGAATCGCAAGGCCCACGAGTATAATGGCGCCCACCGCGATCCAATGCGCCGCGACATGCAGTATCACGGCTCCATAGATCAGCCCGCCAATTAAGATCAAGAAGCCGACAAGGTAAATTGCAAATGACATGGCAGTTCCTTTGTTCGGTTGTGGGGCGGGCAATTCTGCCCGCAGCCGGCTTTCAGCCGGCTCTGGCCGCTTAGGAGGTGGCTGCGGCCAAGATTGGCCGCCCTCCAAGGCTTATTCGCACACGCGCCCCCAAGTCCGCCTTTTCTCCATCCACGTCAGTGCAGGTTGGAGACCAAAGCTGAATGTGTGCCAAACCCCAGGTAAAACCGGAGGCCATGCAAGTCTTGCCCTCCATTATGCAAGAACTGCCGATAAACGCGGGCAGGCAGGTCACTCAACCGCCCTGGCTTCAAACTCGCACACCGCGTCATCCTCCGCCGTGTAGCGCACCTCGATCGGATGGCAGCAGACCTCGCAGTCTTCCACGTACACTTGTCCTTTCACCGAGGTATCCAACACCATCGATATCTGCTCCCAGCAATATGGGCACGCGAAGAAGTACTCCATTCCGCCCCAACTCACGCGCACAAACGATACGTAGCGAGACGGCCAACCCGCGTGAGCCGGAACAGCCAAGAACCCGGGATTAGGGCCGCCAAATGCTGTGCGCAGCCCGCGTCCAGCAGCCCGCGAAATAGCGCCGAGGTCCGGTATGGCTTCGCGAGCAAAGCGCCGCAGCGCGCAACATATCCCTGGCTGGAAAGCCCTTGCGCCGCGGCCGACCCGGATAACCACCCGGTTAATAAGGCATTCAGAATTCCCGATCCGGTGAACGGGTCGACAAAACCAAGCGCGTCGCCGGCGGGGTAAGTAATCGGATCAACCCATGACCGCAGGTTGCTGGAATAGACCAACGGGCCGACGGTGAGCCACTTGAACTTGCGCGAAAGGGGCCGGAGTCTCTCGGCCAGCGCTTCGGAGCGGAGCACAAATTCATCCAGGCGGAAGCCACAAGCGTGCAGAGCGCTTTCCGGCGCGATCCCGCATACATTGGTGATGCCGTGCTCCACACAGCTAACTCCAACATAGCCCCCGCTAAAGAAGAAGAGTTCGACCGCATCGTCGGCCGGACCCTCGAAGTGGGCTTTGAAGCCAAATAACCGCTTCCCTGGAGCAGCGGCGGCCCGGCGGCCGGTCGCCAGAACGATGCCTAATTTGCCCGCCGCTTCCGGCGCATCCGCCCAAGAATGGTCCCCAAAAGAGCCGTTTGGTACGACTTGGTTACTGACGGTCGCACCCAAGGCCACGGCCCGTTGCAGCAAAAGTCCATCGAGTTCATACCGGCTGAGCCCATATCCGTACTCCGGCATGGTCCATTTCTTGGTTAGGCGACCGAAGTGCAGGACGCAGTCGCGAATCCGAGTCGGCTCGAGGCGCAAGAATTGCTCCCACACTCCCAATTCAGCGAGTATTCCGCATGCCTCCGGCGAGATGAACTCCCCGCAGACCTTGTGCCTGCGATGCAGGGACTTTTCCAGTATGCTGACAGGAACAGATTCAGCGAGCGCGGCTATGGCGGCCGCCGACCCGGCCGGCCCGGCCCCGAGAATCAGAACGCTCCTCATCTGTCGGATAGGTGCAAATCCGTCACGCGCGGTGCCAGTGTGATCAATCGCCCAGAAGCTTTCCTTACATAACGCGCGACGGAACCCTGCTGCCATTTATGCCGATGAACCGCTCAACTCAAAAGGAAATCCTGGAGCTGTCGGAAGTCCCCGAGGCCCTCGTAAACCAGGTATATCGCCAACTCACTCGGATCCACCGTTTTCTCGGGGACACTGCGTCGGTCATGTCGGCTCTGCGGCGGGACCCTCTTCCGGTCCGTCGCGTCATGGACATCGGATGCGCCAGCGGGGGCGTGTTGCTTGATATCCGCCACAAACTCCGTGTCGACGTTGTAGGAGTCGATATCAGACCTCCGAGAGCCACGGACATGCCGTTTCCAATTTGGCGCGCCGACGCCGTGCGGGACCAGCTTCCACAGGCTGACGTGGCGTTCTCCATGTACCTTGGGCATCACCTTTCCGAAGAGGATCTCGTAAACCTTATCAGAAATGTAGGCCGGTTCTGCCGGCGTTTTATCCTCCTGGATCTGGTCCGCCATCCTCTGCCTCTGGGCCTGTTTCGAACTTTCGTTGCGCCGTTTGTGTGCCCCATCGTATTCGCCGACGGCCAGACATCCATCCGCAGATCCTATACGCGTACGGAAGTGAAGCGAATTGTGAGCCATGCCCTCGCCGGATCGAGCGCCGTTTTCCGGCACTCTGTGGCGCCTCTCTACGTACGCCAGATCATCGACATATCGTACAGTCCCGAGCTGGCGCCTGTAGGGCGAAACGGTGTTCCATCATGAAGCCCGTTCCTCTTACTCCGCCCCGAGATACTGCAGCAGCGCCGCATTGAATGCCGCGGCGCACTCCACCTGCGGCACGTGCCCGCACGCATCCAGGATCACGCTCTGGGCGCCGGGGATGTCCTCCGCCAGCGCCTTGCCCGCCACCAGCGGAACGAGGGCGTCTTCGCGCCCCCACACGATCAGGGTGGGAGCTTTGATCGCGCCCAACCGGCCGTCCACCACATCCTCGCCGCGCACAATGGAATCGATGAAGCGGTCGATAGTGTAGCCGTCGTTCTTGCGCAGATGAGTGGTGAACGCCTGTTCGGCAAACTGATCGCTGGCGAACATCTTGTTGTGGAAGACCAGGGCCATGAGCTGCTTCTCGCCGGCCACGGTCGACGGATTCAACCCTTGCAGCATTGCTCGCGTGAGGGGCGGCCCGCCGGTGCGCTTGGATGAGTAGCCAGCGCTATCCACAAGCACCAGGCGGTTCACCTTGTCCGGATGCGCCAGCGCGAAGTCCATAGCCACCCAGCCCCCCATTGAGTTGCCCACCAGCGTGGCCTTGGCGATACCTGCCTTCTTGCAGAACGCATCCAGAAAGTCCACCAGCGTGCCCACGCGATAGTCGATCGCCGGTTTGTCGGACTGTCCGAAACCAACCTGGTCCGGCACATAGACGTGGTACTTGGCGGCCAGCGCCGGCACGGTAGCAGCCCAGGCGCTGCGGTCCGCTCCCAGTCCGTGCAACAGAATCACGTCGGGGCCGGAGCCGGCCTCCTGATAATAGATCTTCTGGCCGTAGATCTCGACCTGTTTGGTGGCCGCGTCCTGGGCCCACGCGGTGGCGGCCAGTGTGCAAAGTAAGGCGATGCGGGAAAGCATCTCTGTCATATCCTCCTGGTGACTCTTGATTGTACGACAAGCGACGCACCCGAAAAACTATTGGCCGCTGATGAACGCTGATAAACGCGGATCTCTTCGAACGAAAAGGTGCTGGGCCGAGACCACCCTTCACAGCTCTCGCGGGACGGCGCGATCAGACACCAGCCTTATCCGCGTTTATCCGCGTTTCGCGTTCATCAGCGGCCAATAAAGAATGCTCCTGAGAGGTATTAGTGAATGACGCACCTCTTTACTGGCCGCCCGGATTCCCTGCTTTAGCGGGGCGGCGCGAGCAGACACCAGCCTTATCCGCGTTTATCCACGTTCATCAGCGGCCAATAATGAATGCTCCTGAGAGGTATTAGTGAATTTCGGCACCTCTTTACCGGCCGCCCATGAACACAGATAAACATGAATTCTCGGATTCGCTGACCGAGCAAGTCCTGGCCGCTGTCTTCGAAGTCTCCAACACCCTTGGCGCCGGATTCCTCGAGAAAGTCTACGAGCGAGCCCTGCTTAGGGAACTCGGCCTGCGCGGCCTCCGGACGACCGCCCAAGCTGCCTTCGTTGTAAGGTACAAAGGCCTCGCGGTCGGAGAATACTACGCCGATATCCTAGTTGAAGACACCCTGATGGTCGAACTGAAATGTGTGGACCGTCTGGCCAACGAACACACCGCGCAATGTCTCAACTATCTGAAGGTCTCCGGCCGCACCGTATGTCTGCTAGTCAATTTCCAGAGACCCAAGGTCGAGTGGAAGCGAATAGTCCTTGACTTCCAGATCGGTACATGACTTTCTCTTATCCGCGTTTATCCGCGTTCATCAGCGGCCAATTCGCCTTCCCCCCGCCTACTCCACCGCAATCGTAATGCCCGCCGGGCTCTGATACGGCCCCACCGCCAGCACCACCGGCAGGTCGCCGGGCGGAACGAAACCGGTGGGCACCTGCGCGTTGATCTGCATCAGCCCGACAAAGCCCGGCGCCTCGCCCGCGAACAGGATGTTGGCCGGTACGCCAGCCATGGTCAGCGACACCTTCAGCACCGGCCCAGGGAAAGGCGCCGCCGCAGCTTGGCCCGTGACGCCGGCGGGCGACGTCTGACCTTCGCCCGTGGCATACAACACCACGATCGAACCGCGCAGCGCGGGATTTTGATCGGAGTTGATCGAGCCGTCCTGATTGACCACCACGGCATTGCCCGTTCCGTAGTTCAAGTTGAACAGCGCGGGATTGGCGTCCACAAGCGCGACTTGCAAGGCCGCCAGCGTGACGCCCTGATACACGACTTGCAGTTGCGCGGAAGTCTGGCCTGCCATCTCGTAAGGCGTCTGCGCGTTGATCTGATTCGATTGCGCGTAGAAGAGCGGAGCGGGAATCGCGTTGAACAGCACCTGCACCCCGCCCAGCGTTGTCGATAGCGCCCCGGATGCGTTAAAGACACCCGAGACCGCGGTGTCCGGCCCGATACCCAGGCCGAAGATGGAAAAGATCTCGCCCGGCGCCAGAGGTCCCGGTAGCAGGCTGGCCGCATTGGCGAGCGCCACGTCGACGTATTGCGGCGGCGGCGTTACCACCGTCTGGATTGCCGCCAGCATGCGCACGCGGTTGTTGCCGGTATCGGCCACCCACACGTTGCCCTGGCCGTCCAGTGCCAGCCCGCCGGGCATGTTGAGCGCAATATCCAGCGCCAAGCCACTGTCGCCGTTATACGCCGCGTCGCCGGTACCCGCAATCGTCGCGATATTGCCATCCGTCGTCACCATGCGCACGCGGTTGTTGCCGGTGTCCGCGATGTAGAGGTTCCCGACCGAGTCCACCGCGACTGCCGACGGAACATTCAGTTCCGCGGCCAACGCAGCGCCGCCGTCGCCGCTGAATCCGCTCGCCCCAGTGCCCACAATGGTCGAGATGGTGCCGCCCGGAGTGAGCATCTGGATGCGCTGATTTTGGGTATCGGCGATGTACAGATTGCCGGCGCCATCCATCGCCAGGCCGCTTGGGTTGTACACCTCTCCCAACGAAGTGCCGCTGCCAGCGGTGTTGCCCGCCGTACCGTCGCCTGCCACGGTATGCATGTTGCCCGCCGTATCCACCTGGATGACGCGATTGTGGTTCGTATCGGAAATGTAAACGTTGCCCGCCAGATCGGGAACCACACCCTGCGGCGCATCCAGGGGGGTGAGGGTGGCCGGATCGCCCTCGCCGCCGAACCCGGAGACGATGCCGTTGCCCGCGAAGGTGGTGACTACGCCGGAAGGGTCCACACGGCGCACGCGGCTGTTCTCGGTGTCGGCGATGTATAGGTTGCCCGACGGATCGAACGCCAGGCCGGTAGGGCCATCCAACCCCGCGGATACGGCCGCCAGTCCGTCGCCCGAATAGGATGGCGTCCCGTTGCCGGCCACCGTGAATATCGACCCGTCGGCGGTCACCTGCCGGACGCGATGGTTTCCCTGGTCGGCGATATCGAGCGATCCATTGCTGAGCGCGAGTCCGGCAGGAGCATGGAGGACCGCCATCGGCGCGCTCCCGCCGTCGCCGCTGTAGCCGAAGGTGCCATCGCCGGCGACTGTGTTGAGGATGCCTGTCGCCGCGGTGACCAACCGGACGCGCCGCGCTTCCGAGATATACAGGTCGCCCGCCGCATCCAGTGTCACCTCCACGGGAGTATTCAGCGCCGTCTGCAGCGCGGGTTGTCCGTCGCCGGTATACGCGCCGTTGCCCGGAGCTCCCGCCACGCGCGTGAGCGCGCCGGCCGCAGTCAACTGCCACACGAAGGAATTGCCGCTCTCCGGGATATAGAGATTGCCCGCGGCGTTGGCGGCCAGTCCGGCAAGGTGAATATTGGGCATGCCAAAGCTCTGCGGGGTGCAAACTGTGCCGATCGTGCCCGTGCCGGCCCGCACCTTGCGGATGCGCACGTTGGCGCTGTCCACGATGTAGAGGTTGCCGACCCCGTCCAGCGCCAATCCGGCCGGGAAGGCCAGTTGCGCGGCGGTAGCCGGTCCGCCATCGCCGCCGAATCCCGCGACGCCTGTTCCGGCCACCGTGCCGATGGTCCCGTCCGGCGCCACGCGGCGCACGCGATGCCCGTCGAAGTCGGAGATGTACAGGTTGCCGGCTGCGTCGGTCGCCAAGTTGCGCGGACCCAGCAGCAGCGCTCCAGTGGCCGGACCGCCGTCGCCGAAGACGCCGCTCAGCCCATCTCCCGCCACGGTGGTGATGTTTCCGTCCGTGCCGATCGCCCGCACGCGCTGGTTCCCATAGTCGGCGATGTACAGATTGCCCGCCGCATCCAGCGCCAGGTCATACGGCTGATTCAATTGCGCGGCCGATGCCGGGCCGTTATCGCCGCTGAAGCCGGGGTGCCCGTTGCCGGCCACGGTGCTGATCGCGCCCGCGGGCGTCACTTTGCGCACCCGGTGATTGGCCGCGTCCGCGATATAGAGGTTGCCGGCGGGATCCACCACGATCCCTTCCGGTTGCGCCACCTGGGCCGCCACGGCCAGGCCGCCGTCGCCCACCAGATCGCTGCCCGCTACCGTGGTGAGCTGATAAACCGGAGTCGACGCCGGCAGGGCCGGGAAGCAGCATAGGCTGAACCAGGCCAGACCCAGGGGTATACCCCGACACTGGACTTGCATATTCCTTTAAGGGGTGGGCACGGCCTCAAGTTTTTCTCAGAGACCGCCGTTATATAGGTGAGTTCGCCTATGCAACACCGAGCAATTTACCTGATTACGGCAGGCTGGCTGGCCGCCGTCTCCAGCTTCGCCAGTGGACCTATCCACCTGAAAACGCGGGACCTGACTGCTGCTAGCTACCCGGCGGCGGAGGCCTTGCAGGCGCCCTTGCAAGGTCCCGGGCACCTTTTGGTGCAGTTCGCCGGAGGACCCAGCGCGGACGACTTGCAGGAGTTGGAGCGGCGGGGGGTGCGCATAGTCGGATCGGCGCCCGATGGGGGCATCACCATCTCGGCCGACCAGCCCATCTCCCTGGCCGGCTTGGCGGTCGAATGGTCGGGGCCGTTGCTAGCCGAGGACAAGATCAGCCCCCTGCTTTCCCAGGGAGGCGCGAATAGTGGCCAGGCCGCGGTGGTAATAGAATTCCATCCGGATGTATACATGCGGCGCGCGCTGCAGTTGCTGCGGGGCGCGAACGTGCAAATCCTCAGGCATCCCGATCTGTTGCCAAATCATGTGCTGGTTACTGCCACGTTGCCCGTTGTCAACCAGATCGCCGGCTTTGACGAGGTGGCCTACATCTTTCCGGCTTCCACCGATCTGATCCAGGGTAACCACGTGATGGCGTGCAACGGAGCCGAGATGACGGCCGGAACGGTTGGGCAATATGTCCTGGTGGGAAACGGCTGGAGCGGCGCCGGCGCCGGTGTGGTCCAACTGGAGTACGTGTTCACGCAGATGAGCGCCAAGCTGCCAGTGGCCGGCGCGCAATCGGAAATCGTCCGCGCCTTCCAGGAATGGGCCAAAAACGCTAATGTACAATTTGTTCCGGGCGCCAGCGCCACCGGCAACCAGACCGTCTCGGTCATGTTCGCCGAAGGCCTCCACGGCGATAACTATCCCTTTGAACCGGGCAGCCCTGTGCTGGCGCACACGTTCTTCCCTTCGCCGACGGATCCAGAACCGCTGGCCGGCGATATGCATCTGAACGAGGACCAGGATTGGCACATCGGAACCGATATCGATTTGTACACCGTGGCGCTGCACGAGGCCGGGCACGCGCTGGGCCTGGGGCACACGGACGATCCCACCACCATCATGTACCCGTACTACCGCTTTGGCGCTGGGCTTTCGAGCGGCGACATCGCCGGAGTACAGGCGCTGTACGGGAGTCCCGATACGGCCACGCCACCCGTGACCACGCCGGTCACCCCGCCTCCTTCGCTCCCGGCACCCGCGGTGTTAAGTCTGACGATCGCCAATCCGGTTGGTACGAGCGTGACGACGACGGCTTCTTCCATCCGGATTTCCGGGACGGCCAGCGGAGGTACAGGCAATCTTCAAGTGGTTTGGAGCAACAGCCAGGGCGGATCGGGGCCGGCCGCCGGGTCGGCGAACTGGTCCGTGGCGTCCGTGCCGCTGGCCATGGGCGTAAACACGATTCTCGTTGTGCTGAGCGATGCGGCTGGGGATTCGGCCTCTCAGTCGATCGCCGTGACCCGTCAGGCGGCCTCTACGCCGCCAGTGACTACTCCGCCAAGCGGGCCGCCGTCGCTCACCATCGCCTCGCCCGCGATGACCATCGTCTCGACGTCGGCCGCTACCATTGCGTTCAGCGGCACAGCCACTGCTGGTGTCACCTCGCTGACATGGTCCAATTCGACGGGCGCTTCCGGCAATGCTACCGGTACCGCGCAGTGGAGCGTCCCTGCCATCCCTTTGCTGGTAGGCACGAACACCATCACGGTGAAAGCCTACAACGCATCCGGCGCCTCTGCCTGGCGCGCCGTCACGGTAGTGCGCCAGTAGGTCCGCTTACTTCTTCAGCACCTTGTCCACGGCCTTGGCCAGCTTGCGGAATTCCTCGTGCGCGGCTGAATTCGGCGCGTACTCCGCGACCGTCAGCCCGCTCGCCACCGCCTCCGCCACCACGATCCGTTGCCCGATGGGCGGCAGCACTTTCTTCCCCATCTCTTTCAGCGAAGATGCCAGACCCCGGCCAAGATTGGTCGACATCAACACCTTGGAAGGCACGAACCGGATGCGCGGCTTCTTCGACCGCCGCTCGGCGCGCGCCTTCAATGCCAGCGACAGGGCTTCCTTCAGCGCAAATAGATCCAGCGGCGACGCGCCGCAGGGCAGCAGCATCAGATCCGCCACCAGCGCCGCTTCGTAGGCGATCTCGGGCGCGCCCGGCGGCGTGTCGATCAGCACCATGTCGGCGTCTTTTTCAGCCTGCCGGACGCGCGCCCGCAAGGCCCCGTCGCCCCCTTCCACTTGCTCCACCGCGCGCGCCAGCATGCCGTCGCCCTGCGCGGCCCAAGCCACCAGGCTGTGCTGCGGATCGGCGTCCAGCACCCGCACGCTCCGCTTCATAGCCGCAAACTCCGCCGCCAGATTCCCGGCGATCGTGGATTTGCCCACTCCGCCCTTGCGTCCCGCGACGGCAATGATGGCCATGGAACGCTACTGTAGCGCGACGTAGTGCTTGCCGTGGTATAGCCGCGCGGAGCCGTCCGGCGCGACCACCACCTGCAACGGCCGCGGCAGCTTCAGATCCGCCTGCCGCTCCGCCGTGCAGTCGGCCACCGCCGCGCCGGCCTGGTTGTAGAGCGAGAACTTACCCGGCGCATCCACGCCCGTTCCGGGCAACTCCCAGCCGAAGCCGTAGCTCCCCACCGTGACCTTATGCCCGCACAACGTGAGGTCCCCCTCGGTAACGATCATTCCGACATACTTTGCCTTGATGCTGGCGGCGTACCCAGTCGTGTCGATCAGCGCGAACAGCGCACGCGCGCCGGCAGGCGATTTCACCAGGACGGCGTTGCGCTTCTCGGTGGGAATAGCGTTGCCCTCCAGGTAGAAATCCTTGGGCACCGCCGAATCGAAGGCTTTCCCGGTTACTACCTCGAACTTATTCTGTGCCAGCGCACTCTGGCACCCAGCGCCGGACACCACCGCCACGGCCGCCAACCACAATCCAACTCGGTACTTCCGCATATCACACCTCGCGCCGCTATTGTATCGTGTATTCATCGTCATCGTGGGGCTGGCGTCCACGCCTGCGGAGGGTCTCCAGACCCGCCCCTCCAAGAGCTAAAATAGTCGCTTCATGATCCGACCTTCCATTGCTATCGCCTCGCTGGCCGTCCTGGGACTTGGAGCCGGCGTGTTCGCCCGCTCCCACCGCGCCGAGGACCTTGTAGATCGTGTCCAAGGCGTCCGGATCGCCAGCCGTTTCCCTTGCGATGGCTCCACCAACCCTCAGGAGGAATTAAAACTAGAAACTACCTTCTCGCCGGGAGGCTGGCAGCGATCCTTCCATGTGGATGTCTTCGAGAGCCAATACTGCAAGCGCATGGACCTCTATTTCTTCTGCGTCATGCATGGCCACGATCACTGGAAACACCAGTGGGCTCAGGATAGCCAGGGCACGCCCGGCCCTGCCAGGTATTGGATCGACACCTGCTCCGCCTGGGGTTCGAAAGATGCCAAGGAGTACATCTTGAGCGGGTGGTATCAGGAAGGTGCGGCGGACCGGAAACTGCCTTGGAAGCAGGCTGCCATCAAACAGGTTTCCGCGACGCCGGAGATTTACGAATTCACCGACGCCAACGGCGGCTCCGCGCGCGTGGAAATCAAACGGAAGTAGGTGGGCGGGGGCGGATCCACTGCCTTGCACCCCCGCCGAATCCTTATGATCGCTTAGTGCCCTTGACCGTACCGGCCGCTTCCGGTCCCTTGAACTTACCGTCGAATTTCTTGCCGTCGACAGTGCCTTCGGTCGTGTAAGTCGCTTCGTTCACCACTACCTTGAAGCTGAAGGTGTTGCCATCCAGTTTGGCGTCTACAAGCGTTAGGTCGCCCATATCGCCGCTCAACGTCCCGCTCAGCTTCCCGCCATCGTCCTTGACAGTTAGAGTCCAGTTGGTGGGTTGCCCGGAATCGTCGGTGCTAACGACGTCCCATGTCCCCACCACCGGGTTGTCGGCCGCCCAAGCTGCTACCGATGCGAACAAAAGGATCGTCAGAAACAAAGTTAACGTGCGCGTCATTTGCTTTCCTCTCCCGAAACGAGAATTTGCGCAGTCCCCGGCGCAGCCTGGTTTTGGCGCGTCGGAACGCGTCCATCTAGCATACCGCACCGCACCGCAACTGGCGGTTGCTTGTTGCGCAAGCCGAATCGCGGGGGCTGGATAGACGTAGCCCGCCTACTCGCTAATGGACTCCGCGCGCGCAGGTGTCTCCGCGGCAGGACGGCCCGGCCTGGGATTCTCCCCGACCCGCCGCAGATCGTCGGCCAGAATCACCGCTTCGGCCAGATCGCGCATGGGACGCCGCAGCCGCCGGCTCTCATTGCGCAGGCGCAGGTAAGCTTCCTCTTCGGTGAGGTTGTACTTCTGTTGCAGGATACCCTTGGCGCGCTCGACCAGCTTACGGGCCTCCAGCGTCCGCTTCATCTCCAGCGTTTCCGACATCAGGCGCGCGTTCTCGATGGCGACCGCCGCCTGGCCGGCCACGGCCTTTACGAAACCGATCTCCTCGTCGGAAAAGGCGCGCTGCTCGCGCGTGTAGATGTTGATGGTGCCGATCACTTTCTCGCGCGTCAACAGCGGCACGGAAAGCAGCGACGCCAGACCGGTCTTGCGCGCCAGTTCCGGGTAGCGGAATTGTTTCTCGGCGAGCACGTTGGGAACCGTAATGGGGCGGCCCTCTCGCACTACGCGGCCAATCAGCGAATCTTCGATCTTCAACGGCATCTTATGCAGGTAGTCCGGCGAAGAGCAGCGCGCCGCCGAAATCACCAGTTCGCGGCGGTCTTCGTCGATCAGCATGATGGAACAGACGGGCGAATCCAGGGTCTCCGCTACCATCTCCGAAATGGCTTGCAGGATGCGGTCCAGATAGTTTTCGGCGGAGATGGTTTGGGCCACCGCCGCCAGCGTCTCCATGCGTTTCGCCGCGGTTTCGGAGCGCTCTTCCAGGCGCCACTTGGCAATGGCCACGCCCATCTGCTCGCCAATGAAGCTGACCAGCGCGATCTCCTCCGGCGCATGCGCGTGCGGCGCGCGGTGATGCACATTGATGACGCCGATCAGATCGCCGCCGCTCACCAGCGGCACCGAAAGGAAAGCGTCGAAAGTGTCCTCCGGCAGGGTTTGGAAGGTCTTAAAACGGGCGTCGGCGGAAGCATTGTTCGACAGCGCCACAACGGAGTTGTGCTGGGCCACCCAGCCCGTGATGCCTTCGCCTATCTTGAGGCGAATGTTGCCGATCTCCGAAGCGTGCGGCAATTGCGAGGCCTGCAGCACCACTTCGTTGGTGGCATGCTCTACCAGGTAGACCAGGCAAGCGTCGCAGCGCGTGGTTTCGAGCGTCAGGGAGATCAGTTCTTGCAGCATTTTCTCCAGGCTCAGGTCGGAGCTGACGATGCTGCTGATATGGTGCAAAAGTGCAACTTGGGAGGAGCCTTCCGAAACGGCTGGCGTGGCGGTCCGCATATATCCAGTCTAAAGAGCCGGGTGTCCGATTGTCGAATCCAAAATTCTTATCGAGGGCATGGACAGGCCGGGAGGACTGTCCCACCGAGTGCTATGATCCCCTCTTATGGTCCGATTTCGTTTTGCCGCCATCTTATGCCTGGCCGGGCTGGGCTGCCTGATTGCCACCTCCGCGCCGGGACCGCAAAAGCTCTCCTCGTTCGATTCCCGCGCGAACGCGCTGCTCGCGAAAATGACGCTCGACGAAAAGGTTGGGCAGATGACGCAGCCCGACCAACTCTACCTGAAGTCCGATGCGGATATCGCGAAATACTATCTGGGATCGGTATTGAGCGGGGCGGATTCGGACCCTAAGGAAGGCAACAGCCTGGAAGCCTGGGCCAACCTGATCGACCGCTATCAGAAGCGCTCGCTGGAGACGCGCCTCGCGATACCGCTGCTGTACGGCGTGGACGCGGTGCACGGGCACAACAACGTCCTGGGCGCCGTCGTATTTCCGCATAACATCGGGCTGGGCGCGACGCGCAATCCCGCCCTGATCGAGAAGATCGCGCGCATCACGGCGCTGGAAGTGCGCGCCACCGGCATCAACTGGGGCTTCGCGCCGTGCGTCACCGTGCCGCGCGACATTCGTTGGGGCCGCACTTATGAGGGCTACGCCGAAGAACCGGACGGCGTCAAAGAGTTGGGAGCGGCCGCCGTCCGCGGGTTGCAGGGCGCAGGACTGGCCGACCCTCTGTCGATCCTGGGTTGCGCCAAGCACTACGCGGGCGACGGCGGCACCGCTTATGGCAGCAGCACCATTGGTCCCCACCTGCTGGATCGAGGCGATACGCGCCTGGATGAAAAAACCCTGCGCCAGATCCACATGCAGGGCTATATCACGACAATTCGCGCGGGCGTGGGCTCCATCATGCCGTCTTACAGCAGTTGGAATGGCTTGAAAATGTCGGGCAACAAGCGCCTGCTCACGGAGGTCCTGAAGGAAGAACTGGGCTTCGAAGGCTTCCTGATTTCGGATTTCGCCGCCATCGACGAGCTGCCCGGCGATTACAAGCACAAGATCGCCATGTCGATCAACGCCGGCATGGATATGGTGATGGTGCCGGAACGCTACCAGGAGTTCATCGCCAGGCTGAAGGAAGCGGCCCAGGACGGCACGGTGCCCATGGCGCGGATCGACGACGCGGTGCGCCGCATTCTGCGCGTAAAGATCGCCATGGGCCTGATGGACCAAAACCATGGAAAGCTTGCAGACCGCCAGCTTTGGAAGCAGTTTGGGTCGGCGGAGCACCGCGCGGTGGCGCGCGATGCCGTCCGGCAGTCGCTGGTGCTGCTGAAGAACGAGCATGGGACGCTGCCGCTGGCAAAATCGGCGAAGCGCATCCACGTTGGCGGAAAGAGCGCCGACGATATGGGCAATCAGTGCGGCGGATGGACGATTTCGTGGCAAGGCCAGAGCGGCAACGCCATGCCCGGCGGCACGACCGTTCTGCAGGCCATCAGGAAGGCTGTGCCGAAGGAGACCAAAGTGACGTTCGCCTTGGATGGCAAAGGGGCGGCCGGCGCTGACGTCGGCGTGGTGGTGATCGGCGAGACGCCCTATGCCGAAACCGCCGGTGATCGCAGCGATTTGAGCCTGGCGCCGGAAGACGTGGCCGCCGTGGATAACATGAAAGCGGCCGGGATTCCGGTGGTGGTGATCCTGCTCTCGGGCCGCCCCTTGATTCTCGATAAGGTGATCGGTAAAGCCGACGCCTTCGTCGCCGCGTGGCTGCCCGGCACCGAAGGCGACGGCGTGGCGGACGTGTTATTCGGCGCTTATAAACCCTCGGGCAAACTGAGCTTCTCGTGGCCGCGCTCGATGGCGCAGGTTGGCGTGCACCGGGGCGACCCGAACTACAACCCGCTGTTCCAGTATGGGTACGGCCTGAGCTGGTAGCACAGGCTTCAGCCTGTAAGGCCGCTTCTCAGGCCACTCCTTCGCCGCGTGCGCTCCAATCCCTTATGGTGCGAATCTCCGCCGCCGGAATGTGCAAGAATTCCAAGAACTCCTGATGCTCCTCCGGCGCCGCCTTCTCGAACTCCGCATGCCAGCGGTGCATGTCCGCCTCGGTCAGCCCCGAAGCTTTCATAATGGAAACCCATTTCTCTTTTGTGATCATTTTGTTTCTCCCAATCGAATCGCTTTGAAGCAGCTTCAGAATGGCGCGCTGGTGGGCGCGCCGGGTTTCGATCTCGCCGTCGAGCGCCACGAGGCGCCGTTTCAGGACCGCCGCCGCATCGCTCTCGCGCCGGTCCGGCTTGATCAGGATCGCGCGAATATCGTTCAGCGTCAGCCCTGCATGCCGATAGGCGCAAATCTGCTGTAAGCGCTCGAAATCCCGCTCGCCGTAACGCCGGTAGTTGGCGGCGCTCCTGGCGGGCGGCTTCAATAGCCCGATGGATTCGTAATACAGCAGCGTGCCGCGGCTCAAACCGCAGCGCCCAGCGAGTTTGGAAACAGTCAACATTGTGTAACGTGTCCCAGGTCCCAGTGTCAACCCTGCAGCTATAGACAGGTCAAGAATAAAAAATGCCGGCCGCGGATATACTGGTTGAATGATCGACTACACGAGCATCGAACGGCAGTTGTCGGAAACACTCGGACTGCGACGGCGCCCCGTCGCGGTGGCGTTCCTCAAAGCGCCGCCCGCCGGTGTCGCGAAGTTTGAAGGCGCCATGCCAGCCGGATGCAGCTTCTGGCGCCTGGCGGCGGACGGGCGCGCTTTCTACACCGTGCCCGGCGACCACTACAACTGCCCCATCGGAAGCTACACCCACAACATCGCCCTGCCGCCCGACCGCGCGCCAGAACTGGAGCAGACCCTGTCGCTGATGGGCACGCTGGGCTACGTGAAGATGGAGGAGGTCCCCGGCATCCCGCGCCTGCCCGAGCCGCCCGCCGCGGTGGTTTATGCGCCGCTCGGAGAGACCCCGGTGGAACCGGATGTGGTGATCTTCGCGGGGCGCCCCGCGGGTCTGATGCTGCTGGGCGAAGCGGCGCTGCGTGCCGGCGTGATGGCCAATGCGCCGCTGCTGCCGCGTCCTACCTGCATGGCGCTGCCCGCCGCGCTCGCGCAGGGCGTGATCACCAGTTCGGGCTGCATTGGCAACCGCGTCTACACCGATCTGGGCGAGGACGAATTGTACACCGTAGTTCCCGGGCGCGTCTTGCCGCGCGTGGTGGATGAATTGCGGACGATCGCCACGGCGAATGCGCAACTGGCCGAGTATCACCGCGGCAGGCGCCAGACGCTGGAGAGTTGCCCTTCCACCTGACATCAAATTGTCACTTTCCTCGGCTACCATAGGAGAGTGCCTATTGACAATGCGGAACTAGATGCCTTACAGCAGGCCTACAAAGCTGCGGTTGATCAATGGGTCATCGCCATTCGCGAAGAGGAAGCCCTCGCAACGTCCGACTACTCTCTCCCTGCGTGGGAGCGCTGGGACCAGGCAGGCTTCAAAGAACAGGACGCCCAGGACAAAGCAAAAGCGGCGAAGGAAGCCTACAAAGATGGGCTCCGGCAACGGGATTACGGCTTTTGAGTCCGGGAGCCGGTCTGGCGGCGGCCCAGCGCCTGCGCCAGTGCCAGGCAGGCCGCGACTGCGGCGAGCTTTTCATCCTGCCGCCAAGGTGGGCCGATAGCCTTTCCCATGGCAGCCACGTGCCGCTCAACCTGGGTGGCCGGAAGACCCAGTTCGTCCGCGGCGTGCGTGAACAGTTCACGCTCCTTGACGGCGGTGAGCGGCAATGCACACACCCGGCTGGCGGCGCGCAACGCCTCGCGAAACAGTTCGCCCTCCGCGGTGTGCAGCAGCGGGTGAGAAGCCAGAATCTTTTCGAGTGGCGGCAAAGGCCTGCCCGACCCCAGCAACAGACCGCAGCCAACCACTGGATGGCCGAGTTGCCGCAGATCTTCGACGATAACGCGCAAACCGGTGGCAGCCAGGGCCGCCGCGCGCGCCGCGCAGTCCGCCACCAATTGTTCAGCTTCGCGGATGTCCAGGCCCACGGCTGCATGGTACGGCTGCGATGGGCCAGCCGCGCCCCGCTCGCGCATCTCGATGCGCCGCCGCGTGACCACCACGGGCGCACCCGGAGGTCCGGTGACAGCTACAGCCGCTGCCCATCCGGAATGCGCGCGGAAGCCGATCGCAGCGGGCGAGGACATGTTAACCGGGACTAGCCGAAAACGATTTGCGCGATCACCAGTTGCGGCAACGCCTGGTTCCAGCTATCCGGAATATCGTCGAAGGCCAGCCGGAAATTCTTGATCTCGCCCGGCGCCAGGCCGCCGATCTTCTGGCCCACGATGGGCACCCGTTCGCGCAGCACCAGTTGGCCATAAGGATCGTAGAACACGCAGTTGATCGCGACCACCCGCAGCGCGCGGCTGCCGTTGTTGCCGATCTTGCCGGTGATCTCGACCACCGCCTGCTTCATATAGCTTTCGTGCTTCTGCATGTCGACGTCCATCAACTGCAGGTTGTGCACGTAGGCCTTGGCTTCGGGTGTGAGCGGCGCGGGCGCCGGCGGCGGGCGGTGCGACACGCGATCGAGGTACAGGAAGCAGCCCGCGCCCAGAATGACGACGAGCCCCACTGCGAGCACCGCTACGGGAACGCCCTTTTGCTCAGTTGCTGTTTTACTGGCCACCGTGACGATATTACCACCTGGAGTTCCCTCACGCCATTGGCAGCGTTACCGAGGGCTTTTCGGTTTCTCCAGGCTTGACATCGACTATCGTTGCGGTGGAGACGATGCTCCCTTTATACTTGGCATTGACAGTAATGCTGTATTGGCCGGGAACGGTGCCGATGCGGGTCCAAACCTTGGAATTGGAGACTGAGTCTGTGGACTTGCCGGATTGCCCCTGCAAAACAACGTCGAAGCTGAAGCCGTCCGTCTTGTCTGCGTTCGTGACCGTCAACTCAATGGCCCCAGCCTTGGTTGCCGCTTCCTTATCCTTGGCCTCCTTGTCCACCTGAGCCTTCAGCGAGTCCAGTTGAGTTTTGAGATCTTTCTCCATCTGCGCCATATTGCTTTGGAATTCGGTTGCCCAGTCCTTGGTTTCCTGCCCGGTCATGCCCTGTATCGTGGAAACGAATTCCTTCGCCCGTTGAATCATGGCGGCTCGCTGTTCAGCCGTCGGCGGTACGACTGCAGCCGCTCTTAGGGCAATCCAATCCATCCGGAATTCGTGCAGCAGTTTGGTCATGGAGGTGGCCGTTAATACGTAGCGCGTCCATCCGCTTGAGTAGCCGAACGCCTTATCGAGGCCGAGTAGCGCCGCGGCAATGCCGACGAACAATGAGGCCAAGGGTCCCGAGTCGGTGACGGTGGTCACCGCCCGCGCATTCTTGACCACTTGGAGAATGATAGGCACCAGGCCGGCGGCCGCCGTCAACAACAGCGCGCAGAACTGGATCGACTGCGACGGTATTCTCTTCCAGCGCTTGGCTTTCCAATACCAGTCGATCGCTTTTTGCCCTTCTACCTCTACAGCGTTTCGAATCTTCTGAAGCGACTTCGCCGGGTCGGCATCATCCCACTCGAATCGGTCTGGTTCCTCAGGCCGGATGTTCCGGATGTTCTTGTTGGCAGCCATATTGGGAGGATTATATATTGGCTCAGCGCCGTATCGCAAGAAAAACCGAGGGGCTTACCGACCCCCAACCGTCATCTCCGCCACCACCAGGGTCGGCGAAGCCATCGACCCCCTGAACTCCAGGTCCGCCCCAACGCCCTCCAGATTCAGCAGCATCTGTTGCAGCGTTCCCGCGATGGTCACTTCGGAAACCGGAAATGCCAGTTCGCCGTTGCGTATCCACAGACCGGCCGCCCCGCGCGAGTAGTCCCCGGTCACGATATTCACGCCGAAACCCATCAGTTCGGTCACGTAGAAACCGTCGCGAATGCCCGCGATGAGTTGCTCGGGCGGTGCGCTGCCTCTCTCGATATAAAGGTTGCCATTGCCTACGCCGGCGTTGCCCGCCAGGCCGCGCGATGCGTTGCCCGTCGTACGCAGCCCCAGCTTGCGCGCCGTGTAGGTGTTCAGCAGGTAGCTGCGCAGCACGCCGTTCTCGATCACCACTGTGCGCCGTGTGGGCACGCCCTCGTCATCGAACGGCGATGTGCCGAACAAGCCGGGGATGGTGCCGTCATCGATCACTGTCAGCTTTTCGGACGCCACGCGCTCGCCCAGCTTGCCCGCCAGGAACGATTCGTTGCGATAAATCGCGCCGCCATGCACGGCATCGAAGATGTTGTCGAGCAGCGTGCGCGCGGTGCGCGGCTCAAAAACGACCGGCACCTTTTGCGTCTCCACCTTCCGTGCGCCCAGCCGCCGCACAGCGCGCTGGGCGGCGATGCGGCCCACTTCTTCGGGCTTCTCCAGGCCGGCAAACGCGCGCGCCGTTGTGAACCAGTAATCGCGTTCCATGGATTCGCCCTCGCGCGCCACCGGTACGGTGGACAGCGAACAGTAGCTGGCGCGATACTCGCCCGCGAATCCGCGCGAGTTGGCGAAGGCATGCCGGCCCAGGTGCGTGTCGAACGATGCGCCCTCGGAGTTGGTAATGCGCGGGTCCGCACGCAATGCGGCATCTTCGGCGCGCCGCGCCATGTCGATCTTCAGCTCCGTGGCCAAGCCCTCCACATCGCTCGAGTACATCCCCAGGTCGCCGGCGATGGAGCCCAACTCGGCCGGCTCCGGCAGGCCGGCGTGCGGGTCCGCGGTGGTGATCTCGGCCAGTTCGATCGCCGAGCGCACCATGTGGGCAATGCCCGCGGCCGACAGGTCGGAGGTGTACGCCGAACCGGTATGGAGGCCCTTCAGGATGCGCAGTCCCGCGCCCCGCGACCCGGCTTCCTTCAAGGTTTCCACTTCACGCAGTCGCACGTTGGCGGAAAATTCGTCGCCTTCGCTGATGGTGCATTCCGCATCGGTGGCGCCCGCCACCAGCGCCTGCGCGATGATCTCCGCGGCCATGCCCGCATAATCCGCTCCCTCAGGGCGGCCTGAGAGGCCGCCGCAGGCCGGGGGCCTGCCCCACAACGCGCTCACGCCGTGCCCCCCACCGTCATGCGGTCGATCTTGATGGTGGGAATCCCCACGCCCACCGGCACGCTTTGCCCCTCCTTGCCGCACACGCCAATGCCCTCGTCGAGCCTCAGATCGTCGCCCACCATACTGACGTATTTCAACGCTTCCGGCCCGTTGCCGATCAGCGTGACGTTGCGCACGGGGCGGGTCACGCGGCCATCTTCGATAAGATAGCTTTCCGCGGCCGAAAAGACGAAATTGCCGCTGGTGATATCCACCTGGCCCCCGCCGAAATCGGGGCAATAGAGGCCTTTGGGCACCGAGCGGATGATCTCCTCGGGATCGCTTTCGCCCGCCAGCATGAAGGTGTTGGTCATGCGCGGCATGGGGATATGCGCGTAGCTCTCACGCCGGCCGCTGCCGGTGGAGGCCGACTTCATCAGCCGGCTGGAGAGCTTGTCCTGCAGGTAGCCGGTGAGCACGCCATTTTCGATCAGCACGTTGCGGCGCGTCGGATGGCCTTCGTCATCCACATTGAGCGAGCCGCGGCGGTTCGAGATGGTGCCATCGTCGATCACGGTGCACAATTCGCTCGCCACCCGCTGGCCCATGCGGCCGCTGAAGGCGGAAACGCCCTTGCGGTTGAAATCCGCTTCCAGGCCGTGGCCCACGGC